>DASVLX010000066.1:0-5068 GCA_036384655.1 Pseudonocardiaceae bacterium
CGGCCGCGGCCGAGCACCGGCGGCGCGGCGACGCCCGGTCCGCGGTGGACGCCGCCCGCGAGGGCACCGAGCTGCTCCGTGACCTGTCCATGCCGGACCTGGACAGCGGCTATGCCAGCGCCAGGCTGGCCAGCCACCTGGCCCTCGGTCTGCTGGACCTCGGCCGGCTCGACGATGCCCGGCACATCGCCGAGATGGTCTTCGCCGAGGCCACCAGGGCACCGGCGGCCGGTCCGACCGGCTGGCTGGCGCTCGCGCTGGCGGGCCGCGTGTACCTGCCGGCCGGGTTGTTCGGCCAGGCCACGGGCCTGCTCCGGGAGGGTGCCGCGCTGGGCTCCCGGCACAAACTGGATTCCCTGCACGCCGAGGGCCTCGGCCTGCTCGCCGACGCCAGCGAACGCGCCGGCCAGCTGCCCGAGGCGATCCGGCTGCTGCGCACCGCCCACGGTGTCCGGATGCGTCACCTGCGCGGCGAGTACACCGTGCGTAATCAGTTGACGTCCGCGTTTGGTGTGCCGGACCGGCCGGACGAGCTCGTCCGGCTGCTGGAATCGCTCGCCCCGGCCAGCCGGTGGTCGGGGTCCGGGCGGTCCGGCCGCGGAGCCGCCGGCGGCTCCAGTCAGGATGTCGCCGTGCTGCTGGTGGACGTGTTCGGCAGCCGGCAGTCGGCCAGCGAACTCGTGCTGGACCGGGTCGCCGACCGTGTCCGGCACGCCGCCCCCTCCGACGCCACGGTGGCCAGGGTGGGCGGTGCCGAACTGGCCGTGCTGGTCCCGGGCGTTCCCCGGGACCAGGCGGAACGACTGGCACAGCGGCTGCGGGACGCGATGAACGGCGCGGAGTGGCCCGGTGTCACGGTGACCGTGCGCACCAGCGAGGAGCGGTTCGGTCCGGTCACGGAACCCGTGGCGGTCACCGAACCCGTCGTGGTCGCGGAGCCCGTCGTGGTCGCGCCGCCGTCGCGGCATTCGCCGGACAACTTCAGTACCACGGTGCTGCCGGTCATCGGGGACGAACCGGCACCGGTGCCGGTGTCGGTGCTGGCCCCGGGGATCCCCCGGCCGCCCCTCCAACCGACCTCGCCGCTGGCCGAGATGGCACGCTCGGAGTCCCGGCACGCCGACGGCGACGAGCAGGAAGCGCGCTCGGTGCTGTCCCGGCTGGGGGTGCGGGTCAACGGGTCCGGTGGCCGCCGGCGCGCCGCCGACTCGGAGGAACCGCCCCGGCTGCAGTCCGTGCCCTCGCCGTCGGCACCACCCTCGCCCTCGTCACCGCCGTCGCCGCCGCCACGACCGACGCCCCGCCGGCCCATGGCGTTGCCCAGCATGGACTGGTTGACCGAACTGAGCCTGGCCCCCGACCGGTCGTCGGAGTCCGTGGCTCCGCGCCCGCTCGAACCCTCCGTGCCACCGGAGGAACTGGAGCCGACGAAACCGGCGCCGGTACGGCATCCATCCAGCCCGGCCAACGGCTCGGCCGGCAAGCACGGCAACCACCTCGGCGACCTGTTGATGGAAGCCCTGATGGCCTACCAGGCGGCCAGCGAACCCGAACCGGAGGACGATCCTCCACTACCCGAACCGCGACCAGTCCGGCCCCGACATGCATCGATTACCCGCAATTTAGACGACGACCGCCAGACCGTTCCCCGATGGATGAGCCACCGGGCGGACTCGTAACGAATCAAGGCTGGACATGACATCTTCCGGACCCTCGTCATCCAGAACCCTCACCCCGAACCCACTCGGTGTCCGTGACGACTGGCTCGCCGCCGAGCGCGCGGCGTCCCCCGAGCAGACCCGTGACGCCCTGATCGACCGCGCCGCGAAGCTGGCGCCGGACATAGCCGACCTGATCCGCCGGTATTTCCGGTACCTGCCTCCCGAGGAGGTCATCGGCGACGACCCGTCCCAACTGGTGGGCGCCGTCCGATCGAACTACCTGCTTGCCGAGAACCGGGTGCCCGGCCGGCCGAGCGTCAAGCTGATCAATCCCACCGTGGAACGGGACGGCTGGAGCCGCGCCGCCACGATCGTCCAGATGGTCACCGACGACATGCCGTACCTGGTTGACTCGGTGGTCGCCGAGCTCACCCGCGGCGGGGTGAACGTCCAGCGCGTCGTGCACCCGATCGTCGTGGTGCGCCGGGATCTCAGCGGGAAGCTGCTGGCCGTCGAGGCCACCGCCGACCCGGAGACTCCGCCGGCCGGCAGCCTGGCCGAGTCGTGGATGAGCATCGACATCGACCAGGTCACCGACGTGAACCGGGCCGCGGAACTGGAACGCCGGCTCATGGAGGTGCTCAACGACGTCCGAGAGGTCGTCGAGGACACCGACAAGATGACCAACACCGCGCGGACCCTGGCCGATTCGCTGGAGTCCGCCCGACCGCCGGTGCCGGCGCGGGAGATCGGCGACGCGGCGAAGCTGTTGCGGTGGCTGGCCGACGGGCACTTCACCTTCCTCGGCTACCGGCGCTACGAACTGGTCGGCACGCTGCGCCCCAGCCTCGCCTCCGGCCTGGGTGTGCTGCGGTCGGACAACCCGCCGCCCAGCCCGGACACCGCGGCGCACGACCCGGCACACACCGGCCGGCTGCTGCTGCTCACCGAGGCCAGCGAACCGTCCACTGTGCACTGTGGGGCGTATCCGTACTACGTCGGCGTGAAAACGTTTGACGAGCAGGGCAACGTCAACGGCGAGCACCTCTTCCTCGGTGTGCTGACCAGCGCGGCGATGTACGAGGACGTGCTCAACATCCCGGTGATCGAGCGGCGGGTCAGGGAGGTGCTGCACCGCGCCCGGTTCCCGCAGGACTCGTACTCCGGGCACCTGATGCTCGACGTCATCCAGAACTATCCGCGGCCGGAGCTGTTCTCCACCGAGACGGACGCCCTCTACGAGACGGTCACCGGCGTGCTCGCGCTGGCCGACCGGCGCCGGGTGCGGCTGTTCCTGCGCCGCGACCCGTACCGCCGCTTCTACTCATGCCTCGTCTACCTGCCCCGTGACCGGTACACCACCACGACCCGGCTGGCCATGACGGAGGTGCTGCTGCGGGCGCTGTCCGGCAGACAGATCGAATACAGCGCGCGGGTCGGGGAAACCCCGATCGCCCGCGTGCACTTCATGGTCTACACGGATCCCAGCACCGTGGCCCTCGAACCGGACCCCGCGAAGATCCAGCGGCGGCTGGCCGAGGCGGTGCGCGGCTGGGACGACCGGATGATCGACGCGGTGCTCGCCGCGCGCGGCGAGGAGGACGTGGAGACCGCCACGATCCTCGGCCAGCGGTACGCGGCCGCGTTTCCCGAGTCCTACAAGGAGATCTTCTCCGCCACGGTCGGCCTCGCCGACATGCACCGGTTGCGGGCGTTGCAGCCCGACGCGCTGGACGTGTCGTTCTACCAGCCGGAGGGCGCCGAGGACGGCGAACACCGGTTCAAGCTCTACCTGGCCGGCGAGCGCGTGACGCTGTCCACCGTGCTCCCGCTGCTACAGCGGATGGGCGCCGTGGTGGTCGACGAGCGGCCCTACGAGGTGCATCGCGACGACGGCATCACCTGTTGGATCTTCGACTTCGGCCTGCGCTTCGAGCCGGCCCCCATCCAGGGCGACGCCGATCTGCGCGACAGGTTCGAGCGGGCGTTCGCCGCCGCCTGGCGCGGACAGGCCGAAGTGGACGGTTTCAACGAGCTGGTGGTGCGGGCCGGCCTCACCTGGCGGCAGGCGACCATCCCGCGGACCTACGCCAAGTACCTGCGCCAGGCCCGCAGCCCCTACAGCCAGGACTACATCGAGGACGTGGTGCTCGGTCACACCGAGATCGTCACGCGGCTCGTCAGGTTGTTCGAGGCCCGCCACGACCCGGCGCTGTCCAGCGAGGAACGCGCCACCATCACCGACGAACTGACCACCGACATCACCGCCCGGATCGACGCGGTGGCCAGCCTCGACGCGGACCGCATCCTGCGCAACCTGCTCAGCCTGGTGAACGCCACACTGCGCACCAACTACTTCGTGCGGGACGCCGCCGGCCAGCCCAGGCCGTATCTGGCCGTCAAACTCGACCCGAAGCAGGTGCCCGGCCTGCCGGAACCTCGGCCCAGGTTCGAGATCTTCGTGTGCTCGCCCCGGGTCGAGGGCGTGCACCTGCGGTTCGGCCCGGTCGCGCGCGGTGGGCTGCGCTGGTCCGACCGGCGCCAGGACTTCCGCACCGAGATCCTCGGCCTGGTCAAGGCCCAGGCCGTGAAGAACGCGGTGATCGTGCCCGTCGGCGCCAAGGGCGGCTTCGTGGTCAAGCGCCCACCGGCGCCCACCGGCGATGCCGGCAAGGACCGCGAGGCGACCCTGACCGAGGGCGTGGCCTGCTACCGGATGTTCGTCTCCGGCCTGCTCGACCTCACCGACAATCTCGACCACGGCAAGGTCGTGCCCGCGCCGTCGGTGGTCCGGCATGACGGCGACGACACCTATCTGGTCGTCGCCGCGGACAAGGGCACCGCCCGGTTCTCCGACATCGCCAACGATGTGGCCGCGCAGTACGGCTTCTGGCTGGGCGACGCGTTCGCCTCCGGCGGTTCGGTCGGCTACGACCACAAGCAGATGGGCATCACCGCCCGTGGCGCCTGGGAAAGCGTGTCCCGGTATTTCCGCGAACTGGGAGTCGACACGCAGAGCCAGGAGTTCACCGTCGTCGGCATCGGCGACATGTCCGGTGACGTGTTCGGCAACGGCATGCTGCTGTCCGAGCACATCAAACTGGTCGCCGCGTTCGACCACCGGCACATCTTCCTGGACCCCGACCCCGACCCGGCCGGCTCGTTCGTCCAGCGGCAACGCCTGTTCGCGCTGCCCCGGTCGTCGTGGGACGACTACGAGCGCTCCGCCATCAGCCCCGGCGGTGGCGTCTGGCCCCGGACCGCCAAGTCGATCGCGATCAGCGAACAGGCCAGGCGCGCGCTGGGACTGGCGGACGATGTCACCAGGCTGTCGCCCGGCGAGCTGATGAAGGCGATCCTGGTCGCGCCGGTGGACCTGCTGTGGAACGGCGGCATCGGCACCTACG
>DASVLX010000067.1:0-34697 GCA_036384655.1 Pseudonocardiaceae bacterium
CGGGCGCGCGTGGACCTGGCCAGCGTCACGATCTTCGCGTCCTCGGCGTCAAGCTCGATGTCCCCGGTACTCAACTCAGTCACGCTCCGAACTCCTCTCGGTACCGCGCTCGGCGCGCGTGCCGATCTCCCCGTTCGACCCCTGCTTCGGCTGTTCCGGCTGCTCCGGCTGTTCCGAGAGGGGCCACACCAGCACCGAGGTGAGGCGCATCCTCCCCCGCCGGTCCTTGCCACCCTCGGCTCGCAGCCGCAGGCCGGCGATCTCGGCCTCCGCGCCGGGCAGCGGAACCCGACCGAGCCGCTGGGCCAGCAGGCCGCCGACGGTCTCCACGTCCTCGTCATCGATCTCGACGCCGAACAGCTCGCTGAAGTCCTCGGTCTGCAACCGGGAACTGACCCTGATCTTGCCGTCCTCAAGATGTTCGACCGGCGGACGGTCGTCGGTGTCGGACTCGTCGGTGATCTCGCCGACGATCTCCTCCAGGATGTCCTCGATGGTCACCAGGCCGGCCGTGCCGCCGTACTCGTCGATCACGATGGCCAGGTGGGTGCGGTCCCGCTGCATCTCCTCCAGCAGCTCGTCGAGGCGCTTGGTGTCCGGCACGAAGGTGGCGGGGCCCATCACGTCGGCCACCGAACGCCGCGGCTGGCTCTCGTCCAGCACGGCGCGGACGAGGTCCTTGATGTTGGCGAGGCCCACGACGTCGTCGACGGTCTCACCGATCACCGGCAGCCGGGTGAAGCCGGACCGCAGCGACAGCATCAGGGCCTGCCGTGCCGTCTTGGTCCGCTCGATCCAGACGATCTCGGTGCGGGGCACCATCACCTCGCGGGCGATGGTGTCACCGAGTTCGAACACCGAGTGGATCATCTCGCGTTCGCCCTCGTCCACCACGCCGCGCTCGCCGGCCAGGTCGACCAGTTCGCGCAGCTCGACCTCGGTGGAGAACGGGCCCTCACGGAATCCGGGGCCCGGCGTGATCGCGTTGCCGACCACGATCAGCAGCTTCGACAGCGGCGCGAGCACCGTGCCCAACGCCCGGACCGGACCGGCCGCGACCAGCCCGACCGAGTAGGG
Organism: Pseudonocardiaceae bacterium; assembly: GCA_036384655.1. Classification (GTDB taxonomy): domain Bacteria; phylum Actinomycetota; class Actinomycetes; order Mycobacteriales; family Pseudonocardiaceae; genus DASVLX01. The sequence goes on from DASVLX010000067.1 coordinate 1,078, forward strand.
ATGCTGCCGCCCGATAGTCCGCGGGCCGACACCGACCAGCACGTAGGACGCGACCACCATGCACAGCGCGGCGACGAGCACCGCCAGCCAGTCTGGCGTGATCAGCCGCAGGCACACGACGGTCACCAGGACGGTGGCCGCCAGCTCACAGACCAGCCGCAGCAGCAACAGCAGGTTGACATGGCGAGGCCGGTCGGCGATGACGGCCTCCAGCTGCCGCGCACCGCCGCGATTCTCGTGAACCAACTCCTCGACGCGGGCCCTCGACACGGCGCTCAACGCGGCGTCGGCGCAGGCGAACATCCCCGCGAGGATCACTCCGACAACCGCGAGGACGAGCAGCACGGCCGACTCCGCCGGCGATCCGGCCACGAATCGTCCTACTCGTTCGGCCGGTCGGCGGGGGCCGGCGTGCTGGGCTGCTCGTCCAGACCGACAACGCCGAGCACCTTGTCGTCCTCGCTGCGCTGCACGGCGCGACGGGCGGCCTCGGCCCGGGCGGCGTGGAAGTCGGCGAGGATCCGCCGCTGCAGGGTGAACATCTCGCGTTCCTCGGCCGGTTCGGCGTGGTCGTAGCCGAGCAGGTGGAGAACGCCGTGCACGGTCAGCATGTGCAGTTCTTCCAGCAGGCCGTTGCCGGCCTTGCGGGCCTGTTCCCGGGCGAACGCGGGGCACAGCACGATGTCGCCGAGCAGAGCCGGGCCGGCCTCGGCCGCGTCGGGCCGGCGCGCCGAGTCCAGTTCGTCCATGGGAAAGGCCATGACGTCGGTGGGGCCGGCCAGGTCCATCCATCGCTCGTGCAGGTCGGACATCACGTCGATGTCCACCAGCAGCACGGACAGTTCGGCCAGCGGACTCACGTTCATGCGATCGAGCGTGAACCGCGCCGCCGCCACGATCGACGTCTCGTCCACGCCGATTCCGGACTCATTGGCGATCTCGATACTCACGTGCCTATCGTCCCCGACGGCCGGTTGGCCATGTTTCCGCATGTCCGTCCCGGCCGTCATGCCGGGAATGCCAGCGGTCGTAGGCGTCCACGATGTCGCCGACCAGCCGGTGCCGTACCACGTCGTGGCTGGTCAGGGTGGTGAAGTGGATATCGTCGACCTCGCCGAGGATGTCCTGCACGACACGCAGGCCGCTGCGCTGGCCGTCCGGCAGGTCGACCTGGGTGACGTCGCCGGTCACCACGATCTTGGATCCGAACCCGAGCCTGGTCAGGAACATCTTCATCTGCTCGGGCGTGGTGTTCTGCGCCTCGTCGAGCAGGATGAACGCGTCGTTCAGGGTCCGGCCGCGCATGTAGGCCAGCGGCGCCACCTCGATGGTGCCGGCCTGGGTCAGCCGCGGAATCGACTCAGGATCGATCATGTCGTGCAGCGCGTCGTACAACGGCCGCAGGTACGGGTCGATCTTGTCGTACAGGGTGCCGGGCAGGTAGCCGAGCCGTTCCCCGGCCTCGACCGCGGGCCTGGTCAGGATGATCCGGTTGACCTGCTTGGACTGCAGCGCCTGCACGGCCTTGGCCATCGCCAGGTACGTCTTCCCGGTACCGGCGGGCCCGATGCCGAACACGATGGTGTGCGCGTCGATCGCGTCCACGTACCGTTTCTGGTTCAGCGTCTTGGGCCGGATGGTCTTGCCACGCCGGGAGATGATGTCCAGGCTGAGCACTTCCGCGGGCGACTCACCACCGGCGGACAGCATCGCGACCGAGCGGCGCACCGTGTCCGGACCCACCTGCTGGCCGCGCTCGGAGAGCGTGATCAGTTCGGTGAAGACCCGTTCGGCGAAGGCCACATCGGCCGGCGCTCCGGACAACGTCACCTCGTTGCCGCGGACATGAACGTCGGCGGCGAGCAGTTCCTCAACGACACGAAGGTTCTCGTCCCGTGAGCCGAGCAGGGTGAGTACGGCCGTGTCCGGCACGGCGAACCGCGATGACGCGGCTCCGGCACCTTTCTCGGACGACTCTCCCCGCGAAGATCCGTTAACCCCGTACGGGGCCTTCGAGGCGGCCTTCGACCGGAGTTCCGCCGGTCGGGCGGCCCCACCCTGAATGGTGCCGGCCACGTGCGCTCGGGCCTACTTCCTGCGCTGACGCGCTGCTCGACTGTTGATGCCCAACAACCTCGATGCTAGCCGGCCGGGCGGACCATCCGCATCGGAGAAACGCGGTACGCCGCCGGACCGACCCAACATCACTTACTTTGCGTAACGACCGAAAAGTCCCAACTGTTCCCCACCAAGCACATGCATATGGGCGTGGAAGATGGTGCGCCCGGCATCCGGGCCGGTGTTGAACACGAATCGGTAGCCGCTTTCCGCGATGCCCGCCGCCTTGGCCACCTCGGCGCCGGTGGCGATGACGTCGGCGAGTAGTCGCGGATCCTCGGCGGCCAGCGCCCGGGCATCCTCGTGATGTTCCTTCGGCACCACCAGAACGTGCGTGGCGGCCTGCGGGTTGATGTCCCGGAAGGCCAGGGTGCGGGGTGTGTCAAGGACCACGGTTGCCGGCAGCTCACCGGCGACGATCTTGCAGAACAGGCAGTCAGCCACGGTCATGACCGGGAGGCTATCGCACAGCCGGGGACGGGAAAGTGGTCCCGAAAAGAGAGATGCTGCGCGGCGGTGAAGTCTGGGGGTCACTTCACCGCCGCGCAGCTTGCGCCGGACCGAGGGGGGAGGTGTCCGGCGAGCCTTGCGGCGCTCGGCTTGGCCCCGGGCCCGTCGACCCGTTACCAACCGCCTGCGCTCTGTCGCGTTGCAGCTTATCCGGTCGGTGTGCCAGCACGCCAGCCACCACCGCCATGTTTCCGCGAAAATTCGGCCGAACAGCGTAAACATAGGTACGAATGTCGGTGGTGTGTCACCGGCGAAACGCCGCCGTACGGAGGTCATACCGCGGAGGAGCGGCGGTCATCCCGCACCCGGACTACACCGTCAGGCGTGCGGCTGACGCCAGCGTGACGTGAGTACCCCGATCGCGCCCAGCGCCACGGCCGCGGCGGTCGAGGCGCGCAACACCGTCTGCCCGAGCCGCACCGGGGTGGCCCCGCCGCTGGCGAGCGTGGCCAGTTCGGCGTCGGTGATCCCGCCCTCCGGCCCGACCACGATCAGCAGATCGCCGGCGCGCGGCAGGGTCAGCTCGGCGATGCCGCGTTCGGCCGACTCGTGCAGCACGAGTGCCGCGCTCGCGGCGGTGGCCAGTCTGGCCAGTCCCGGTGTGTCGACCGGCTCGGTGACCTCCGGACACCACGCCCGGCGGGACTGCTTCGCGGCCTCCCGGACGGCGTTGCACCAGCGAGCCCGGGCCTTCGCGCCGCGCTCGCCGTCGTCCCAGCGGGCCACGCATCGCTCGGCGCGCCAGGGCACCACCCGGTCCACGCCGGCCTCGGTGGCCTGCTCCACGGCGAGTTCGCCGCGATCCCCCTTGACCAGCGCCTGCGCCAGGATCACCCGCGGTTGCGGCGAAGGTTCGGCCCAGCGCTGCCGCACCGAGTACGTCACGGTGTCGCGCAGGGTGACATCCACGACGCAGCGGACCATCCCGCCCCGGCCGTCGGAGAGCACCAACTGCTCCCCCGCGCGCAGCCGCCGCACGGTGGCGGCGTGCCGGCCCTCCGGACCGTCCAGCACGCCGGAGTTGCCGGTGGGCAGCGTTTCGACCAGGAATACCGGGAGCGTGGTCACCGGTGTGTCACTTGCCGTGCCGCGTGCGCAGCCGGTGGAACAGGCCGCCGGACCGCCCGTTGGTGCTGGCCAGCTCGGGCTGTTCCTCGCCGCGCAGTTCGGCCAGTTCACGCAGCAGTTCGGTCTGCCGGTTGTCCAGTTTGCTCGGGATCTCCACGTCGAGGTGCACATGCAGGGAGCCACGGCCGTCGACCCGGCCGGAGGAGCGCAGCTTCGGCATGCCGCGGCCGTTCAGCACGATTTCGGTGTCGGGCTGGGTGCCGGGCTCGATCTCGATCTCCTCGCTGCCGTCCAGGGTTTCCAGGTTGAGCATGGCGCCGAGCGCGGCGACCGTCATCGGCACCCGCAGGGTGCAGTGCAGGTCCGCGCCGTCGCGCTCGAAGGTGGGGTGCGGCAGCTCCTCGACCTCGACGTACAGGTCACCGGCGGGGCCGCCGCCGGCACCGACCTCGGCCTGACCGGCGTGCCGGACCCGCATGCCGTCGGCGACACCTGCTGGGATCTTCACCATGATGTTCCGGCGGGCGCGGACCCGTCCCTCGCCGCCGCACTTCGGGCACGGATCGGGGATGACCTCGCCGTAGCCGTGGCAGACCGGGCATGGCCGGGCGGTCACGACCTGCCCCAGGAAGGACCGCTGCACGCTCTGGATCTCGCCCCGGCCGCCGCAGGTGTCGCAGACGCGGGTGGTGGTGCCCTCCCGCGTGCCGTTGCCGGCGCACATGTCGCACAGCACGGCGGTGTCGACCGCGATCTCCCGGGTGACGCCGGTGGCGCATTCCTCCAGGGTCAGTGACAACCGGATCAGCGCGTCCGAGCCCTGCTGGACCCGGCTGCGCGGGCCGCGGGTCGTGGTGGTGCCGCTGGCCGCGCCGAAGAAGGCGTCCATGATGTCGCCCAGGCCGAACCCTGCGAACGGATCACGCATGCCGCCGTTGCCGCCTCCGCCGGGCGCCAGCGGATCACCGCCGAGATCGACGATCTGACGCTTCTGGGGATCGGACAGCACCTCGTACGCGGCCGTGACATCACGGAACCGCGCCTGCGCGTCGGCGTCCGGGTTGACGTCCGGGTGCAGTTCCCGAGCGAGCCTGCGGTAGGCCCGCTTGATCTCCTCGGGACTGGCCTCTCGATCGACACCGAGCGTGCCGTAGTAATCCGTCGCCACCGTTCCCTGTCCTCCCGCCGCGGCAAGCGATGTCGCCGCGGTTCGTCACCGCCCGCCGGCCGCGTCAGCGACCAGCCAGAATATCCCCCACGTAGTGCGCCACCGCCCGGACAGCGGCAATCGTTGTCGGATAGTCCATCCGGGTGGGCCCGACAACGCCCATACCGCCGAGCACATTGTCTCCACGGCCGTATCCCACCGACACCACCGAGGTGCTGCGCATCTGCCGCGCCTCATTTTCCTCGCCGATGCGGATGGTCACGGTACGGGAGTCCTGCGCCGCGGCGAGCAGCTTCAGCACCACGACCTGCTCTTCCAGGGCCTCCAACACATTACGCAGCGAGCCAGGGAAGTCCGTGGCGTTCCGGGTCAGATTGGCCGTGCCACCCAGCACCAGCCGTTCCTCCGGATGTTCGACCAGCGACTCGATCAGCACCGAGCACACCCGCAGCATCAGGTCGCGCAGTTCCGCCGGAGCCTGCTCGGGAAGTTCGGCGACCTTCGCGGAGGCGTCGGTCAGCTTCTCCCCGTCCATGGTGCTGTTCAGCACCGATCGCAGCCGGGCGATGTCGTCCTCGGTGGCCACATCACCGAGATCGACCATCCGCTGGTCGACCCGGCCGGTGTCGGTAATCAGCACCAGCATCAGCCTGGCCGGGGTGATCAGCACGGCCTCGACATGCCGCACGGTCGATCGGGTCAGCGTCGGGTACTGCACCACGGCGACCTGCCGGGTCAGCTGGGCGAGCAGCCGGACGCTGCGCCGCAGCACGTCGTCCAGGTCGAGGGCGCCCTCCAGGAAGTTCTTGATGGCGCGGCGCTCGGCGGCGGACAGTGGCTTGACCTCCGACAGCCTGTCCACGAACATCCGGTAACCCTTGTCGGTGGGCACCCGGCCGGCGCTGGTGTGGGGCTGCGCGATGTAGCCTTCCTCCTCCAGCGTGGCCATGTCGTTGCGAACCGTGGCGCTCGACACGCCCAGGTTGTACCGGTCCACGAGTGCCTTCGAGCCGACCGGCTCATGATGGGACACGTAGTCGGCGACGATCGCACGCAACACCTCGAACCGGCGTTGGTCCGCGTTCACCCGTCACCTCCGTGAGCCCGACCCAACAATCCTCATGTCAAGTTTACGGAGTGACTGACAGTGGGCTCCCGGTCAGTTCAACGAGCTGATCAAGTCGTTGATGAGTTCGGCGGACTCCTCCTCCGAACTGGCCAGCTCGGAGAGCACCGCCCAGGACTGGACATACGCTCCGACCAGCGGCTCCTCGTCGAGGAACTGGCTTGCCACCTTGTTCTCCAGCAGCACCAGGCTGGGCTCGTCGTCGTAGTCGAGGATCACGAACGAGCCGGTCAGGCCGGGGTGCAGCTCCGCCTCCCGGCGGATCAGCCGCACCGTGACGGTGGGCCGGCTGGCCGCGTCGACCAGATGCCGTAGCTGCCGGTACAGCGCGCCGGCCGCGCCGAACGGCCGGTACAGCACGTCCTCCTCGATGACGGTCTCGAAACGCACCGGCCTGGTCCGGGTGAGCAGCCCCTGCCGGGCCATCCGACTGGCGACCATCTCGTCGATCTGGTGATCGGACAACCCGGCCGCGGTGGCGCGGATCACCGCGCTCGCGTACTCCGCCGTCTGCAACAGACCGGGGATCATCAGCGGCTGGTAACTGCGGATCGCGCTGGCCTCGTCCTCGTAATCCAGCCAGGTGCGCCACTCGGAGGGCAGCATCGGGCTGACCGGCTGCATGCGGCCGCGTTCCTCGGCCCGGTGCGCCCACTCGATCAGCTCGCCCCGGCGCGGATCGGGCACCTGGTAGAAGTCGAACAGCGTGACGAGATCGTCCAGGTAACAGCCGATCTCGGCGTTCTCCATCCGGCTGACCTTGCTCTGTGACATGCCGACATGCCGAGCGACCTCCGCGGTGGACCGACCGCTCGCGTTGCGCAACCGGCGCAGCGTGATCGCCAGTCTCCGCGATCTGATCGATGCTCCGGTACGGCGTGCCACCGGCCCAAAGTAGCGAGGATTCAGTGACCCGCGAGTCGATGTTCACCCGTTCCGGGTTCGTGATGTGTGTTACGGCATGATGCGATGCCGCGCGCATCGGATCAGCCGCATCGGGTCGGGCCGGGCTCAGGTCAGATGGCGTATGACGGCGTCGGCCAGCAGGCGACCGCGCCGGGTGAGCACGCACCGGCCCGCGGCCAGCGCGGCCGGGTCGAGCAGCCCGTCGCCGACCGCCAGCCGCGCCTCGCCGAGCGCGGTGTGATCGAGCGCGGTCACCGGCAGCCCGTCGGACAGCCGCAGCTCCAGCATCACCCGCTCGACGTGACGGTCCGCGGTCGTCAGCAACTCCCGGCCGGCGGCGGGTGAACGGCCCTCCGCCAGGCGCTGGGTGTACCGGGCCGGATGCTTGACGTTCCACCACCGCACGCCACCTATATGACTGTGCGCGCCGGGCCCGGCGCCCCACCAGTCGCCGCCGAGCCAGTAACCGAGGTTGTGCCGGCAGCGTGCCCGCGCCGACGACGCCCAGTTCGACACCTCGTACCAGCCCAGACCAGCGTCGGTGAGCAGATCGTCGATCAGCTCGTAGTCGGCGGCCAGCACATCGTCATCCGGCGCCGGCAGCTCGCCCCGGCCGATCCGGCGCGCCAGCGCGGTGCCCTCCTCGACGATCAGCGCGTACGCCGAGACGTGATCGACACCGGCGGCCAGCGCGGTCTCGACCGAGCGGCGCAGGTCGTCGGGGGTCTCACCGGGGGTGCCGTAGATCAGGTCCAGGTTGACATGCTCGAAGCCGGCAGCCCTGGCCTCACGCGCGGCGGCCGGCGCCCGGCCCGGGGTGTGCCGGCGGTCCAACACGGCGAGCACATGCGGGGCCGACGACTGCATGCCCAGCGACACGCGGGTGTAGCCGGCGGCGCGGATGGCGGCGAAGAACTCCGGTGAGGTCGACTCCGGGTTGGACTCGGTGGTCACCTCCGCGTCCGGCGCGAGTCCGAAACGCTCCCGCACCGCGTCGAGGACCGCGGTGAGCCCGTCTGCCCCGAGCAGCGACGGGGTGCCGCCGCCGACGAACACGGTGTCCGCCACCGGCGGCGTGCCCAGTACCCGGCCGGCGAGGTCCAGCTCCGACCGCAGCCCGTCGAGCCAGGATGACGGCGATCCGGAACCGGCCAGTTCGCCGAGCGTGTAGGTGTTGAAATCGCAGTAGCCGCACCGGCTCGCGCAGAACGGCACATGCACGTACACCCCGAACGGCCGGCTGCCCAGGCCGTCCAGAGCCGCCGGTGGCAGGACGCCATCGACCGGAGCGGGTTCGCCGTCGGGCAGTGCGGAGGGCATGGTTCCAGTCTTACCTACCGACCCACCTGGCCGGCCCACGCGTTCCTACACCCACATTCGCCGACGTCAAGGGCCTGATCCCAGCATCCGGATGTGCTGGACCCTGCCTGCCTCGGCTGGCATGGTCGCCAATATGTCCACGACCGAGGCACATCCACTCGCAGGCAGGCACGTGGTTGGCGCGGCACCCCAACGCGCCCACGCGCGACGGGGCGAGGGGCAGTGGGCGCTGGGCTATCGCGAACCGCTGAACTCGAACGAACAGTCCAAGAAGGACGATCACCCGCTGAACGTCCTGAACCGGATCGTCGAGATCTACGCGCGCGGCGGCTTCGACTCCATCGACCCCGGTGACCTGCGCGGCCGGTTCCGCTGGTACGGCATCTACACCCAGCGCCGGCCCGGCATTCCCGGCCAGCGCACCGGCGTGATCGAGCCGGAGGAACTGGACGACCGGTACTTCATGCTGCGGGTGCGCATCGACGGCGGCGCACTGTCCACCGAGCAGTTGGCCCTGCTCGGTGAGCTCTCACAGACCTACGCCCGGGGCACCGCGGACATCACCGACCGGGAGAACATCCAGTTCCACTGGGTCCAGATCGAGGACGTCCCGACGATCTTCGAACGCCTGGACTCCCTCGGCCTGACCACCCTGGAGGCCTGCGGTGACGTCCCTCGGGTGATCCTCGGCTCACCGGTGGCGGGCATCGCCGCCGACGAGATCATCGACGGCACCCCGGCGATCAACGAGATCCGCCGCCGCTTCATCGGCGACCGGGACCTCGCCAACCTGCCGCGCAAGTTCAAGACGGCGATCTCCGGCCTGCCCGATGTGGTGCACGAGATCAACGACATCGCGTTCGTCGGCGTCAACCACCCGGACCACGGTCCCGGCTTCGACCTGTGGATCGGCGGTGGGCTGTCCACCAACCCGAAGCTCGCCCAGCGGCTCGGTGCCTGGGTGCCGCTCGACGAGGTGCCTGACGTGTGGCGGGGCGTGATCAGCCTGTTCCGCGACTACGGCTACCGGCGGCTGCGGCACCGGGCGCGGCTGAAGTTCCTGATCGCGGACTGGGGCGCCGAGCGGTTCCGGGACATCCTGGAAACGAAGTACCTGCAACGCCGGCTGATCGACGGTCCGGCGCCCAAGGTGCCGGACCAGCCCCACGACCACGTGGGCGTGCATCCGCAGAAGGACGGCAGGTTCTACGTCGGGGTGGCCCCGGTGGTCGGCCGGGTGTCCGGGACCCTGCTGTCCGAGGTGGCCAGGGCGGCCGAACGGGCGGGCTCGCACCGGGTGCGGCTGACTCCGCTGCAGAAGCTCATCGTGCTGGACGTGCCGGAGTCCGAGGTCGCCGGCCTGACGGCGGAGCTCACCGCGCTCGGGCTGCCCGCCGAACCGTCACCGTGGCGTCGCTCGGTGATGGCCTGCACCGGGATCGAGTTCTGCAAGCTCGCCATCGTCGAGACCAAGGCCCGCGCGGCCAGGCTGATCGAGGAGCTGGAAACCCGGCTGGCCGACCTGAAACTGGAGCAGCCGATCAGCGTGCATGTCAACGGCTGCCCCAACTCCTGCGCCCGCATCCAGGTCGCGGACATCGGCTTGAAGGGCCAGATCGTCGTGAACGAGGACGGCGAGCAGGTCGAGGGATTCCAGGTGCACCTCGGCGGCGGTCTGGGACTGGACGCCGGCTTCGGCCGCAAACTCCGTGGTCACAAGGTCACCAGCGCAGACCTCGCCGACTACGTGGAACGGGTGGTGCGGCGCTACGTGGAACAGCGCACGGACGGTGAGCGGTTCGCCGCATGGGTCGTGCGGGCCGACGAGAAGGATCTACGATGACCACCGGCGAAAGAGCCGGTGAGAGAGCCGTCGTCCTCTGCTGTCCGTACTGTGCGGAGGAGGACCTGCGACCCCAGGAGACGCCGCATGGCGCGTGGTTGTGTCTGTCCTGCCGGCGGGTGTTCGCCGTGAAGTTCGTGGGCCTCGTCCCGCAGGAGGTCGGGCGGTGAGCGCGCCGGCCGACCGGATGGCGGACCTGCGGCGGATCGCCGAAACCGCGAGCACCGACCTGGCCGAGGCGACCGCCGAGGAAGCCCTGGCCTGGACCGCGAAGACCTTCGGTGATGACTGGATCGTCGCGTCGAACATGCAGGACGCGGTGCTGATCGATCTGGCCGTCCGCGTCAGGTCCGATGTGGACGTGTTGTTCCTGGAGACCGGCTACCACTTCGCCGAGACGATCGGCACCCGGGACGCGGTCGCCACGGTGTATCCGGACATTCACATCATCAACGCCGCGGCCGAGCAGTCGGTCGCCGACCAGGAACGCGAGCTCGGCACGCTGTACCAGACCAATCCGGACCGGTGTTGTTTCCTGCGCAAGGTGGTGCCGCTGCGCCGGACCCTGGCCGATTACTCCGCCTGGGTGACCGGGGTGCGCAGGATCGACGCGCCAACCAGGGCGAACGCCCCGATCGTGGGCTGGGACGAGCGCAACGGGCTGGTCAAGGTGAACCCGATCGCCGCCTGGTCGGACGAGCGGTTCCACGACTACATCGCCGAACACGGCATCCTGGAGAACCCGTTGGTCAGCGAGGGCTACCCGTCGATCGGTTGTGCTCCGTGTACCGCGAAGGTGGCGCCCGGGGCCGATCCGCGCAGCGGCCGTTGGGCGGGTCGCGCGAAAACGGAATGTGGTCTGCACGGATGAGCCGACGGCATGACAATCTCGACGCGCTGGAATCGGAAGCCATCCACATCTTCCGGGAGGTGGCCGGCGAGTTCGACCGGCCGGTGATTCTCTTCTCCGGTGGCAAGGATTCCACCGTCCTGCTGCACCTGGCGCTGCGCGCGTTCTGGCCGGCGCCCATGCCGTTCCCGCTGCTGCACGTGGACACCGGGCACAACTTCGACGAGGTCATCGAGTTCCGCGACAACGTGGTGGCCAAGCACGGGCTGCGGCTGGTGGTGGCCAGCGTGCAGGACTGGATCGACGACGGCCGGCTGGCGGAACGCCCGGACGGCACCCGCAACCCGCTGCAGACGGTGCCGCTGCTGGACACCATCGCCGAGCAGCGGTTCGACGCGGTGTTCGGCGGTGGCCGCCGGGACGAGGAACGCGCTCGCGCCAAGGAACGCATCTTCAGCCTGCGCAACGCCTTCGGCCAGTGGGAGCCACGTCGGCAGCGGCCGGAGCTGTGGAACCTGTACAACGGCCGGCACCGCGCCGGCGAGCATGTCCGGGTCTTCCCGCTGTCCAACTGGACCGAACTGGACGTGTGGCGCTACATCCAGCGGGATGAGATCGACCTCCCGTCGATCTACTTCGCTCACCAGCGACGGGTGTTCCGCCGCGATGGCATGTGGCTGACCAGTGGTCCGTGGGGTGGTCCGCGCGACGGTGAGCGGGTGGAGGTCAGGACCGTGCGGTACCGGACCGTCGGAGACGGCTCCTGCACCGGCGCGGTCGAGTCCACCGCGAGCACGGTGTCCGAGGTGATCGCCGAGGTGGCCGCGAGCCGGCTCACCGAGCGCGGCGCGACCCGGGCGGACGACCGGCTGTCCGAGGCCGCGATGGAGGACCGCAAGCGGGAAGGCTACTTCTGATGGGTGATCTGTTGCGGCTGGCCACCGCCGGCAGTGTCGACGACGGCAAGTCCACTCTGGTCGGCCGGCTGCTCTACGACACCAAGTCGGTGCTGGCCGACCAGCTCGACGCGATCCAGCGGGCCAGCGTCGACCGTGGCCTGACCACGCCGGACCTGTCGCTGCTGGTGGACGGGCTGCGCTCGGAACGCGAGCAGGGCATCACGATCGACGTCGCCTACCGGTACTTCGCGACACCACGCCGCACCTTCGTGCTCGCCGACACGCCCGGGCATGTCCAGTACACCCGCAACACGGTGACCGGCGCGTCCACCGCGCAACTGGCGGTGCTGCTCGTCGACGCCCGCAAGGGCGTGGTGGAGCAGACCCGCCGGCATGCGGCCGTGCTGGCGCTGCTCGGCGTGCCGCGCCTGGTGCTCGCGGTGAACAAGATCGACCTGGTCGGCTACGGCGAGGCGGCCTTCGAGGTGATCGCCCAGGACTTCACCGAGCACGCCACCGCGCTCGGCTATCCGCTCGGCTCGGTGCTGGCGATTCCGGTGTCCGCGCTGCTGGGCGACAACGTGGTGGAACGCTCCGCGCACACCCCCTGGTATCGGGGCCCGACGCTGCTGGAGTACCTGGAGACCGTGCCTGTCGAACCGGACCCGCATGACCTGCCGTTTCGGTTCCCGGTGCAGTACGTGATCAGGCCGCGCACCGCCGAGTATCCGGACTACCGCGGCTATGCCGGCCAGGTCGTCGCCGGCACCATCGCCGCCGGCGACGAGGTGGTCGTGCTGCCCGCCGGGCTGCGCACCCGGGTCAGCCGCATCGACACCCCGGACGGACCGCTCACCGAGGCCACCGCCGGCCGGTCGGTGACCCTGTTGCTGGAGGACGAGCTCGACATCTCCCGTGGCGACCTGATCGCGGCCGTGACCGACCCGCCGACGGTCACCGACGAGATCGCCGCGACGGTGTGCTGGCTGGCCGACAAGCCGCTGCGGCCGGGCGCCCGGGTGCTGGTGAAGCACGGCACCCGCACCGTGCCGGCGCTGGTCGCCACCCTCAGTTCTCGGTTCGACGAGCAGACCCTGTCCAGTGTGGATGATCCGGAAGGCCTGGCGCTCAACGACATCGGTCAGGTCGTGCTGCGCACCGCCGAACCGCTGCCGGTCGACGACTACGCCACACACCGGCGCACCGGAGCCTTCCTGGTGATCGACCCGGCCGATGGCGGCACGCTGGCCGCCGGCCTGGTCGGTGCCCCACTTCCCGTGCTGTCCGGCGACAACCGCGCGCCACTGACGCCCGATCCGTAGTTCTCTCGCTTCACCCGACAACTGGAGAGAGGTAGGCAGCCGTGAACATCGGTAGACGAGGAATGGTGGCCGCGACGGCGGTTTTCACCTTGTTGGTCACAGTCGCGGGATGTTCACGGGCGGACAACAGTTCGGGATCCGACACAACCACCGCCAACCAGGGACCGGCCTCCGAGGTCCATCTTGGATTCTTCCCGAACATCACCCACGCCGCCGCGCTGATCGGCGTGGACAAGGGTTACTTCAGCAAGGAACTCGGCAGCGGCACGAAGCTCACCACGGCGACCTTCAACGCCGGTCCGGCCGAGGTCAACGCCCTGCTCGGCGGGTCGGTCGACATCGCCTTCGTGGGCTCGGGTCCGGTGTTCAACGCCTACACACAGTCCAACGGCGCGGTCCGGCTCGTCGCCGGTGCCAGCTCGGGCGGCGCGGAACTCGTGGTGCGGCAGGGCATCAACTCGCCCGACGATCTCAAGGGCAAGACCGTGTCCGATCCACAGGCCGGCAACACCCAGGACGTGTCGCTGAAAACGTGGCTGTCCAAGAACAATCTCACCGGCCAGGTCAACGTCGACAACATCGCGAACTCGACCACGCTGACCGAGTTCAAGAAGGGTGACATCCAGGGCGCCTGGGTTCCCGAGCCGTTCGCCTCACAACTGGTCCTGGACGAGGGCGGCAAGGTCCTGGTGGACGAGAAGTCGCTGTGGCCGAATGGCCAGTTCCCCACCACGGTCGTGTTGGTGCGCAAGGCCTTCCTCGACCAGCACCCGGCGACCGTGTCCGCGATCATCAAGGGTGAGCTGGACGCGATCAACTACGCGACGACGGACAAGGCGGGCGCCGAGGCCGCCGTCAACGACGAACTCACCAAGCTCACCGGCGCGGGCCTGAGTCAACAGGTCCTCGACCGGGCGTTCAGCGAGCTGACGCTCACCGTCGATCCGCTGGCCAGTGATTTTCCCACGCTCGCCGAGGATCAGGTGATCGCGGGCAGCGCCCCCAGCACACCGAAGATCACCGGCATCGCCGATCTCAGCCTGCTCAACCAGATCCTGTCCGCGGCCGGAAAGTCGCCGGTCAGCGCCGGCAGCCTGGGCGCCTGACGGAGAAGGTGAGGAGGGCATGCCAGCCATGACCGTGACAGTCGAGACCGCCCTGCCTGCGACCGGCGCCGTGCCGGCCGTCCGGCTCGCCGGGGTGAGCAAGTCGTTCGGCGCCGGCCCGCGGGCCGTGCACGTGTTGGCCGGGGTCGACCTGGTGGTGGACCGCGGTGAGTTCGTCTGCCTGCTCGGCGCGTCCGGCTGCGGCAAGACCACGCTGCTGAACCTGTTGGCCGGCCTGGACGAACCCAGCGGTGGCGAGATCACGCTGACCACCGCGCGGCCGGCGGTGATGTTCCAGGAGGCCGCGTTGATGCCGTGGCTGACGGCCGCCCGGAACATCGAGCTGGCGCTGCGATTGCGCGGCCTGGGACGGACGGCCCGTCGTCGGCACACCACCGAACTGCTCGACCTCGTCAGGCTGTCCGGCTTCGGCCACAAGCGTCCGCACGAGCTGTCCGGCGGAATGCGGCAGCGGGTCGCGCTGGCCCGCGCGCTGGCCGCCGCGACCGGCGGCGTCCGGGAGCCGGACGACGATCGTCCGGCCCTGCTGCTGATGGACGAGCCGTTCTCCGCGCTGGACGCGATCACCCGGGACGTGCTGCAGACCGAGCTGCTGCGGGTCTGGCAGGCCACCAGGACAGCGGTGGTGTTCGTGACGCATGACGTGCGCGAGGCGGTCCGGCTCGGCCAGCGGGTGGTGCTGCTGTCCTCCCGGCCGGGCCGGGTCGTGCGGGAATGGCAGGTCGGCGGGCTGGCGGGCGCGGACCAGTCCGCCGCCGTCGAGGAGATCAACCAGCGGCTGCGGGAGGTGATCTCGCAACATGCCGGCGCCTGAACTGTCCGATCAGGCCGTCGAGGCGGGCCTGGACGCACTGGAGAGCCCCCGTTCGGCACGGGCCGGCCGGTCCACGGTGGACAGGCTGCGCTGGATCGCCCGCGCGGTGCTGCCGCCGGTCGTCGCGCTGGTGCTGTTGGTCGCGGTCTGGCAGGTGGTGTGGGCGTCGGCCGTCCTGCCGGAATTCGCGATACCGGCGCCGGCCAAGGTCGGCGGAGACCTGTGGGACCTGATCAGCTCGGGCGCGGTGTGGTCGATCCTGTGGACGTCCATCCATCGCGCGGTGCTGGGATTCCTGGCCGGACTGGTGATCGGCACGCCACTCGGGTTCCTGGTCGCCAAGGTCCGGGTGGTCCGGTCCGCCATCGGCCCGCTGCTGTCCGGGCTGCAGAGCCTGCCCTCGGTCGCCTGGGTGCCGGCGGCGATCCTCTGGTTCGGCATCACGCCGGCCGCCATCTACTTCGTGGTTCTGCTGGGCTCGGTGCCGTCCATCGCCAACGGCCTGGTGGCCGGGATCGACCAGGTGCCGCCGATCCTGCCGAGGGTCGGCAAGACGCTCGGCGCGGGCCGGCTGGCCAGCGCCTGGCACATCCTGCTGCCTGCCGCGCTGCCCGGTTACCTGGCCGGCCTCAAACAGGGCTGGGCGTTCTCCTGGCGGTCGCTGATGGCCGCCGAACTGATCGCCAACTCGCCGCAACTCGGCCAGGGCCTGGGCCAGTTCCTGGAGTTCGCCAGCTCCTACAACGACATGGCGAAGGTGCTCACCGCGATCGTGCTGATCCTGCTGGTCGGTGTGGGCATCGACGTGATCGTGTTCCGGCCGCTGGAACGGTCCGTGCTGCGGGCGCGCGGTCTCACCGGCACGCCATGACCGCCCATGGCAGGCAGAATGTGCGGTCATGGCTGAGAAACTGGCGCCGGAACTGGTGCACCGGAGCATCACCCGCGGAATCGCGACCATCACGCTCGACTCGCCGCGCAACCGCAACGCGCTGTCCGCCCAACTGCGTCGCGAACTGACCGACCACCTCGACGCCGCGCTGGCCGACGACGCCGTGCGGGTGATCGTGTTGGACCACACCGGTCCGGTGTTCTGCGCGGGCATGGATCTGCGGGAGGCGCGCGGCACCGGCACCGAGGACCAGGGCGTCAACGAGTTCCCGGCCATCCTGGAACGGATCTGGACCAGCCCGAAGCCGGTGGTGGCGAAGGTCGCCGGGCCGGCCCGCGCGGGTGGCGTGGGCCTGATGGCGGCCTGCGACATCGTGGTGGCCGTCGAGACGGCCGAGTTCGCCTTCTCCGAAGTCCGGCTGGGACTGGTGCCGGCGGTGATCTCGGCGACCGTCTTGCCCCGGCTCGCGCCACATGCCGCGCATGAGCTCTTCCTGACCGGCGAGAAGTTCGGCGCCCGGCGGGCCGCCGAGATCGGCCTGGTCAACGCGGCCGTGCCGGCCGAGGACCTGGACGCCACCGTGCGCCGCTACACCCAGGCGCTGCTACTGGGCGGACCCACCGCGCTGGCCACCACCAAGAAGCTGCTGCGGGGTTCCTCTTTTGAGGGGCTGGCCGGTCAGGTCGCCGAGCTCCAGGCACTGTCGGCGCGGTTCTTCGGCGCCGCCGAGGGTCAGGAAGGGATCACGGCGTTCGCGCAGAAGCGGCCGCCGTCTTGGGTGCCGGCCGAGTAGCCAGCCGAATGGACCGAGCAGACCGAGGGCGCGATCTGGCCGGCGGCATGATGGTCGCCGGTCAGATCATGGATCAAGTAGCCGACGACCACCAGAATGATCAGACCGACCAGGGCGATCGTGATGCGCCGCGAACTCACCGCGCCGAACTCTGCTTCGAGTGGCGTGCTTCGATGGCGCCGCCAACCCGGTCGATCACCCAGGCGATGCCGACGCTCAGCGGCAGCAGCACGACCATGACCAGGGCGAACTGCAGTGGGAAGGCGAGCTGCGTCAGCCACAGCTGCGCGCCGTCCCACCAGCCGGCCAACCACACGAACACGCCACGACGATACGCCGGACCCGCGCCGAGCCATCGGGCCGCCCGTGATCGGCATCACCACGGCGTGTGGGTCGCCGGCCGGGCACGATCGCTGTTAGCGTGCCTACGTGTTCGCGGTCTACGGAACTAAGCCGAATCGGGAAAATCCGCTCGCGTCGCTGGCGGTCGGTGAGCTGCCCGACCCCGTGGTGCCGGCGGGCTGGGTGCGGGTCGCCGTGCGCGCCGCCAGCGTCAACATGCACGACCTGTGGACGCTGCGGGGCGTCGGCATCAAACCCGAGCAGTTCCCGATGATCCTGGGGTGCGACGGTGCCGGAGTCCTCGACGACGGCACCGAAGTGGTGATCCACTCGGTGATCATCGATCCGGACTGGACCGGCGACGAAACCCTCGACCCGAAGCGCACCCTGCTGACCGAGAAGTACCAGGGCACCTTCGCCGACTACGTGGTCGTGCCGGCCCGCAACGTGCTGCCCAAGCCGGCCGGGCTGTCGTTCAGTGAGGCCGCGTGCATGGGAACGGCCTGGCTGACCGCGTACCGGATGCTGTTCGTCAAGTCCGGCCTCCGGCCCGGCCAGACCATGCTGATCCAGGGCGCGTCCGGCGGCGTGTCGACCGCGTTGATCGCCCTCGGCAAGGCCGCTGGGATGCGGGTCTGGGTGACCGGCCGCACCGAGGAGAAGCGCGCGCTGGCCGCCGCGCTCGGCGCGGACGGCACCTTCGAGTCTGGCTCGCGGCTGCCGGAGCGCGTCGAGGCGGTGTTCGAGACCGTCGGCCGGGCCACCTGGTCGCATTCACTGAAGTCGCTCAAGCCGGGTGGCACGGTGGTCGTGTCAGGTGCCACCAGCGGTGACGCCACGGCGGCCGAACTGCAGCGGGTGTTCTTCCTGCAACTGCGGATCATCGGCTCGACCATGGGCACCCGGGAGGAACTGCGCGATCTGCTCAGCTTCTGCACGCAGGCGAAAATCCGCCCGACCGTCGGCACCGAACTCCCCTTCGAACAGGCCGCGCAGGGCCTCCGCGTCCTCCTCAACGGCGAAACCGCCGGCAAGGTCGTCCTGGCCCGGTAGTCCGGTAGGCGGCTACATCGGTAGGAATCACACCGGTGTATCTGCCACATGTGACTTCTGACTGCCGTTCCGGAAAGAAAATGCCACCGGACCCGACCGCGTGAGCATGTTCAATTCGTCGAAGCGTGGCGGCGGTGGCCTACCTCGATCGTGTACAGGGAACGTAGGTAAAATCTCCAAAGATCTGGATCGGCCCTCGCGGGATGTTAATGATGCGATTCACGCCGTCAAGAACCGGGGTGGATGGCGAGGTTTCGGCGCAAACAAGAACCCTGACGTCGTTGTGGACACTTCCAGCGGAGAGGCCTACCCTAAGCTTCCCGACGGGACCGTATCCGACGAGTCCATCGGCAACCTCTACGACTACCTGGAGGACCCGGATTGATTCGAACCGAGCTTACTGAACTCCCAGACCGTTGGATTCTGCCACTCCGAGGGGACAAGCTGGTCAAAATCGATCTCAACGAAAATGTCATGCTGACACTCGACTCACAGATTCGCATAATCCTTGGGTATGGAGCATTCCTCACGCTCGGCTCTTTCTGGGCACAGAAAGAAAACCGTTTCAGGATTAACGAGCTGAACCAGGACCAGCTCGACCAGATTCTCGGAAGTACGGTCGTGTCTGCAGTCGGTTTCAAGAATGGCGCATTCCGCATCGTATTCGATACCGGCTGGCAGTTCAATGTGCGTGCGAGCGATGAATCCGTGCCAGCGGCCGTGATTGCTGGCGACACCGCCATGTGGGTGCGAACGAGGCCAACGGATGCCGTTTCGGAGCGGCCCGACCCATCCGATGATCGCTGATCAGGGCCGCTCGGTCAGGTCGCGGACTGGGTGGTCTGGGGAGTCGAGCCACAGCCACTGATGGCCGGCGTTGATCTCCAGGCCGAAACGGTCCATGCCGGGCCGGCCCTGGTCGCGCCACCACACGTAGGCCTTCTCGACCTCGTCCCACAGCCGGCGGGCGCCAAGCTGTCGAACCGTGAACGGCGCCGTGCTGCTCACGTCCCATTCCAGCCGGGCGAAGGACCGGGTGCGCCCGTCATCGAGGTCCAGCAGATGATGGCGTGGCCCGAAATGATCCCATTCCAGATAGCGGTAGCAGTCCGGAACGCGCGCGCCGATCGCGAACAGGGCCTGATCCGGGTCGAGCATGGCGGCGAGATCCGATCCTCGACATTCCGTCGTGGTCGCCGTCGCCTGGCCGATTTCGGTCTCGTCCGGCTCAAATCCATACAGACTGGAATGCTGGGCGCGGACACGCATGAAGGACAGGTTGCCCGAGAAGCGGCCGGTCGCTCGGCCCTCGCCGGTCATGGCCAACGTGAGCAGGAATCCGTTCCACCAGTCCGTCCCCCAAGGGGTCACCAGCCGACCGTCCGGCCGAAGCTGCTGAACCCACGCCGGCGGCACAACATCGCGGATCGCGGCCGTGGAGACCACCCGGTCGAAGGGGGCGCCGTCCGGGTAACCCAGCACCCCGTCCCCCGTCACGACGACAGCCGGGTATCCGGCCCAGCGGAGGTTTCGCGTGGCGGTCTCGGCGATGGATGGGTCCACCTCGATCGTCAACACTCGTCCATCAGGTCCAACCCTGTGGCACAGCAACGCCGCGTTCCACCCGGTCCCGGTGCCGATCTCCAACACTCTGTGGCCCCGATGGGGATCGAGAGCATCGAGCATATTGGCCATGATCGACGGCTGGCTGCTGGAACTGGTCGGCCAGGGGCCTTCGGCTCCGCCGCCCATCTGGATCGTGATCGGCATGTTCGACTCGACAGCGGACAGCCAACGGTCGGGGTCATCGGTCCTGTTGACCGGCCGCTGCGAGTCGCCGCCGCGCACCCAGATCCGGACAGCATCCTCGACCAGGAGATCATCGGCCAGCTTGTTGAAATTGGCCTGACGGTAAAGCGGCTTGACGGTCGATCTATGAGCCTTGAGTTTGTAGGGGTGCCGTCGCGCGCGGTCAGCGGGAGGCAACGGTCATCCTGATCAGGAGATCGGGATCCGTGTCGCAGCGGCGGACGAGTTCGGCGAGCCAGGGCGCGACCTGGGCCATGATCGCCGAGGTCGGCACATGACGCAGGTCCGCCGGGCCGGCGGTGTCCATTGCATCGTCCTCGTCCTCGATCGTTGGCGTGGCGGGCGAAGACGAGAACGCGCCAGCGATCAGTTCTTCCACGTAGGCACGGGGTTCGGTGACCGTGCTGCCCGGCCACGGCGGGCCGTCGTCGAGGAGCACGGCCCTGGCCGCGCCGGCCGGCCAGCTCAGTGCCCGGTCGAGACCAACCAACGTCTTGGGGTGCGGGTGGCTGCGTTGACCGTGCTCGATGTTGCGCAGCACGGCCACCGATGGCCCACCCGCCTTCTCCACGTCTCGCTGACGCAGACGCCGCTGCCGGCGCCGTTCCAGCACCGCCTCGGCCAGCAACCGCACTCCCTGCGGAGCATCACTCATAATCCCAGTATAGGCGATCACACCGGTCAAAGTGAGGCAGGTGACTCCGCAGCGCTACTTCTTCGCGGACTTGCCCTTCTCGCCCGCGTCGTCGGTGGTCAGCGCGGCGACGAAGGCCTCCTGCGGCACCTCGACGCGGCCGACCATCTTCATCCGCTTCTTGCCTTCCTTCTGCTTCTCCAGCAGCTTGCGCTTACGGCTGATGTCACCGCCGTAGCACTTGGCGAGCACGTCCTTGCGCACCGCGCGGATGGTCTCCCGGGCGATCACCCGAGCCCCGATGGCGGCCTGGATGGGAACCTCGAACTGCTGCCGAGGAATCAGCTCGCGCAGCCGGGTGACCATCTTGGTGCCGTAGTTGTAGGCGGCGTCCCGGTGCACGATGGCGCTGAAAGCGTCCACCGCCTCGCCCTGCAGCAGGATGTCGACCTTGACCAGATCGGCCGCCTGCTCGCCGGCCTCCTCGTAGTCCAGCGAGGCATAGCCGCGGGTGCGGGACTTCAGCGCGTCGAAGAAGTCGAAGATGATCTCCGCGAGCGGCATCGTGTACCGCAGTTCGACGCGCGTCTCGGACAGATAGTCCATGCCGCCGAGCACACCGCGCCTCGACTGGCAGAGTTCCATGATCGCGCCGACATAGTCCGACGGCGAGATCACGGTGATCTTCACGATCGGCTCGTAGACCTCGCTGATCTTGCCGGTCGCCCAGTCGGACGGATTGGTCACGATGTGCTCGGTGCCGTCGTCCAGCACCACCCGGTACACCACGTTCGGCGCCGTGGAGATCAGGTCGAGTCCGGCCTCGCGCTCCAGCCTGTCGCGGGTGATCTCCAGGTGCAGCAGACCAAGGAAGCCGCAGCGGAAGCCGAACCCGAGGGCCGCCGAGGTCTCCGGCTCGAACGTCAGGGCCGCGTCGTTGAGCTGCAGTTTCTCCAGTGCCTCGCGCAGCTCCGGGTAGTCGGAGCCGTCCACCGGGTACAGCCCGGCGTAGACCATGGGCTTCGGGTCGCGGTAGCCGCCGAGCGGGGTGGTCGCGCCGTTCCGCTCGCTGGTGACGGTGTCACCGACCTTCGACTGCCGGACGTCCTTGACCCCGGTGATCAGGTAGCCGACCTCGCCGACGCCCAGCCCCACCGAGGGTTTGGGCTCCGGCGAGATGATGCCGACCTCCAGCAGCTCGTGGGTGGCGTTGGTGGACATCATCCGGATGCGCTCGCGGGGGGTGATCCGGCCGTCGATCACCCGGATGTAGGTGATCACACCCCGATAGGTGTCATAGACCGAGTCGAAGATCAGCGCGCGGGCCGCTGCGTCGGGATCGCCGGTCGGTGCCGGAACCCGCTTCACCACCTCGTCGAGCAGTTCGCGCACGCCCATACCGGTCTTCGCGGAGACCTTCAGCACCTCGTCGGGCTCGCAGCCGATGATGTGTGCCAGCTCGGCCGCGTACCGCTCCGGCTCGGCGGCGGGCAGGTCGATCTTGTTGAGCACCGGGATGATCGTGAGATCGTTCTCCAGCGCCATGTACAGATTGGCCAGCGTCTGCGCCTCGATGCCCTGCGCGGCGTCGACCAGCAGGATCGCGCCCTCACAGGCGGCCAGCGAGCGGGACACCTCGTAGCTGAAGTCGACGTGACCGGGGGTGTCGATCAGGTGCAGCACGTACTCGGTGCGGTTGCCGTCCGGATCGGTCACCGCCCAGGGCAGCCGGACGTTCTGGGCCTTGATCGTGATGCCGCGTTCCCGCTCGATGTCCATCCGGTCGAGATACTGGGCACGCATGGCGCGATCCTCGACAACGCCGGTGAACTGCAGCATCCGATCGGCCAGGGTCGATTTGCCGTGGTCGATGTGCGCGATGATGCAGAAGTTCCGGATGCGCTCCGGCGGCGTGAAGGTCGTATCGGCGAACGTGCTCAATCGGGTTCCTCAGACGGGACGGAGCTGGTGAGGGGTCACTCCCATGGTCCCATGCGTGGGCGATCAGCCCGCGCACCGGAGCCCCCGACCAGCACGGGCGGCACCGCGCGTCTCCCAGACTATCCGCGCGTCAACGCGTGTCGGTGCGCAGCGGATGCCCCTCGGGCACCTCGACCAGCACGATCCGCAGACCGTCCGGGTCACTGATCCACATCTCGTCCAGGCCCCACGGCTCCCGACGCGGCTCGCGGAGCACCTTGACACCCCGCAGTACCAGCTCAGCAGCGGTGTCGTGGAGATCGCGGACCTGTAGCCACAACTGGGTCGCGGCGGAGGCGGCCTGTCCCCCGTCCGACGAGCCGGACACCTCCAGCAGCCCCTGGCCCAGGAAGAACACCGTGCCGCCGGGGAACACCCGGTAGATCGCCAGGCCGAGCGTGTCCCGGTAGAAGGACGTGGTCACTTCGAGATCACGCGGCCGGATCAGGACGCGGCTGCTCAGGATTTCCATGGCGCCTCCGTAACTCGACAGATGACCCGACCTATCAATACCCGTGGCACCACGCGCGGGCGAGCGTGGCCACCCAGCCGCGATGGCATCGGTAGCGCGCTGTTATCCTCGGTGGTCGTGCCGTGTGGCATTCCGCCCCGGAGGAAGCCTGCACGGAGCGTCGGTCAAGCCGACCGCAGGGCCA
This sequence comes from Pseudonocardiaceae bacterium, assembly GCA_036384655.1. Taxonomy (GTDB): domain Bacteria; phylum Actinomycetota; class Actinomycetes; order Mycobacteriales; family Pseudonocardiaceae; genus DASVLX01. The sequence goes on from DASVLX010000067.1 coordinate 24,308, forward strand.
CCCCAACGCGGCACGACATTTCCCGCCCAAGCAACGAAGGAGCATCGCCGCATGGCCAACATCAAGTCGCAGATCAAGCGCATCCGGACCAACGAAGAGGCCCGGATCCGCAACAAGTCGGTCAAGTCGGCCGTGAAGACGGCGATCCGCAAGTTCCGTGAGGCCGCCGACGCTGGCAACAGGGACCAGGCCTTCGTGCTGTTCCGGGAAGCCAGCCGCAAGCTGGACAAGGCGGTCAGCAAGGGCGTGATCCACGCCAACCAGGCCGCCAACAAGAAGTCAGCGCTGGCGAAGCGCGCCAACGCGCTGGAAGCCCAGCCGGCCGAATGACCCCCGGGACGTCACCCGGCTCAGGCGAGCCGGGTGACGTCCACGGACACCTCCAACGCCGAGGAGTGCCCGCCGCTGTAGATCCCCTTCAGCGGGGCCACATCGGCGTAGTCACGACCCACCGCCACCCATACGTGTCGTTCTCCGATCGGGATGGCGTTCGTCGGGTCATAGGGCCACCAGCCGCCGGTCCACGCCTCGATCCAGGCGTGACTCTCACCGCGCACCACCTCACCGAGCTCCGCCTCGGGCTGTGAGTGCAGGTAGCCGGACACATAACGGGCGGGAATCCCCATCGCGCGCAACAATACGAGCGTGACGTGGGCGTAGTCCTGACAGACGCCCTCGCGGGCGCGCATGGCGTCGCTCGCCGAGCTGTGCACGTGCGTGCTGCCCGGCTGATAGGTCAGTTCCTTGTGCGCCCACTGCGCCGCCGCGAGTACCGCCTCAGCGGGATCCTTACCTCGTCGCAGCTTGCGGCTGATCGCCGTGAGCTCGCGGTCGGCGGGCGTGTAGCGGGTGGGCTGTAAGAACTCGGCGTACCGGTCGAGCACCTCATCGTCGTGCATACCGTCCCAGCCGACGTGGTCGACGGGCACCACCTCGTTGGCGGTTTCCACCACCGAGGACGCCACGACCTTCAGTTCGTTGTGCGGCGCGTGCACGTCGAAGGCGCTGACCACGGTGCCCCAGTAGTCGGTGTACCGGAACAGCTTGCTGGTCGGCGTGGTCTCGATCCGGGAGAACAACAGGGCCTGCCGACGGTCCGCGCGGGGCGTCAGCCGCACCTCGTTGAAGGACTGGGCCGCCGGGGTCTCGTACCGATAGCCGGTGCTGTGCACGACGCGAAGCTGCCAACTCATGCCGACACCTCCGCGTTCACCCACGCCACCCACGGCGTGGTGTGGAAATACTGGGCGGACACGTCCTCGCCCACCTGCCGGATGGTCGTCTGCAGTCCGCCGAGCCGGCGGGGCAGGCCCTCCAACAGATCGTCCGGGCCGAGGAACTCCAGCTCACTGCGCGCCTGGCCGAGCAGCCTACGCGCCTCGGAGCGGTTGGCGGTCCGCTCCCCGGGCCGGTGATCGAGTGCGTCGAGGCAGTTCTCCGCCTGCAGCAGCGCGTGGAACACCGAACGGGGGAACAGCCGGTCGCGCAACAGGAACTGCACCACCCGGCCGGCGTCCAGCACTCCCCGGTAGGTGCGCAGGTAGGTGTCCTGTGCGCCGGCCGACCGCAACACCGTCATCCAACCCGGTGAGGATGCCCGGTCACGGACCCGCGACAGCAGCAGCCGCAGCACCATGTCGGCCCGCTCGATGGAACGGCCGAGCACCAGGAACCGCCACCCGTCGTCCCGGCACATGGTCGAATCGGCCAGGCCGGCGAACATCGCGGCGCGCTCCTCGACATAGGACAGGAACTCGTGTGGGCCGACCCGCCTGGCGTGCGCCTGCCGTTCCGGCAACGCCCGCCAGGTCGCGTTGAGACACTGCCACAGCTCGGTGGGCACCACCTCGCGCGCGCCCCGGGTGTTCTCCCGAGCACTGGTAAGCGAGTCCACAATGGAGCCACTGCGACCGGCCTCGTAGGCGACGAGTTCGGTCAGCGACCAGACATCCAACGGAGTGTCCTCCGGTGGCTGGATGCCCAGCACGTTCAGCAACTGCCGGCTGGCCAGGTCTGGGTCGACACTGGCGTCTTCGAGTAGCTCATGGACGGACACGTCGAGGATGCGGGCGGTGTCGTCGGCGCGCTCGACATAGCGGCCGATCCAGTACAGCGACTCCGCATTGCGCGCGAGCAACCACACCACCCCTTTACTGTCGTTCATTGCTGCTGCTGAGGCACGGTGGGCGCGGCACGGTGCTCGGCCGTCAGATCGGGGCCGTGGGAGAGCATTCCGTCCACACTGGAGTTCGACGCGAGTGCCGCCGCGGCGAGTTCACGCTCGCCTCCGGCGAAGCGCGAGGCGAGCACCCAGGTGTCCTTGGAACCGCCGCCCTGCGAGGAATTCACCACCAGGCTGCCCTTGGGCAGAGCGACCCGCGTCAGCCCGCCGGGCAGCACGAAGACCTTCTCCCCGTCGTTGACCGCGAACGGCCGCAGGTCGACATGCCGGGGCACCAGGCGATCGCCGGATCTCGTCGGAACGGTGGACAAAGACACCACCGGTTGGGCGATCCAGCCACGCGGGTTCGCCTTGACCCGCCGACGGGTCGAGGCCAGTTCCTTCTCCGTGCAGTTGGGACCGAACACGATCCCGTATCCACCGGAACCCTCCACCGGCTTGATCACGAGCTCGTCCAGATGATCGAGCACGTGATCCAGTTCGTCAGGCAGCCAGCAGCGGAACGTGTCGACGTTCGGCAGGATCGGCTTCTCACCGAGGTAGTAGCGGACCATCTCGGGGACATACGTGTAGACGAGCTTGTCGTCACCCACACCGTTGCCGACCGCGTTGGCGATCACCACGTTGCCGCCGCGCGCGGCGTTCAACACCCCCGCGACGCCGAGCACCGAGTCCGGACGGAAGTGCAGCGGGTCCAGGAATTCGTCGTCGATGCGACGGTAGATGACGTCGACCCGCCGCTCGCCCTCGGTGGTGCGGATGTAGACGACGTTGTCCCGGCAGAACAGGTCCCGACCCTCGACCAGTTCCACACCCATCTGCCGGGCCAGCAGCGAGTGCTCGAAATACGCCGAGTTGTACACACCGGGGGTGAGCACCACGATCGTGGGTTCACTCACATTCGGGGCGGCGGCACGCAGTGCACGCAGCAGGTGGGTCGCGTAGTCGGCGACCGGGCGCACCCGGTAGCGGCCGAACAGGTCGGGGAAGACCCGTGCCATGGTGCGCCGGTTCGCCATCACGTAGGAGACCCCGGACGGGCTACGCAGGTTGTCCTCTAGCACCCGGAACGTCCCTGTCTCGTCCCGGATCACGTCGATGCCAGCGACGTGGATACGCACCCCGTTGGGTGGCACGACGCCGACGGCCTCGCGGTGGAAGTGCGCGCAGGAGGTGATCAGCCGGCGCGGCAGCACCCGGTCACGCAGGATGGAACCCTCGCCGTAGACGTCCGCCAGGAACGCCTCCAACGCGCGGACCCGTTGTGCCACACCGCGTTCGACCTTCGTCCATTCCGCGGCCGCGATCACCCGCGGCACCAGGTCCAGCGGCAGCGGACGTTCCTTACCGGACAGTGAGAAGGTGATTCCCTGATCCGCCAACGCGCGTTCCAGCGCGTCGGCCCGTGCGCTCAGATCGGCGGACGCCAGACTGCCGATCGACTCGTGCAGCGCCCGGTATGACGGACGCACCGTCCCATCGGCACTGAACATCTCGTCGTAGGCGTTCGGATGTGGCCGGTCCGGGTCGAGGTAGTTGTCGAACGACTCGCCCGCGCGGGGGTTCGGGACCGGGTGGGCGATCCCTGCCGGTGTGGTGGTCAATGCGACGGTCTCGGTGCTGCCCATGACGCTCATGGTTGCCCACGTAACCGGAGCACCGCACTACTGGCATGTCACGAGCTTGTTAACGCGTTATTCCGTGCGTCACCGCTGACCTGCGGGAACGATCTTGGATGACCGGCTCAGCGGTGCCGCGCGGCGGTCGTACGGTCGGTGGAACGGTTGCTGGCACGGGAATCCGAACGGCCTTCGGCTCGGCTCGTGCCTCGATTGGTGGTTCGGCTGGCGCCTCGATTGGCGGCGCGCTCGGCGGGGATGCCGGCCACCCGCAGTACGGCGCGCTCCAGGGCGTAGTCGAAGTCCGCCGCCTGGCCCTTGACATCGGCGTTGACCTCGGCCACCACCCGCAGTGCCTCCGCGAGCCCGTCCTCATCCCAGCCGCGCGCCTGCGTCAGTGCCCGCTTGACCTTCCACGGTGGCATGCCCAGTTCGCTGGCCAACCGGTACGGATCGGAGCGGCCGACGGCCGCGACCCTGGCCACGGTTCGCACCGCATCCGCGAGCGCGTCCGCGATCAGCACATGCGCCACGCCGAGTTGATGAGCCCAGTGCAACGCCTCCAGCGCGCCGGACCGGTCGCCGTTGACGGCCTTCTCGGCGACCGCGAACCCGGTCACCTCGGCCCGACCCCGGTGGTAGCGACGCACGGCCGGTTCGTCCACCGTGCCGCCGGTGTCCGCGACCAACTGCGATGCGGCCGCGGACAGTTCACGAAGGTCCGAGCCGACGGCATCGAGCAGCGCGGCCGCGGCAGCCGGGTCGATGCGACCGCCGGCACGGCGCACCTCGGCGCGCACGAACGCGTCCCGCTCGGCCGGTTTGCTGATCTTGCCGCATTCGACGACCTCGGCACCGGCCTTCCGCAGCGCCGCGGGAAGTTCCTTGGCGGCCTTGCTCCGGCCACCACCGGAATGCGCGATCATCAGGGTCAGGCCCTCGGCCGGGGAGCGGGCGTAGCCGAGCACGCCGTCGGCGATGTCCTTGCCGGCATCCTGCGCGCCGGCGAGGAACACGACCCGGGACTCGCCGAACAACGACGGGCTGAGCAGCTCGGTCAGCTCGGCGACGGTCAGATCACTGACAGTGGCACGGCGCAGTTCGGTCTCCGGATCGGTCCGGCGCAGCGCCGCCACCACGTCGTGCACCGCGCGCTCGACGAGGAACTCCTCGTCACCGAGGAGGAGCAGCAGCGAAGCGGGGGCGTCACCGGACGTGGGCACGCTGTCATCCTCGCACGGTCTGCCGGGCTGTGACCGGCGTCCCAACGAGACCAACTGGTGGGACTGTTGGCGCTGACGCGCAATCGTGACGTATGGTCACCGCCATAACCGAATATGGCTCATCCAGAGGGGCAGAGGGAACGGCCCGACGAAGCCCCGGCAACCAGCGTCGATCAATCAGCGATGTGGACACCACCACAGCACGCGAGGCGTCGACGGCCACGGTGCCAATTCCGGCCCGCGATGCGGGAAAGATGAGGAGTGACCTCGCGATGACGACCGTTGTGCATCCTTCCGAAGGCTTCGGCACCACCAGTATCGATCTCGGGCCCGCGCGCGCCCTGTCCTGCCGCGAGTGCGGCCACCAGACGCCACTCGCGCCGGAGTTCGCCTGTTCGGAGTGTTTCGGGCCACTGGAGGTGGCCTACGAGTTTCCTTCGGTCCGGCGGGAGGACATCCAGGCCGGACCGAAGTCCATCTGGCGGTACCGCGATCTCCTTCCGGTGCCGTCGAACGTGACCGACTACCCGAACACCGAGCCGGGATTCACCCGGTTGGTGCGCGCCGACAGGCTGGCGAAGGCACTGGGTGTGCGGCGACTGTGGGTCAAGGACGACACCGGCAATCCCACCCACTCGTTCAAGGACCGTGTGGTCGCCGTCGCACTGGCGGCCGCCCGCCAGTTGGGATTCCGGGTGCTGGCCTGTCCGTCGACCGGCAACCTGGCCAACGCCACCGCCGCCGCGGCGGCTCGTGCCGGCTGGCGCTCGGTGGTACTGATCCCCTCCTCTCTGGAGAAGGCGAAGGTGTTGACCACCGCCGTGTACGACGGTGACCTGATCGCGGTGGACGGCAACTATGACGACGTGAACCGGATCGCCACGGAGCTGGCGGCCGAGCACGAGGACTGGGCGTTCGTGAACGTCAACGTCCGGCCCTACTACGCGGAGGGCTCCAAGACCCTCGGGTTCGAGGTCGCCGAGCAGCTGGGCTGGCGGCTTCCCCAACAGATCGTCGTTCCCGTCGCGTCCGGCTCCCAGTTGACCAAAGTGGACAAGGGCTTCCGGGAACTGGGCACGCTCGGGCTCGTCGAGCAGACCCCTTACCGGGTGTTCGGCGCGCAGGCCACCGGCTGCTCACCGGTCTCGACCGCGTTCAAGGCCGGCCAGGATGTCGTCCGGCCGGTCCGGCCGAACACCATCGCCAAGTCGCTGGCCATCGGCGCGCCGGCCGACGGGCCGTACGTGCTGGACACCGTCCGGCGGACCGGCGGAGCCGTCGAGGATGTCACCGACGAGGAGGTCGTCGACGGCATCCGGCTGCTCGCCCGCACCGAGGGGATCTTCACCGAAACCGCCGGTGGAGTCACGGTGGCGGTCGCGAAGAAGCTGATCGAGACCGGTCAGCTCGACCCCGACGCCGATACCGTCCTGCTGATCACCGGAGACGGTCTGAAGACGCTCGACGCGCTGGAGGGCCGGGTGGGCCCGAAGGCCACCGTGCCGCCGTCCAGCCAGGCGGTCCGCGAGGCGCTGGGCCTGGAGTAGTTATCGGAGGAAGCGTGGCGTGCTCCGGCACCCGAGCAACCGACAACCCAGCACCCGCCCCCCGGAGTTCCAGGCGGATGCGGGGCAAGGCCGCAGGAAGCGTGGCGTGCTCCGGCACCCGAGCGACCGACAACCCAGCACCGCGCCGCCTGGGACTTCGGGGGCCGGGTCGGGGATCGCCGCGACGCATAATCTGTGGCCCGTTCGCGCCGGGTGTGATCGCGATGTCGCCGTCCCGGTCGGTGCGCAGCACCAGCGCTCCGTCGGCGGACAGCCTGCCGAGGGTGAGCGGGCTCGGGTGACCGTACGGGTTGCCCGCGCCCACGCTGGCCACCGCCACCCTGGCGTGCACCGCGTCCAGGAACCACGGTGAGCTGTACACGGACCCGTGGTGCGGGATCTTGAGCACGTCGGCGGTCAGGTCGGCATGGGAGTTGAGCAGGTCCGCCTGGGCCGCCAGCTCGACGTCCCCGGTGAGTAACACCCGGCCGGCCGGCGTGATCGCCTTCAGCACCAGCGAGCTGTTGTTCACGATCGTGCCGGATGGGTCGTCCCCGGCCGGCCAGGACTCGGCCGGCGGCGGGCCGATCACGTCGATGCTCAGGCCCGGCCAGCTCAGCCGCTCGCCGGGATTGAGCTGCACGATCGGCACTCCGGCGGCCGCCGACTCGGCACGCACCTGGACCCACGCCCAGGCGGGCACCCGGGACGGGCCGACCCCGACCGCGCCCACCGACCGGCCACGCAGCACCATGGCCAGCCCGCCGACGTGATCCGCGTGCAGGTGGCTGATCACCACGAGCGGGATGCGGGTCACATCCAGCAGATGCAGGCACTGGTCCATGGCGTCCGGATCGGGACCGGAGTCGATCACGATCGCCCGGCCCGGATCGCCGGTGGCGAGTACCTCGCCGTCGCCCTGGCCGACATCGCAGTCGACCATCGCCCAGCCGGTCGGCGGCCAACCGGGCGCCAGTGCCCGGACCGGGATCAACACCACCAGCGCCCCCACCAGCGCGGCCGCCACCAGCACCCGGAACCGACGGAACCGCAGCAGCACGAGCACGACCAGGATCACCGCGGCCAGCGACACGCCACCCCACAGTCCGGTGGGCCACGGCAACTCGGCCGCAGGCAGCGTGGCCGCGCGATGCGCGACCGCCAGCAGCCACCAGGTCGTTGGCCAGGTCAGCCGGGCGACCGCGCCGGCCAACCAACCCGACACCGGCGAGCAGGCCATCGCCAGCGCGCCCAGCACCATGGTCGGCACGAACGCCGGTTCGGCCACCAGGTTGGCGCCCACCGCCGCCAGGCTGAACTGCCCGAAGGCCGCGGCGATCAGCGGCGCCGTGGCCAGATGCGCGGACACCGCGATCGCGAACAGTTCGGCCAACCCCGGCGGCACACCGCGCCGCTCGAACATGGCCGCGGCCGGCCGCGCCAAGAGGATCATCGCGGTGGTGGCGAAGACCGACAGCGCGAACCCGATGTCCCCGCCGAACTCCGGACGCCACAACAGCAGCGCGATGATCGAGCCGGCGAGCGCGGGCACCGCCGCCCTCGGCCGGCCGGTGCCCATCGCGAGCAGCCCGGCCGCGACCATCAGCGCCGCGCGGAGCACGGATGGCTTCGGGCCGGCCACGTCCAGGAAGACCGCCAGCACGAGGCCCGTGACCACCGCCCGCAGCCTCGGCCCCACCGATAACCGGCGTAGCAACCAGAGCACCGCACCGCACACGATCATGAAGTGGTACCCACCGACCGCCAGCAGGTAGGCCATCCCGGCGGTGCGGAAATCGGACAACACGTCCGGCCGGATCGCGCTGCCGTCACCCGTCACCAGGGCCGGCAGCAGCGCGCGCTGGTCGTCCGGCAGCACGGCCGCCGCATGCTTCAGGCCGGTCCGCAGCGCGTCCGCCGCACGCTCCCACACCGGGGCGGTGGTTGCCCGCGCCGGACTCCCCCGCACCCGCAGCACCGCGATACTTCCATCCTGAATGGACGGTTCGCCGAGCACGCCGCGGGCGGTGACCTGCTGGCCCCGCAGCAGTCCCGCCCAGCCCCGGGTGGGCGCGATCAACAGGACCTCACCGGAGGCGGGCTCGGTGCGACCGGCACTGGTCCGCTGTTCGGCCTCCGCGTGGATCAACACGGACCGGGCACCGCCCTGCCGGCCGGCGAAACCCGGCGAGGACACCGGTTTCGGTGGCTCGGTGATCTCCACCCGCAGTTCGGCCGCCGCACCGCGCGCGGCCAGCGCCGCCAACGGGTTCACCTCGTCCTCGTGCAGCCGGTAGCCCGTCCATCCGGCGGTGACCACACTGGCGCACAGCAACAGGCAGGCCGCTATCCGCAGGTCGCGTCGGCGGTCCGACCTCGCGGCGCCGATCAGGACCGCGACACCCGCCAGCACACCGGCAGTCCCGAGACACGGCGTCCACCACCAGGAGAACCGGTCACCGAGCAGGGTGGCCAGCCACACCACCAGCGCGGCCGGAACCAGCCTCAGGTCCTGTCCGGTGGCCAGCCGCCGCCACCACGGCACCCGGCGGATCACACCGTCCACAGCGGTGCCGCTGGGCCTGTCGCTGGCCCTGTCACCGGTCATGTCGTCACCAGATCGCGCAGTGCCGCGAGCTTCGTGTCGCCAATGCCACCCACCTCGCGCAGTTCGTCCACGGAACTGAACCGGCCATGTTGGGTGCGCCAGGTGATGATCTTCTGTGCGGTGGTCGGGCCCACCCCGGGCAGGGATTCCAGCTCATCGGCGCTCGCCGTGTTGAGGTTGACCTTCCCCGAACCCGCCGACTTGCCGGTCTTCTTGCCGCGTTTGCCGGACGCGCTCGGCACTTCCGAGGAACCGCCGGAAGCACCGCCAGAAGCATCGGCCGGACCCGATCCGTCGCCGGTCGAGCCGACCACGCTGCCACCCGCTCCCGGCGGCACCGGGATTCCGACGTAGATCTGCTCGCCGTCGGACAGCTTCTGCGCCAGGTTCAGCGTGCTGAGATCGACCGCCGGCAGCGCTCCCCCGGCCGCCGCGATGGCGTCCGCAACCCGGCTCCCGCCGGACAGTTTCACGAGGCCGGGCCGGGCGACCCGGCCCACCACGCTCACCACGATCGGCCCATCCGCCGGTGCCGCCGAACTCGGCGCCGCGGAACCGGGCGCGGCCGAGCCCGCCGATGCCGCGCATCACGCTGATCGCGGCGGGCAGATCCGGAGCCGACTCGGCGGCCGGACGATCACCCCAGGACGCGACGCCCATGCCCACCGCGGCGGCCAGCGCCACCAACAGTGCCGCGGTCAGGCCACGTCGCTTGACCGCGACCGAACGCAACCGGCGCACGCCCCTCGTGCCGCCGGGCAGCCAGCGTTCGATCAGCCGGCCAGCGGGGCTGGACGCCCATTCTGGTGGCGGATCGTCGCCCTCCGCCTCCGGATCCGGATCGATAATCGCGGCCTCGGCACGCAGTGCTTCCGGATCTCCCGACGCCGCGCGCGCCAACCGGACCAGGCGGTCGGAGACGACCTCCTCGTCCCGGCCGATCTCGCCGACTTCTCGGTCATGTTCTCGCGGTTCCCGTTGTGCCGTCATGACTTCGACGCTAGGGAGCGCGATCGGGCCGTGTCGAGGAGAAAATCGTCGCCTGTGGACAGCTCGATCGCCTGTGGACAACTGAGACCGTGAAACACGTTGGGAGGTAATACTTGGCGGAGAGCCCGAGAGCGAGGAGGAAACGCTATGACCGAGATGGCTGAGATGATGCTGGCAGGACAACGACTCCGAGCACGCCAACACCGGTGTGCGCGCCGATC
>DASVLX010000068.1:0-17518 GCA_036384655.1 Pseudonocardiaceae bacterium
CGAGAAAAGAGAACGCCAGAAGCGCGGTCGCGTAGGTGGGCCAGCGCTGCTCGGTCTCCGGGTCCACCCGCACGACCCGGTAGATGAGCTTCTCCACCCGCCAGTGTCTGTGCGAGGTGAACACATGCGCCATGTAGTCACCGAACGGCCGGTACACCACCGCCAGGGCGACCAGCAGAAGGCCGACCTGTCCGAGGCCGGCCCACACCGATGAGGACATCAGAACTTCTCCGGTCGGATCAGCGCGATGAACAGGTAGATGATCAGCAGCAGTGCCAGCACGCCGCCGACCACATTGGCCGCGAGCCCGGATCCACTCACAGCTTCTCCAACCCGCGAATGGTCAGCAGCAGCAGACCGAACGCCACGATGATCAGGGCCACAAAGGCCACGTCCGCCATCCGATGTCCTTCCTTCGAGTGAAGACTCCGCGAACGATCGTCCGCCGGCCAGCGTGTACCGGCGATTCGGACCCGGGTAGCAGGATGACGCCTCCTTGACACCGCGAGGCGGCGCATTGACGGGGCCTTAACGCCACGACAACGGGTTCGCATCCGTCCATAGTGGACCATGCGACTAGGCCACGGGTCTCCGGCCTGGCGGGACGCCAGGCGAGCGCCGGCGTCGCGGGCGTGGCTGGCAGTGCGGACAGAAGTAGGACGAGCGGTTCATGAACGCCTCACGCCGGATGGGCGTACCACATCGCGGGCAGGGCTCGCCGTCCCGGCCGTACACGGCCAGTGACCGGTCGAAGTACCCCGACTGGCCGTTGACGTTGACATACAACGCGTCGAAGGAGGTGCCGCCGGCGGACAGCGCCTCCGCCATCACCTCCCGGGCGGCGGCGAGCACCGCGCCGGCCCGCGCCCGGTTCAGCCGGTCCGTCGGCCAGGACCAGTGCAGTCTCGCCCGCCACAGCGCCTCGTCGGCGTAGATGTTGCCGATCCCGCTGACCAGCGACTGGTCCAGCAGGGCGCGCTTGATCTCGCTGTGCCGGTGACGCAGCGCCTCGACCACGGCGTCCACGTCGAAGGCCGGCTCCATCGGGTCGGGAGCGATATGCGCGATCGGCAGCGGCACCCGGTCGGCGGGGCCGAGGTCCGCGGGCCGCCGGTCGACCAGCTCGGTGATCATCATGCCGCCGAACGTGCGCTGGTCGACGAACCGCAGCTCGGGTCCGGTGTCCTGGAACGTCACCCGGATCCGCAGGTGTGTCTCGTCGGGTGCGCCCACCGGCCGGATCAGCATCTGACCGCTCATGCCCAGGTGGGCGAGGATCGCCTCGTCGGCCGTCGCCGCGCCGCGGTCCAGCACCAGCCACAGGTACTTGCCACGCCGCCGCGCCTCGGTGATCAACCGGCCGGCCAGCCGAGCGACGAAGTCGTCGGCTCCGGCGAGGTGCCGGCGAACCGCACGGGCGTGTCTGACCTCGACCTTTTCGATCACTCGTCCGACGACGTACTCGGCCAGTCCGCGACGGACGACTTCGACCTCGGGCAGCTCTGGCACAACCGCTATCCTCCCGGGTGCACCGGCACGGCGGGTAGCGCCTTCGAGATCGTTTCGGAGATCGCCTGGATCGGACCGGTGCCACCGACGACGCTCGGCAGTGTCAGCGCCACGGTGACCGGCCGGTCCACGCAGTACCAGGTGGCCGCGCCGGATGAGGACACCTGAAACCAGGACACGCCGTCGACGGCCAACACCTCGGAGGTGGCGGTGAACTCGGGAGGCTGCTCGATGCCGCACCGCAGCACCACCGGGTTCGCCGAGTCGCCCCACGCGGCCGCCGCCCGCGGCGCGGGTGCGAGCAGCGAGCGCCGGGGCAGCGTCGTGCCGCCGTTGGGCAGTGCAGCCGGCAACGCGGTCAGCAGCGCCGTGCAGGACGGCGAGTTCGCCTGTGGCGCGGCGACGGGCGCGAGACCGACCGGACCCGTGCTCGTGGCGGACGGGTTCGGCGCGCCGGAGGCCGTCGAGCCACCGGAACCGGCCGAACCCGACATGCCGCGGGTAACGATCCCGGCCACCGCCAGGCCAACCACCAGGATGCCCACCACCACGAGCGCCACGATCAACGGTCGCGAGGCCGCGGCTCGTCGGTCGGGTTGTCGGTCGGCGCGCTGGCCGGCCGGGCGCTCGGGCGGTTGGCCCGGGGGTTGGTCAGGCATGAGCTCCGCGACGGCTCTGACCGAAATGCACCACCGGGCAGGTGAGCGTTCGGGTGATGCCCTCGATGTTCTGGATGCGGGCCACGACCAGTTGCCCCAACTGGTCGACGTTCTCGGCCTCCGCCACCACGATGACGTCGTAGGGCCCGGTGACATCCTCCGCGGTGGTGACACCCGGCAGCGCGGCTATTTGCGCGGCGATACCGGAAGCCTTCCCGACCTCCGTCTGGATAAGGATGTATGCATGGACCACGGCGTGCCCCTTCGGCTTGGTAGGTATCAGCTCGGGGTAGGAACGTTTACAGCGGGGAAACGTACCTGAGTCGGGGATGATTATGGAGCCTGAAATTTAGTAACGGGAGGTCAGTGTGCGCCCGGAGCCCTCTGGGGAGGCGAAAGCGGTCGCCGATGTGGGTGAGTTTGATCTCATCCGACGGGTTACCCACGGGCGTCGCCAGCCCACCAGCACGCTGCTCGGACCGGGAGATGATGCAGCCGTGGTCGCCGCGTCCGACGGACGGGTGGTCGCCACCACCGACGTACTCGTCGAGGGAGTCCACTTCCGACTCGACTGGTCCACCCCTGATCAGGTCGGACGCAAGGCCGTGGCGGTGAATCTGGCCGATATCGCGGCGATGGGCGCGGTGCCCACGGCGTTGCTCGTCGGCTTCGGTTGCCCACCCGACACGCCAACGTCCGCCGTGGACGAGTTGACCGACGGGATGTGGGCCGAGGCGAGCGCCGCGGGCGCCGGTGTGGTCGGGGGCGACATGGTGACCTCGGACATGCTGGTGATCTCGATCACTGCGCTCGGTGATCTCCAGGGTCGGGCCCCTGTCACCCGTTCGGGGGCCGGGGTCGGCGACGTGCTCGCGGTGTGTGGACGACTCGGTTGGGCGGCCGCCGGACTGGCCGTACTCCACCGCGGATTCCGCTCACCGGTGAACGTGGTCGGCGCGCACCGGGTGCCCGAACCGCCGTACGCGGCCGGCCCGCAGGCGGCCAAGGCGGGCGCCACCGCCATGGCCGACGTGTCCGACGGCCTGCTCGCCGACGTCGGGCATATCGCCACGGCCTCCAAGGTGGCCATCGACGTTCGCACCAGCCAGCTCACCGTTCCGCAACGGATCATCGAGGTGGCGTCCGCGCTCGGCGCCGACCCGATGCGCTGGGTGCTGACCGGCGGCGAGGATCACGCGCTCGTCGCGACGTTCCCGGCGGACAAGACCGTGCCGGATGGTTGGACCGTGATCGGCTCGGTTCGGCACGGCAGCGGGGTCACCGTGGACGGTCAGCCGTACGCGGGTGCGGCCGGTTGGGAACACTGGCGAAAATCGTGATCAAGTTGGGAGACTGGGCGTGGCGATCTACGCGCTGGGTGAGTTGACTCCGACCATCAGTCCGGACGCGTACGTGCACCCGGACGCGACCGTGATCGGCAATGTCTTGCTCGGCCCGCATGCCTCGGTGTGGCCGGGCGCGGTGCTGCGCGGCGACTACGGCCGGATCGAGGTCGGCGCGCGGACCAGCGTGCAGGACGGCACGATCGTCCACTGCACGGCGCAGACCCCGACGATCATCGGCGCCGACTGCGTGATCGGCCACAACGCGCATATCGAGGGAGCGACGATCGCCGACCACTGCCTGATCGCGTCCGGTTCGGTTGTGCTCAACGGATCGGTGGTCGAGGAGGGCGCGATCGTCGGCGCCGGCGCGGTGCTGTCGTTCAACGCTCGCGTGCCGGCACGGTCGATGGCGCTCGGCGTGCCCGCCCGGGTGCGCGAAGGCTACGTCGTGCCGGAGGGCGCCTGGCAGACCACGGTGGACCACTACGTCGCCAACGGCGACCGCTACCGCCAGCAACTGCGCCGCCTGGACTGATCCTCCTGGGCTTATTCGCCGGCGGCGGCGTGGGGAGTGATCTCCTTGGTGGCGGCTGCATCCCGCTTGTGGAGCCACACATACTGCATCGTGGGGTCCATCCACAGCAACGGCCTCAGCAGGAGAGGCCAGGCATTGACCGCCTTCGCGCCCTGAATCAGCTCGGGCCGCTCCGTCACGTACTCGTGGCCCTGCCAGTGGACGGTGCAGGAACCGGCTGCCATCACGTTGCGCAGCCAGTCGGTCTTCGGGCCGTACGCCAACGCGAAGAGGATGCCGTCGTCGAGCGGGGCCGCGCCGAGCGGAGTCTGGTAGCTCTTCCCGCTGTTCCGCCCGACATGCTGCAGCAGCGCGTAGGGCACGCCAGGCTTCCCGGCGATCTTGATGATCCACTTGTTGTACGACTTGAAGTACCGCAACAGTTTCCGGTCATGGCGAATCAGTTGAACCACCGTGACGCCCATTGCGATGACGCCGGCATAGGCGGCGACCAGCACCATCAGGGTCTTCAGGAAAAATCGGACTACTCGCATGAACCTGACCGTGCCGCTGGCGCGCAGAACCAGCCAGTCACCGAGGACCCGGCCCGAGATGACCAACGCCCCCAGAGACCGATCCCGCGATCTTTACCGCGAGGCGGCCACGTTCGGAGCGCTCTCGTCGTGCTTGTGGAGCCACACGTACTGCTGGATACCGCCCGCCCACAGCATCGGCCTCAGCAGCGGCGCCCAGGCGTTCACCGCCTTCGCGCCCTCGATCAGCTCGGGCCGCTCCAGCGCGTACTCCTTGCCCTGCCAATGGATGGTGCAGGAACCGGACGCCGTCACGTTGCGATACCAGTCGGTCCGGGGACCATAGACCAACATCAAGAGAAGGCCGTCACCGTACGTGGTCGCGACGAGCGGAGCCGCATAGTGTTTTCCGCTACGCCGCCCGACATGCTCCAACAACGCGAACGGCGAACCCGGCTTCCCAGCGAACGTTCTGGTCACGTTGTTGTACGGGGTCAGGAACCGCAGCAGTTTCCGGTCCCGACGAAACAGCCGGACCATCACGACGCCCAGTGCCATCCACGCCGCGTACACCGCGACCAGCACGATCAGCGTCTTCCGGAAGAAACGGATCACTCGCATGTACCCGACCGTGCCGCCGCCACGTGCCGCCAGCCAGTCACCGAGGCCCCGACCCCAGGTGACCAACGCCCCGAGCTCTCACGGCACGCCAGTTCGCCTACCTGGCCAATGTGTCGATGTCCTCAGATGCCCAGTACTCGCGGATGCTGGCGATGAGGTGGCCCTGAAATTCCAGGATCGCAACCTCTCGCATCCGTTTGCGACTCGCGGTCTCCAGGTCGTCGAAATGCGCCTCCCACTCGACGATCGCGGTGTCTCCGTCGAGGTAGATGGCGAGCGGTTTGCAACTGATGTTCGCCTGGGACGCGACGACCTTGGTCTCCCAATAGGACCGGATACCATCCCGGTCCCGGATCTTTTCTTCGAGTACACGTTCATGATACGTAGCCGAAGCCGTGAAGATCGTGGTGATCAGGTCAGGGTTCTGCGTTTCCCACGCCTGAATGTAGACATCGACCACCGCGCGAACATCTTGCTTGGCCAGCGGCATCTCAGCTTTTCTCCCAGGTCACAACGGCGTCCAACGCTCGTTGCCATGGATAGCTGGGCAGGTACTCGAATCCATGGTGGGGCGGGCTAGGAGCATAGTTTCCATCGTTGATCAGGACTGCGACTCCCATGTCCCGCAACTCCTGCACGCTTCGGTAGAACGCCGGGTGCGCCGCCTGGGCTGAATTCAGAAATGGCAGAGCTACCAGCGGAATATCGAGGCCGACGGCTTCGTTCAACAGGCCCAGCGCCAACGTATCCGAAATACCCAACGCCCACTTGTTGATGGTGTTGAAGCTGCCACCACCCAGAATCATCGCGTCGGCCGCCGGCAGGATGTCGGGCGTTCCCGGCTGTTTGTACTCGCTGCGAACCGGATAACCGGTCTGTTGTTCGAGTGCGGCCACGTCCAGGAACTTCAACGCCTGCGGTGTCGCGATCACACACACCGTCCACCCCTGTTCCTGGGCAAGACTCACCAGCTTGCCGACATCCCGCGCGGCGGGCGTGGCACAGCTGATGATGTACAGCACACGGGCGGTGGACGCAGCTTCTATCATGTGGTCACTCCAGTGGCGCGGGCAAGGTTACTGAGCGGTACGGGGATACTGCTTGTTCGCGGGTAGCTGTGGATAAGCTCGGCAATGATGGTCCGGGTGTATGAGCGGCAGCGTACCTCTTCGGGAGCGAGATGGTCGGCTTCCAGCAAGGTGTTCGCAGCGTCGTCACGCTTTCCCCACTGCATGTATCCCATGGTCACCGCGAGCAGATGGCTGGCTCGTCGTTCTTTCGGCAGGTGCAGCAGATCGGCGTTCGAAATGGCTTGAGCGGCTTCGATTACCAGGCCGCCACTGTGCATATCAGCAAGGGCGGCGACTTCGTAGACACGAACGTTTGTCATGCCGAAGGCAGACCAATGGTCATTGCAACCATCGTCCACCATCGCGGCGACCCGCAACGCTTCGGCCTGCAGGTCACGCACATCGGCGCCTCGGTGCAGCTTGGCGGCGGCAATGCTTCCCTTGAGAAGCAGCATGCCGTACGCCGAGACAAAGGCAGGATCGGCCTGCGACAGACGCGGAGCCAGGCGGTCCGCTGCCGAGCGCACCAGATGGACAGCATCCGGGCTCTGGGCGGTCTCACTCAGTGCGTGGGCGACGCGGCGTGCCGAGTTGCCGATCAGTGCGGGGTCCTCGGTCTGCTCGGCGAGTTGGATACCGCGATCCGCCGCGACCCAGCCGAGTTGTGCATCCGCCAGTTTGAAGGCCGCTTCGGCCGTCAGTTGGTACGTCCACGCCAACCAGGCTTTAGCCCTGCGTTCAGAGTGGCCGTCGAGCTGCCAGACGGCTGACTGCGCATCCCGAATCAGACCGGGCAGCATGTCGCCAATGGCTTGGTAGTTTGACGCCTGGAAGGCCATCCAGCCGTAGCGAACCTGTCGTTCCAGGGCAGCGAGATCGGGCTCCGGCAGCACGTCGCCGTTGGGGCGGAAGACATTGGTGATGACGTCATAGCGCCGGAGTGCGTGGCGAATCGCGTCGATCTCCCGCTCGTCAGGGCACCGCTGGAGTTCTTCGGCCTGATCCGGGTCGATGAGCGTACCCAGCGGGATGTCCAGCACGATGGCGATCTGCCGCAGCACGCTCAGCCGGTCAAGTTGCCGGTCGCCGTTCCTGATCTTGTCGACCCAACTGACCGACTTGCCGAGCCGATCGGCGAATATCTGTCTGGTCAGACCACGGCGGCGTACCCAGTACATGACAACGTCGGCGGTCCGTCGTCGCCGCTGGTCATCCGGGCTGTTCATGGTGCGTTTCCCCTGATCCTGACGGGGTGTCCGTCACGACCTCATCAGCGTAGCCGTCGATCCACTCCATCGGGTAGCCAAACCTGCACAGTTTGTACAGCCTTGATCAACGGGAGCTTCTTACCGTCACTGGTGCACCCGCAAGCCGACACCAGCAACGGAGGTAAAGCCCGCTGTGTCCCTCACTCCTGACCCCTCAACCGGAGTTCCTGACCCTGACAGGCCGGGTTTCTGGCTGGTCGGGCCTTGTCCGCGCGGAGCCACCTTCTGCGACGTCGTGAGTCACTTCTTGAGCGCCTATGTGCACGGACTGATCAACAAGACCAGCACAGCACAGCTGCTCGCGTACTTCCAGGGATACGCCGCCGCATTGGCGGGGGCTTCGACTAGCGAGTTCACCTGTCCGGTAGCCCTTCGGTGGCGTGACGACATGCTGAACCTGGTCGCGAGGTGCGTGGACGTCTACAGCGAACGACGACACGCCGAGTTGGAGAAGGCGCGTCACAACGTCCGGCCGCTACCTACCGGCACGCGGCTCTCCACACCACCGCGACAACATCTGCGGGAACGTGCGTCGTGACCCGTGTTCTCCAATTTCAGTATTGAGCGATCAGAAGCAATCACGTCAGTGATCTCACTTAAACCAAGGAGGAACCCGTGGACGCCTCTGTCCGCGACAGCTCTCGTGAACTCCGCTTTCTCTGGCTGGAGATTACCGGGCATTGTCAGCTGTTGTGTGAGCACTGCTATGCCGAGGGCGGACCGGCGGGCACCGACGGCGTGATGACCGGGGACGACTGGCGACGAGTGATTGACCAGGCTGTCGCGTTGGGCGTTCGACTCATCCAGTTCATCGGTGGCGAGCCCACGATGCATCCTGAGTTGCCCCAACTGGTGGGCTACGTTCTGCGGCAGCAAGTGGGCGTCGAGGTGTTCACTAACCTGGTGCGCGTGACACCGCGGCTCTGGGACACCTTCAGCCAGCCTGGGGTACGCCTGGCCACCAGCTACTACAGCGATAGCGCCGACCAACACACCGCCATCGTGGGCCGGCGCGGTGTCCACGCTCGGACTACCTCGAACATCGCTGAAGCAGTCCGTCGTGCCATCCCGCTCCGTGTTGGCATTGTGGACATCATGGACGGCCAACGCGTCAAGCAGGCACGAGAGCTACTGACCGCGCTCGGAGTCTCCGACATTGGCACCGACCACCTACGACAGGTCGGCCGAGGTGTGAGCACCGACGCGCCAGATGCGTCGCAACTCTGTGGCAACTGTGCACGCGGCAAGGTTGCCATCGCACCCACGGGGGATGTTTGGCCATGCGTGTTCGCGCGGTGGATGCCAGTCGGCAATGTGCGCACCGCGTCCCTGGCTGAGATCGTGACCGGGACTCAGATGGCTCAGACTGTCGCCCGGCTCGACGCTCATTTTGAGCCCCTGGCGCCCGAGATGGTATGCCTTCCCAGGATGTGCGACCCCGATTGTGGACCGAACTGTGGTCCCGCCTGTCTCCCGTCGTGCTGGCCCCATGGAACCGGTCCATGCGGGCCAAATGGTGGCTGCGTCCCGAACTATGGATAGGAGTGTGATGCTCGTTCACCGCGCCTACGTCCCGGATGACATGCGACCGGCCAATTACCACGCATGGCCGTACACGATTCCGGCAGTGGCGGACCTGGCCGAAGATGGGCTGACATTTGCCCAGCCGGTGACATTTCTTGTGGGCGAGAACGGCTCGGGCAAGTCCACGATCGTCGAAGCCATCGCAGAGGCTTTCAAGCTCGACTCCTACGGCGGACGTTCGGGCGTCAAGCATGGGCGCCCGAATCCCCAGAAGACGCCATTGGGAGAGGTTCTGAGGCTCGAATCCATCGCACATGGCGCCCGAATCCCACCCAGCAGGAAGAAGGGCTTCTTTCTCCGCGCTGAAACCGCGTTCAGCATGACCGAGAATCTGGGCGGGATCAGTGGCTATTGGGATGAAGACACCAGCTCCATGAGCCATGGTGAGGGATTTCTCGCGATCTTCCGCGCCATGTTCCGCGATCGTGGACTCTACATCATGGACGAGCCGGAGGCCGCACTGTCCTTCACATCATGCATTCAGCTGGTCGCACTGATGCATCAGCTTGGCAAGTCAGGATCTCAGATCATCTGTGCCACCCACTCTCCGATCCTCGCCTCCACACCGGGAGCGGACATCATCGAGATCGGCGAGCATGGCACCCGACGGGCGGCATGGAACGAGCTGGACCTGACCAAGCACTGGAGGCGCTACATGGAAAACCCGGACCTCTACCTGCGATACGCCCTTGAGTCGGAATAGGACGCGATGACAGCCGAGTTGAGTGCCGCTGACCGGGCACACCGTGCGGAGATGCGAAGCCGATTGCGGCAGGCGGCCGAGCATTTTTCGCTGACGCTGCTGGGCGAACCGGTGTTCAGCGGGCAGGATCGCACGATCGGCAGCCGCGCTCGTGGCGCCGACGGTGAATGCTGGCTGCGAGTCGCATGGAGTCACCGCTACTGGATATCGGGCGACTTCTGGACCGGGAATCAGGACGCGGCGGCGCTGCGGGGCGTGCCCAAACCCGCCCTGATCGGCGAGCCGCACGACTGGGAGGAACCGCAGTATGCCAATCGCGCTGAGATGATGACCCTGGTGACCGGCCGGGCCTGTTCGGCCACGGAGGAACTGCGCTCGGCGGTGGATCTCCCCGACCGGTGGTGGGCCGATCTCCGCGCCGCGCTGGACATCCTGGCCGCACAACGCACCGAGCGTGGCTCACACGACCAGGACACCGTCACACGCCGGCTGCTGGCGTTTTTCGGCAGCGGCGTGGACCCGACGGTGACCGCGTGGCTGCCGGCGCACGGCGACCTGAACTGGACCAACCTGACCCAACCGAACCTCGTGCTGCTGGACTGGGAATCGTGGGGCGTCCAGATGGCCGGCTATGACGCCGCGACACTGTATGTACTGGCGCTGCGTGCGCCGGACACCGCGAGCAAGGTGCACGAGGTGTTCGAGGACGTTCTGGACAGCGCCGACGGAATCCGGGCGCAGCTGATGGTCATCGCCCGGTATCTCCGGCGGGTCGACAACGTGGGCGAGTTCGTGGATTTCGCCGACGATTTGCACCGTCATGCGCGATGGCTGATTGATCGAGCGGGCGGATGAGGCGGCCTGACGGTGGGTGCCGACGATGGGTGTCCCCGTACTACAGTCGCTCTTCGTGACCGCACGTCCGCTGACCGAGATCATGGACCCGGGCTGGGCGCAGGCCCTCGCACCGGTTGCCGACAAGATCACCGCTATGGGTGAATTCCTCCGCGCCGAGATAGCCGCTGGTCGCCGCTATCTGCCCGCCGGTCCGCATGTGCTGCGCGCGTTCCAGCAGCCGTTCGACCGGGTGCGGGTGCTCATCGTCGGCCAGGACCCGTACCCGACCCCCGGCCACGCCGTGGGGCTGAGCTTCTCGGTCGCCCCCGACGTGCGCCCGCTTCCCAAGAGCCTCATCAACATCTTCACCGAGTACCACAATGATCTCGGCTATCCGACGCCCTCCAACGGCGATCTGACGCCCTGGGCGGACCACGGCGTGCTGCTGCTCAACAGGTCTCTGACGGTCGCGCCGGGCAGGCCGAACTCGCACCAGGGCAAGGGCTGGGAGGCCATCACCGAGCAGGCGATCCGGGCACTGGTCGCGCGCGACAAGCCGCTGGTGGCGATCCTCTGGGGCCGGAATGCCCGCAACCTTCGTCCGCTGCTGGGCAAATACCCGTGCATCGAATCGCCGCACCCCAGCCCGATGTCGGCGGACTCCGGTTTCTTCGGTTCGCGCCCGTTCTCCCGCGCGAACGCACTGCTGGAACAGCAGGGCGCCGAGCCGGTCGACTGGAAGCTGCCGTGAGCGCAAACGCCTCAACGGCCGGAAGCTGAGCTTCCCGGCCGTTGAGGCGTCAGTATGAGGGTGTACTCAAGACACAACCGCCAGCCGCCCGCCGTACTGGCGCTCCTTAGGACCCACGCGCCCTGAATCTCAACCCGAGACTGTTCCGGCGTTCCAGGTGGATGCGGGCCAAGGCCGCAGGCGGCGTGGCGTGCTAAGGCACGCGAGTCGCCGAGAACGCCGGCCCGCGCCGCCTGGGACGGCGGAACTCAGCCGCGGGTGATCTTGCCGGCTTTGATGCACGAGGTGCACACGTTCAGACGCTTGCGCTGGCCAGGGCCGATCTTCGCGCGCACGACCTGAATGTTCGGGTTGAACCGACGGTGGGTACGCCGGTGCGAGTGGGAGACCGACATACCAAAGCCCGGCCCCTTGCCGCAGACGTCGCAGACAGCAGCCACGTCAGACACTCCTTCACGTCTTTGCCTGGGTGTGCGCCCAACCGTGGGATGGCAGTCACGCCGGATAACACACGCTGGAACACAACAGCGGCCCGGCCGGGCCGGGCAACGCCAACCAGAATACCGACTCGCCGCGCGGACCGTGCTTCAGGGGTGGCCGACGACCGGCTCAGACTCGGACCGGGCGTGCACCGCCCCACATGCACGCCCGGTCCGGTTGCCCCGCGGCGACAGACCCCGACGCGCTTAGGGCCTGTCCCGTGGATCCGCGTACCCGCTGCGCGGGGCCGGCGCGGCGATCCGCCGCGTTGTCGTCGGCCCAGTTACAACTCTCCGGTAGCTGGACCTCCTCCGCCTCGCGGCTCATCCACGCCGATCCCCGCTCGCAGGGAGGAGATCCACGGGAAAGGCCCAGGCCTGTCCCGCGGCGTGGCCGCGACGATACTGGGGACAGCTGCGCTGCAAGTTGCACCACGAGGTCAGAGCACTGGGAGACAGCACCGGGTCACCGCACTGGCAAGCCGGGGCACCGAGACGTTCACCGAGACGTTGGATGACCACGGTGCCGTGGAATCGGTGATGATTCAGGTAACGGTCTAATCTGGCGGCGCCAAGGAGGTGATCGTGCCCACCTCGGACACAGCCCAGGCCATTGACAAACTCGACGCACCCGCCGTACGCCGGTGGATCGTGGCCTGCGTCCACACGCTGGACGAGCACCGCGCCGACATCGACGGCATCAACGTCTTCCCCGTCGCCGACCGGGACACCGGATCGAACCTGCTGCGCACGATCCGCGCGGCCGCCGAGGCGGTGGCCCGTACCCGGTCCGACCGGCTGGCCGAGGTGTGGTCGGCGCTGGCCGGGGGCGCGCTGGCCGGTGCGCGCGGCAACTCCGGGGTGATCCTCTCCCAGGTGCTGCGCGGTCTCGCGGAGGTGCTGACATCGGCACCGGCCAACATCGCGGAGGCGCTGGCACGCGCCGACGAACTCGCCACCAAGGCGGTCAGTGATCCCAAGCCGGGCACCGTGCTGTCGGTGCTGCACGCGGCGGCCACCGCCGCCCTCGCCACGGCCCGGCGGGTCGCCGGCACCCTGGGTGAGGTGGCCGGCGCCCTGGGCGAGATCGTCCACGCCGCCGCCGTGGTCGCCGACCAGGCGCTCGCCGACACACCCCGACAGCTCGAAACGCTCGCCCGGGCCGGTGTGGTCGACGCCGGCGGCCAGGGCCTGGTGCTGGTGCTGCACGAACTGTCCGCCGTGATCAACGGCACGCCCGACCCGGACGAGGCCCCGCCGCCGGCGATCTGCGCGCACCGGGTGCCCAGGGACCCCGGCGCGCTGTCCACCGAGCGGGAGGCCGGCTCGACCGAGTACGGCTACGAGGTCATGTACACGCTCGAATCCACCGACGATCCGTCCGCCGGCACGCTGCGCCGGGAACTACGCAGGCTCGGCGACTGCGTGTCGGTGGTCAGCGACGGTGGCGGCCGCTGGACGGTGCATGTGCACTGCAACGACGTGGGCGCGGCGATCGAGGCCGGCATCGAGATCGGCCGCCCGCGCGGCATCGCGGTGGTCCGGTTCGACGACCACGCGGCGGTCAGAGCCACTCGGTTCGCCCAGGAACACGCGGTGGTGGCGCTGGCACGCGGGGCCGGCACGGTCGAGCTGTTCCGTGAGGAGGGCGCCGAGGTGCTGGCGCTGCCCGACGATCAACCGCCCGACCCGGCCGAGCTGGCCGGGGTGATCGCCGCGACGCGGGCGTCCCATGTGGCCGTACTGCCCAACGATCCGAACATCGAGTCGCAGGTCGAGGACGCGGTCCGGCGAGCCGCGCGGGCCGGGCAGGACGTGCTGGTGGTGCCGACCGCCTCGCCGGTGCAGGGCCTGGCCGCGCTGGCCGTGCACGACGCCGCGCGGCGGCCCGGCGAGGACGTGGTCGCGATGACCGAGGCCGCCGCGGCGACCCGGCGTGGTGAGCTCACGGTGGCCGCCGAGCAGGCGCTGACCTGGGTCGGCCAGTGCCACACGGACGACGTGCTGGGGCTGCTGGACGGCGAGGTCGTGCTGATCGAGCCGGGGCCCGCGACCGGCGAGGCCATCGCCATGGCCGCGCGCCAGTTGCTCGACCGGATGCTGGCCGGCGGCGGCGAGTTGGTCACCGCGCTGGTCGGCACCGCCGCGCCGGAGGGACTGGCCGCCGCGCTGGCCGACCACGTCCGGGCCCGGCACTGGGAGGTCGAGCTGAGCGGTTACCCGAGCGGCCAGGCAGGCTCGATCCTGCTGCTCGGTGTGGAGTGACGGTAGGTTCTTAAGAAGTGGCTTCGTTGAATGACCCGCTGGAGCCGGTGCTCGGTGGCAAGACGGCCAGGGCACTGGCCGGCTCGCTGGGCCTGCGTACCGTCGGTGATCTGCTGCGGCACTATCCCCGCCGCTACGCCGAACGCGGCGAGCTGACCAATGTGGCCGGCCTGACGATCGGTGAGCACGCCACCGTGCTGGCCGAGGTGGAGCGGGTCAGCAAGCGCACCATGCGCAGTCGCCGGGGCACCATTCTCGACGTACGGATCAGCGACGGTGTGCGGTCGCTGAGCTGCACGTTCTTCAACCAGGCCTGGCGGGAACGGGAGTTGCTGCCCGGCCGGCGCGGTCTGTTCGCCGGGAAGGTGACGGCCTTTCGCGGGAAACTGCAACTCGCGAATCCGGAGTACCAACTGCTCGACGCCGATGCCGACCAGTCCACGGTGGAAGAGTTCGCGAACGCGCTGATCCCGGTGTATCCGGCGGCGGCCGGGCTGCCGTCGTGGTCGATCGCCCGCTGCGTACGGCAGGTGCTGGACGTGTGGGACGCCGGCGAGGACCCGCTGCCGGTCGAACTGCGCGAGCGCCATCACCTGCCGGAGCTGGCCGAGTCGTTGCGGGGCATCCACCGGCCGGACGGCTGGCCCGCCGTGACCGCCGCGAAGCGCCGGCTCAAATGGGACGAGGCACTGGCCGTGCAGCTGATGCTGGCCCGCCGGCACCTGTCCGCGGACGCGCGCCCGGCGCCGGCCTGCCCGCCCAAGGACGGCGGCCTGCTGACCGCGTTCGACCAGCGGCTGCCGTTCACGCTGACCGCCGGGCAGCGCGAGGTCGGCGAGGCGGTCGCCGAGGACCTGTCCCGCGAGCACCCGATGAACCGACTGTTGCAGGGCGAGGTCGGTTCCGGCAAGACCGTCGTGGCGTTGCGCGCGATGCTGCAGGTCGTCGACGCCGGCCGGCAGGCGGTCATGCTCGCGCCCACGGAAGTCCTTGCCGCGCAACACTTCCGCTCGCTGCGGGCGCTGCTCGGCGATCTCGCGCAGGGCGGCGAACTGGGTGGGGCGGAACAGGCCACCAGGATCGCGCTGCTGACCGGTTCGCTGTCCACCGCGCAGCGCAGGCAGGCGATGCTGGACGCGGCCAGCGGCGCGGCCGGCATCGTGGTGGGCACCCACGCGCTCATCCAGGACAAGGTGTCGTTCGCCGATCTCGGCCTGGTCGTGGTGGACGAGCAGCACCGGTTCGGCGTGGAGCAGCGGGACGCACTGCGGGCCCGGGCCGGCGAGGACACCAGCCCGCATGTGCTGGTGATGACGGCGACCCCGATCCCGCGAACCGTCGCCATGACCGTCTACGGCGACCTGGAGACGTCGTCGCTGCGCGAACTCCCACGGGGCCGTTCACCGATCTCCACGTCAGTGGTGCCGGTGATCGAGAAGCCGAGTTGGCTGGATCGGGCGTGGGCGCGGATCCGCGAGGAGGTCGCCGCCGGCCACCAGGCCTATGTCGTGTGCCCCCGGATCGGCGACGGTTCGTCTTCCGGCGAGGACGTCGAGTCGAACGGGCCGGACGGCGAGCCGCCCGGTGAGGACGATGCCGACCTCGACGCGGACGGCGAGGGTCAGCGCCGGCCGCCACTGGCGGTTCTGGACGTGGCGCCGATGCTCACCGACGGACCGCTCGCCGGCCTGCGTGTCGACATCCTGCACGGCCGGCTTCCCTCGGACACCAAGGACGCGGTGATGCGCGCGTTCGCCGCCGGCGATGTCGACGTCCTGGTCGCCACGACCGTGGTCGAGGTCGGCGTGGACGTGCCCAACGCGACAGTGATGGCGATCATGGATGCGGACCGGTTCGGAGTCAGCCAGTTGCACCAGTTGCGCGGCCGGGTCGGCCGGGGTTCCGCGCCCGGGCTGTGCCTGTTGATCACCGAGGCGTTGGACGGCACCGCGTCGCGCGAACGGCTCACCGCCGTCGCCTCCACAGTGGACGGTTTTGAGCTGGCCAGGCTCGATCTGGAGATGCGGCGCGAGGGCGACATCCTGGGCGAGGCGCAGTCCGGCCGGAACTCCGCACTGAAGCTACTGTCACTGATCCACGACGAGGACCTGATCGCCGAGGCGCGGACGGAGGCCCACGACCTGGTCGCCGAGGATCCGGAGTTGGCGCGTCACCCCGGACTGGCGGGCATGGTCGCCGATCTGGTGCCCGAGGATCGGGCCGAATACCTGGAGAAATCCTGATGCACGTGCAGTGCTGGTCTGATCGGGCGATCTCGGCCGATCGCGGCACTCCCACCGTGGAATCGTGGCAGGATTTTCCCGTTGTTGACCTCTGGGTGGAGGGACTGGGGTGGTGGAGTTCACGTGTTCGCTTCTTGAACTCGACATTGTCGGCGAGATGTTACGGGCGGACGTGGGGCAGTTTCCGTTCGACATCCCGCTGCATGGTGGCACCATCGAGGAACGGCGTCGGCTGGCCGAGTTGGCCCAGCGGAACCTGACCGAGCGGGGCCTGTTCGACGGAAACGATTTCGATCCGGAGTTCGCCGGCCTGGTGTTGCTGTTCGCGAGGGGTGAGCTGTCCATCGCCATGCTCGGCACCGCCGGCGACCGTCGCTATCTCGCGCGCGCCTCGACCGACGGACAGTCCGGGGTGCTGGCCACGCTGGAGGATCAGCGGGTGACGCTGCGGCCGGTTCCTCCCACCGGCATGGTGCGGTCGTTGGTCAGCCTGTTACCGCCGATGAAGCCCGGGGTGGGAACGGCGGTGAGCATCCCGGTCGGCGAGACCGAACAGCCCCGGCACGGCCAGGGCGACGACGATGACCGGGCCATCGAGGCGATTCTCGCCCGGCCCAGGCTGGGCGCCGGCTACTTCGGCGTGACCGCCCGCGACCGCGACGACCGCGAGTCCGAACCGCTGACCCTGAACTGGCTGGACACCGACGCCGGCCGCTACATGATCGTCTCCGACGGCAACGAACGGGTGACCTACGCGCCGGCCGATCAGTCCCATATCGACCAGGCTCTCAGCTTCCATCTGCGGACCGTGGAATGACGACAACCGAGGCACGGGTCGGGACGTCCGGAACCACGGACATGCCGTCCACCTGCTCGGTAGGGTGTCTTCGCCGCATATCGCGCGACGCGGCGAACAGTGGGGAGCTGATCACCATGGCGCAGAACACCTTGCCGCCTCCAAAGATTCCGCCGTTTGACGTGGCGGAGGCGCAACGACGACTGATGACGGAGACCGATCCACGCCTCTACGA
Organism: Pseudonocardiaceae bacterium; assembly: GCA_036384655.1. GTDB lineage: Bacteria > Actinomycetota > Actinomycetes > Mycobacteriales > Pseudonocardiaceae > DASVLX01. Next base: position 17,414 of record DASVLX010000068.1, read on the forward strand.
CCTGTTGGGAGTCATGGACCACGCGGCGTTCGTCACCTGGCAGGCCGAGCGGCGGGCGGCGGCCCTGGCGCTGCCGGACCGGCACGCCGCCCCCGGGCCACCGGC
>DASVLX010000069.1:0-1581 GCA_036384655.1 Pseudonocardiaceae bacterium
ACGACTGGTTGATGACGAACAGCCGGGCGCTCATCATGCGGATCGGCTCCGAGCACCTGGACCTCACCGCCTGATCGGCGGCGGTAGCCCTCCAGGATCTCGATGAGTGCGGTCTTGCCGGCGTCCTTCGGACCGAGCAGCGCGAAGACCTGGCCGCTCGGCACGGTGAGATTGACACCGTGCAGCACCTCGTGACCGCCGTCGTTCGCGGTCAGGTCGCGCACGATGACCGCGGCATCGAGGTCGTCCGGCGGTAAGGCGGCCGCTTGGGCGGATTGCGGCTGTGACATGGAGTTCCCCAGCTTCGTTGTGCCGATGGGCACCGACGACCGTACGGCGGCCGTGGAGCGCCAGGATCACGGCCAGGGAACGAATCGACCAACCTCTCGATCAGATTGTGGGTGTCGGTGCGCCGGTCCCGGGGTGCGGCGCCACCGGGACCGGCGCTTGCGGTGTGGTTCTAGCCCCAGCGCGGGGTGGCGTCGGGATCGATGCCGAGCGTCAGCTTGCCGATGACCTCCGGGGTGAGCAGCCGGTTTCCGGGGTGGAACCGGCCCATGCTGACATCGCGGTAGATCTGTTCGAGGCGGTGTCGCTTGAAGGCGCCGGCGCCCCCGGTGAGCTCGAACGCCTTCTCCACGATCTTGAACGACTGGTTGATGACGAACAGCCGGGCGCTCATCATGCGGATCGGCCAATCCTCGTGCTGCACGCCGGCCGCCCAGTCGCGGGCGGTGGCCTCCAGCAGCGCCTCGGCCGCGTCATAGGCGACGCGCATCTCGGCCACCTGGTGCTGCACCTCGGGGTGGTGCGCCATCGAACCGCTGGGCAGCGCGATGGACGCGCGTTTGGGAAGCTGTTCGACGATCATGTCGAACGCCCGCTTGGCCGCGCCGAGATAGCTGGCGCTGAATCCCAGCAGCGCCCAGGCGAACAGGGCGAGATGGAACGGCCCGGCTCCGGCCATTCCCGCCGGGCACACCAGCGGAACGTGCTCATCGGGCACGAATGCCTTGTCCAGCACGGTGTCCTGGCTCTGGGTGGCCCGCATACCGATGGTGTCCCAGGTGTCGACGATCTGCACGCCCGGCTCGTTCCGGTGCACGAATCCGTGCACGATGCGCGGATGGTCGGGATCGGAGTTGTCGGCGGCGTGGAATCCGCCGTAGGTCCAGACCGGAGTGAGGCTGCCGAAGATCTTGTGACCGGAAATCTCCCAGCCGCCCTTTGCCCTGTTGGCGGTGGCGACCGCGAGAAACACCGGGACGTCGTTTCCTGGCTCACCGTGCAGGGCCGCGAATATCTCACCCTTGGCCGCCAGTTCCAGAATCCACTGGCAGGAGGTGTCGCCCATCTTCAGGAGGTCACTGGCGACGCCCGTCCAGTAGCAGTGCATGTTCGTCGCCAGCGCGGTCGCGGGAGCGACATACGCGAGGCGGCGCACCAGCTTGAGGTACTCGTCCAGGCCGAGTCCACCGCCGCCGAATTTCTTGTCGACCGTGCAGAGCAGGTAGCCGGACTGTTTGAGTTCCTCCCAGTCCTCGGTGAAGAATCTGTTTTCCCGGTCATATACCGGAGTGC
>DASVLX010000070.1:0-38483 GCA_036384655.1 Pseudonocardiaceae bacterium
CGCGGCGTCAGCGTGCAGGTGATCGTGCGGAACCCCAGCCCGCACGGCGCGGTCACGGTGACCGCCCAGCTCGGCGACGCGAGTCAGTCGACCACCGTCACCCTCGACCTGCCGCCCTGGACGGTTCCGGTGCCGGCGCCCGTCACGACGCGCCCGGATCCGACGCCACCGCACACAACGCCGCCGCAGCCAACGCCACCGCACGGCACCGCGCCGCACCCGACGCCACCCAGCGGCACACCACCGCGCATCACCCCGCCCGGCCACTCGACGTCGAACCAACCGACCACGGACCCGTCGACGCCGTACACACCCGGCACGCATCGCCACCCGACGGGCACATCCGGCCGGGAGACCACCCCGGAGGTCACCACCCAGACGGACACGACCGGTAACGATTCGACACCCAATGACGTCACGACATCGACCGGTGACGGCTCCACGACCGAACGCCAGGAAACGCCCACCGAGCAAGGTGGAACGATTCGGTGAACCGGACGTGAATCGGACGTTAGGCCAACAGGGTGACGCACTAGGCCGAGGGCTTGACAGCGGCGAAACTTGATCCCAGGTAGTGTCACGGTGTGCCTGTTGTCGACGCCCTGCTGGCGCGGGTGCCGCGACCGTTGCGATCTTTGTTGATCAAGTACCGTGAGCTCCTGAAGTTCGCAACCGTCGGCGGTTTCACCTTCGTCATCACGTTGGTGATCAACTACGCGCTGAAGCTGACCATTCTGAAGCACAACCCGGTCACCGCTTTGGCGATCGCGGTCATCATCGCGACAATCGTGTCGTACCTACTGAACAGGGAATGGGCCTTCCGCACCCGTGGTGGCCGCGAGCGGCATCACGAGGCGACGCTCTTCTTCCTGGTCAGTGCCATTGGCGTCGGGCTGAACTCCGCGCCCGAGTACATCTCCCGGTACTTCCTGGGGCTGCAGGTCCCGGCGGTCAGCTTCCTGACCCAGGAGATCTCCGACTTCGTCTCCGGCATGATCATCGGCACCCTGGTGGCGATGGTCTTCCGCTGGTGGGCCTTCAAGAAGTTCGTGTTCCCCAAGGCGAACTTCCGGCCACGCACCCCAAAAGTCCGGCCGCTGCGCCCCGTCCAGGCGGCCGCGTCTCCATCGGACGAGCAGGTCGCCTGACGCTCCCTACCGGGGGCTTGGCTCGGCACGCCACCGCGTCGCGATCACATCCTCGGCCTTGACCTGAGGAAGGAAGATCGAGAACGTCGCCGGCCGGGCCGCCGCGAGTTCCAGCCGGCCACCATCGGCGTCGACGAGCGCACGAGCCAGGGCCAGTCCGAGCCCGGTCGAACCGCCGCCCGACACGCCGCGCTCGAACACATGCGGCACCAGATCGTCCGGCACACCCGGACCGCTGTCGGTGACCTCGATCACGGTCGCGGTCTCGCCCTTCCGGGCGGACAGCGTGACCGTCCCGGTGCCGTGCTGCAGCGCGTTGTCCAGCAACACGCCGATCGTTTCGCGGAGCCGACCGGGGGTGGCGCGGGCCCGCAGGCCGTCCGGGACCTTGAACCGCAGCGTGCGGCCCTGGGCCCGCAGCAACTCCCGCCATTCCGTGCTCATCTCGGTCAGCGCGGGCGCCAGTTCGATCGACGTGGCCTCGCCGGACCGGGCGGCACTGGCCGCCGCCAGCATCTCCTCCAGCACCTGCCCCAGCCGTTCGCACTGTTCCAGGGCGGCGGTGGCCTCCTCGGCGGCCTCCGGATCGGTGCTGGTGGTCAACGCCTCCAGGCGCAGTTGCAACGCGGTCAGCCGGCTGCGCAACTGGTGCGACACGTCGCCCACGAGATCCCGTTCCCGCTTGACCAGCAGGGCCAACGCGCTCGCCGAGGTGTCCAGCGCGTCCGCGACCATGTCCAGCTCGGGCACCCGGTAGCGGGTCGGGTCCGGCCGGAAGTCGCCGGCGCCGAGCTTCGCCGCCCGGCCGGCGACGAACCGCAGCGGCTCGGCGAGCCGGCGCGCGGTCAGCACGGCCACCAGTGTCCCGGTGCACACCGAGAACGCCGCCAGCAACGCGACCAGCAGTGTCGCCTGGGCCTGCCGGTCCCGTGTCGGACCGGCCGGGATGGACAGCATCACCGCGCCGTTGTCCGCGATCGGCACCTGGTCGGTGATCACGTCGGTGCCCTCCAGCCGGGCACCGTAGGTCAGCGTGCCGTGATGCGTGGTCCGCACGATGACCTCACCGCTGGCCGGCACCGCCAGACCCACCTTGGACAGGTCCAGCGGCGCACCGGCGGCGAGCTGGTCCTCGACCTGCGCCGCGATCTGCTGCGCCCGGTCGTCGAGGTCGCCGCGCCGCAGGCTCTCCACCTCCTGCCAGGCGGTCACGCCGAGCGGAATGCCCAGCGCGCAGACCGACACGGCCACCGCCAACAGGGTGGCCAGCAGGATTCGCCTGCGCACGGAGCTCACCTACTCGACGTTGAAGCGGAAGCCCACACCGCGGACGGTGGCGATCCGCCGTTCCGCCGCGCGCGGGTTGCCGTCTCCCAACTTCCGCCGCAGCCATGACATGTGCATGTCGAGGGTCTTGCTGGCCCGTTGTTCCGGGCCCTGCCAGACCTCGGAGAGGATCTCGTCCCTGGTCACCACCTGACCGGCATGCGCCATCAGCACCCGCAGCAGCTCGAACTCCTTGTTCGCCAGCTGGACCTCCTGGCCGTCCACGGTGACCAGTCGCGCGGACAGGTCCATCCGCACGCCGTGCGCCTCCATGGTGTCCGGCGCGCGCCGGCGCAACAGCGCGCGGATCCGGGCCAGCAGTTCGGCCAGCCGGAAGGGTTTGGCCACGTAGTCGTCGGCGCCGGCATCCAGGCCGACGACGAAGTCGACCTCGTCGGCGCGTGCCGTCAACATCAACACCGGCAGCTCACGCCCGGCCGAGCGCAGCCGCCGGCACACCTCAAGACCATCCATGCCGGGCAGGCCGAGATCGAGTACCAGCAGATCCACCCCGCCGCCGGACGCGCTGGACAGCGCGCCGGGCCCGTCGCCGACCACCAGCACGGCGTAGCCCTCCCGGCGCAGCGCGCGGGACAACGGTTCGGCGATGGCCTCATCGTCCTCGGCCAGCAGTACCCGGCTCATCGAGTGCTCCCAGCCTCGCCAACCTCATTCACGAGCCCAAGGGTAGGCATGAAAACATCCGAATCGTGTCAAACCAGGACCTGGAACTCGCTCTGACATTGGCCGACGCCGCCGATCAGATCACCTTGACACGGTTCCGAGCACGTGATCTCCGGGTCGCGCGCAAGCCGGACCGCACCCCGGTGACCGATGCCGATCTGGCGGTGGAGGACCGCATCCGGGAGCTGGTCGGCCAGGCCCGGCCGGACGACAACGTGGTCGGCGAGGAGCGTGGCGGCGAGGTCGGCGCGGGCCGGAGCTGGATGATCGACCCGATCGACGGCACCAAGAACTTCCTTCGCGGGGTGCCGGCCTGGGGCACGCTGATCGCGTTGCTCCAGGACGGCAGGCCGGTGGTGGGCGTGGCGAGCGCGCCCGCGCTGGGCCGCCGCTGGTGGGCGGCGCAGGGCCTGGGCGCCTGGACGAGCGACACCACCCGGCCGGAGCCGTGGCGGATCTCCGTGTCGCAGGTCACCGATCTCGCCGACGCCTACCTGTCCACCACGGACCTGGGCTCGTGGGTCGAGTTCCACTCCCGCGAGGCGTATCTGGCGTTGACCGACGCCTGCTGGGAGACCCGGGCGTTCGGTGACTTCTGGCAGCACTGCCTGGTCGCGGAGGGTGCGCTGGACCTGGCCGCCGAGCCGGTGGTCAACGCCTGGGACCTGGCCGCGCTGCTGCCGATCGTCGTGGAGGCCGGCGGCCGGTTCACCGACCTGACCGGCGCGGCCCGGCATGACGGTGGCACGGTGCTGTCCTCGAACGGCGCCCTGCACGACGCCGCCCTGGCCTTCCTGCGCCCCTGACCAGCCGCTGACCAGCACAAACAACCACAACGTGCGTCCGGCGTTCCAGGTGGATGCGGGCCAAGGCCGCAGGCCGCGTGGCGTAGTTCAGCTACGCGAGCGGCCGAGAACGCCGGCCCGCGCCGCCTGGAACGGCGGAACGGCCTCAACCGGCGAGGGCGCGGACCACCCGGGACGGGCTGGGCCGACCCAACCGCCGTGCCAGCCACGCGCTGGTCTCGACCACCGCGTCGAGGTTCACGCCGGTGTGCACGCCCAGTCCGTCCAGCAGCCACAGCAGGTCCTCGGTGGCGAGGTTCCCGGTCGCCGACTCGGCATAGGGGCAGCCGCCCAGGCCGCCGGCACTGGCATCCACGGTGGACACTCCGAGTCGCAACGCGGCCAGGGTGTTCGACAACGCCTGCCCGTAGGTGTCGTGAAAATGCACGGCGAGCGCGTCGATCGGGACGCCGGCCGCGACGAACCTCCGCAGCAGCGCCTCGACCTGCCCGGCGGTGGCCACGCCGATGGTGTCGCCGAGCGAGAGTTGCGTGCAGCCCAGGTCGAACAGCCGACGCCCGACGGCCACCACCTGATCCGGGTCGACCGCCCCCTGCCACGGGTCACCGAAGCACATCGACAGGTAGCCGCGGACACTCAGCCGCTCGGCACGGGCCCGCGTGGCGACCGGCTCGAACAGCGCGAACTGGCCGTCCAGCGTGCTGTTCAGGTTGCGGTTGGCGAAGGTCTCGGTGGCGCTGGCGAACAGCGCGATGTCCGTCACCCCGGCGGCCAGCGCCCGGTCCAGACCGCGTTCGTTGGGCACCAGCACCGGATACCGCACGCCCGGCGCGCGATTCAGCCCGGCGAGCAACTTCTCCGCGTCGGCAAGCTGCGGCACCCACTTCGGCGAGACGAAGCTGGTCGCCTCCAACACGGTCAACCCGGCGGCGGCCAACCGATCCAGGAACTCCAGCTTGGTCTCGACCGGCAGCACGGCGGACTCGTTCTGCAGGCCGTCGCGGGCGCCGACCTCCCAGATCGTGACGTGCTCCGGCCACGCACCCGGCTCGGGCGCGACCGTCACCGGCAGTCCGACATCTCTGGCGGTCATCCGTGCCTCCCGCGAACGACGTTGTCGGCGGTCACCTTCACCGGTCGTGGTTAGCGACCGTTAACGGCCAGCCTACCCGTCGTAGTCGGCCTGGTGGTGGTGATGCCGCACGTCGTCGTACGGGTTGTCGTTCACCTCGTGGTAGAGCACCGAATGCACCTGTTCGATCCGCGGGATGTTGTCGAACTCCAGCGGCTCGTCCGAGGCGGACTCGATGATCAGCGTGCCGACGCCCCACATCCGGTCGATCAGGCCGTGCTCGAACCGCACGCTGTTGATGCGGCTGAGCGGGATGTCCTCGCCGACCCTGTTGAACACCCCCGTCCGGCTCATCACCCGCCGGGTGGTGACGATGAAGTGTGTCGTCTTCCAGCGCAGCCATGGGCCGACGGTCCACCACATGACCAGCGCGAGGCCGACCACCAGGATCGCGCCCCAGGCCGGCAGGTGCCAGGGCTGGCTGGCGACGAACGCGGCCAGGAACGCGCCCGCGCCAACCACCACGAGGAACGCCAGCACCGGGAAGATCAGCATCTTCCAGTGCGGATGCTTGTGGATCACGACCTGCTCACCGTCGATCAGCAGTTCGTCGGGGTATGCCACGGCGACAGGCTACCGGCAGACGGCCTGGTTACCCGGCATTTCCGGCGCGAACGTGCACGACGTCGCCGGCGGACAGGCTGCGCTCGGTGCCGTCGTCGGAACGCACCAGCAGCGTGCCGTCGTTGCCGAGGTCCTCGGCCAGCCCGGTCACCTCACGCCCGCCGGGCACCTCGACCCGCACCTGCTTGCCGATCGTCTCGCAGCGCCGCCGGTACTGCTCCTTCAGGCCGCTCGTCGCCGAGTCACCGCCGTGATCGCGCCACGCCTTCTCCGCGGTGGCGAACTCGGACAGCAGCCGGATCGCCAGCGCGGTCCGGTCGGTCTCGATGGCGCCCTCGTCGGCCAGCGACGTCGCGCCGAGACCGCCGGCGCCGAGTGGCACGTCGGGCGGCAGGTGGTTGATGTTGAGCCCGATGCCGAGCACCACCGCCAGCGACTTGCCGGTGCCGTGCGGGGCGGCCTCCGAGATGACCTCGGCCAGCACACCGGCGGCCTTCTTCCGCGGCGAGCCGAGCAGCAGGTCGTTCGGCCACTTCAGGGCGGCCTCCACGCCGACCCACTCGGCGGTGCGGGCCAGCGCGATGCCGGCCACCAGGGCCAGCCACGGCAACTTGGCCAGCGGCACGTCGGTCGGCCGCAGCAGAACGCTCAGGTAGAGCCCGGTTCCCGGCGGCGACACCCACGGCCGGGTGCGGCGCCCCTGGCCCGCGGTCTGCTCCTCCGCGATCAGCACGGTCCGGTCACCGGCACCGGCCCTCGCCGCGGCCGCCAGGTCGACGTTCGTCGACCCGGTGTGCTCCACCACATCCACCGCCGCGTAGCCGCCGACCGGCCGCAGCAACGCGGCCCGCAGGGCCGCCACGTTCAACGGATTACTCTTCTGCACCGACTGTTCCTCGCTCACCGAGCTCATTGCGCACACGATAGGGGTGCCGAACAAATTGGGCACCACCTCCATGCGGGGTGCGCGGCCGAACAGTGGCCGAACTCCGCCCGAACATCGATACAACCCGGCTGATCAGGGCCGATCACGGCCATTCCACACCCCATCCGGGCGATGACCACGTGATCTGAGCAACGTCGGTGATGGGGGGCACCCCTTCTGTTGGCTAGGCTGCGGCCATGAGCAGTGCAACGGTGCCCCTCGGCGCCACCCCCGGAGAGCCCTCCGAGGGAGAGGCGGACATTCACACCACCGCGGGCAAGCTTGCCCTTCTCTATGAACGCAGCCTCGGAGCCGTACACGCGGGCTCCGAGCGTGCCGTGGAAAAGCAGCACGCCAAGGGCAAGCGGACCGCCCGGGAGCGGATCGACCTGCTGCTGGACCCCGGATCGTTCGTCGAGATCGACCGGCTGGCCCGGCACCGGTCCACGAACTTCGGCCTGCAGCGCAACCGCCCCTACAGCGACGGCGTGATCACCGGCTACGGCACCGTCGACGGCCGCCCGGTGTGCGTGTTCAGCCAGGACGTCACGGTCTTCGGCGGCTCGCTCGGTGAGGTCTACGGCGAGAAGATCGTCAAGGTGATGGACCTGGCCATCAAGACCGGCCGGCCGATCATCGGTATCAACGAGGGCGGTGGCGCGCGCATCCAGGAGGGCGTCGTCTCGCTCGGCCTGTACGGCGAGATCTTCCGCCGCAACGTGCACGCCTCCGGCGTGGTGCCGCAGATCTCCCTGATCATGGGCGCGAACGCCGGCGGTCACGTGTACTCCCCCGCGCTCACCGACTTCGTGGTGATGGTCGACCAGACCTCCCAGATGTTCATCACCGGGCCTGACGTGGTCCGCACGGTGACCGGCGAGGACGTCAGCCTGGAGGACCTGGGCGGCGCCCGGACCCACAACACCAAGTCGGGCAACGCGCACTACCTCGGCGCCGACGAGGAGGACGCCATCTCCTATGTCAAGGAGCTGCTGTCCTTCCTGCCGTCGAACAACATGACCGACCCGCCGGTTTTCGCCGCGTTCGAGGACAACACCGGGGCCAGCATCGCCGAGTCGCTGACCGAGTCGGATCTTGAGCTGGACACCCTGGTGCCGGACTCCGCGAACCAGCCGTACGACATCCGTGAGGCGATCACCCGGGTGCTCGACGAAGGCGAGTTCCTGGAGGTCCAGCCGCTGTTCGCGCCGAACATCGTGATCGGTTTCGGCCGCGTCGAGGGACACAGCGTCGGCGTGGTGGCCAACCAGCCGACCCAGTTCGCCGGCTGTCTGGACATCAACGCCTCCGAGAAGGCGGCCCGGTTCGTGCGCACCTGCGACTGCTTCAACGTGCCGGTACTGACCTTCGAGGACGTGCCCGGCTTCCTGCCCGGCACCAGCCAGGAGTGGAACGGCATCATCCGGCGCGGCGCGAAGCTGATCTACGCCTACGCCGAGGCCACCGTGCCGCTGGTCACCGTCATCACCCGCAAGGCATTCGGTGGCGCCTACGACGTGATGGGCTCCAAGCACCTCGGCGCCGACGTGAACCTGGCCTGGCCGACCGCGCAGATCGCGGTGATGGGCGCCTCCGGCGCGTCCAACATCGTGCACCGGCGGACCCTGGCAGCGGCGGCCAAGCGCGGTGAGGACGTCGACGAGCTGCGCGCCAAGCTGGACCAGGAGTACGAGGACACGCTGCTCAACCCGTACATCGCCGCCGAGCGTGGCTATGTCGACGCGGTGATCCCGCCCTCGCACACCCGCGGCCAGGTGGCCAGGGCGCTGCGGCTGCTGCGGGAGAAGCGCGAGACCCTGCCGCCCAAGAAGCACGGCAACATCCCGCTGTGACCGGCCGCCAGGCAGCCCAGTCGAGCGCCCAGTCGAGCCAGGAGCGGAACGCATGAGCGGCAGCGACACGAACAAGCCCACCGGGACGGCGGCGACATCTGGCGAGGCCGCGGCCGACCCGGAGTCGAAGCGGCCGGTGCTGCGCATCGTGCGGGGCGAGCCCGACGATGTGGAGATCGCGGCACTGACGGCCGTGCTGACCAGCATCGCGGCCAGCGCCGTGCATCGGCGGCAGAACACCGAGACCGCGGCCGCCCGATCGCACTGGGCGGACAAGCCCACCCTGGCGCGTCGCCCGCTGGTGCCCGGCCCGGGCGCCTGGCGCGCCTCCGGCCTGCCGCACTGAGATCACGCGTCCCCACCGGTCGTGACCTTCCGGGTTACGACCGGTGGGGACGCAATACAGAAGATCCCTACCTCTGCGATGGCTCCCAGGGGTAGGGATCTTCGTTCGTATTGAGTTAGTTGAGCCGGCCGGCCTTAACAGAGTGCACAAGCGCAGCCACGTTCACACTCAAGGTTGGCCCACTGGGGTTCTTAGAATCCCGGACGGCATGTAGATCGGTGTGGACCTCAACGCACGCCCCGTCGGTGTTACTGTAAGTGGACTTGCGCCACTGCTGGGTCATGGTTTCCTTTCCCATTCCTGTGCTGTCCTAGCGATTGTCTCCTGAGAATCGCTAGGGCTCAATGCGATACCTGTTAGGGTCTCCACCGCCCATTGGTACCGTTCTACGTCCCGTTTCGCAGGGACAAACCGAGGAAGCGAATCAGGTACTACTTGTTCCATGCGACTCGGGCCGACCTGTCGCGCCGGCTCGGCCGTACCGAGGACGCGGCCGCCGTCTACGCCACGGCCCGCGATCTGACTGCCAACGGCGAGGTCGATATCGCCGAGGAAGCGGATCAGGGTGGTTATCCCCGCGGGGATTCCGGCGGATCCGCCATGAACGCGCGGATCTCGACCGGCACCCGGCAGGCCACGGTGGCCTGCTTCGCCCAGTCCAGCGCCGCGTCACGGTCGGCCGCCTCGATGATCCAGAAGCCGCCCATGTGCTCCTTGGTCTCCGCGTACGGGCCGTCGGTGACGAGGACGTCGGAGCCCGACTGCCGGACCACGGTGGCCGACTCGGCCGGGTACAGGCCTCCGGCGAACACCAGCGCGCCCGCCTGTTGAAGCTTGGTGTTGACCGCGTCCACGTCGGCGATCGACTGCTTGAACTCGGCGTCGGACAGGTTCGGGCCGCTGTCAGGGTGATGGACGGCAAGCAGGTACTGAGTCATGGGTATCACTCCTTGTATCCCGGTCGTGGTTTCCGAGGTCGGCGTCTGCCTCCCTCATCTCCACCACGAACGACCGGTCCTCGGATCGACACCTCAAGTCCAACACGATGCGACCAACTCGCCACCCGACTCTTGTCACGCCATGTGTCAAGGTGATCACTACCATGGGCAGGTGCCCGCGTGATCGGGTGCCGTTTACCCGATCATCGATACGATAGGAAGCTAGCGGTCTAGCGAGGGGAGATAGGAGTGGCACGCGCAGACCTGCTCCTTGACCTCGTGGAGGCGGAGCGACGCGGCGACCGTGAGCGGTTCCGCGTACTCGTCGAAGCCGTGATCGCCGAAGAGCGCGCGAACCAACATCACCTGCTTGCCGATCGGCTGTCCGAGATCATCACGACCGCTGGTCAGAGTCTTGCCCGCGACGATCGGGCGTCGGCTGTCCGCGACCTCGTCCATGAGACAGTTCCGCGGCGTCGGCTCGAAGAGCTTGAACTGGAACCCGCCGCTCGACGAGTTATCGGCGAGCTGATTGAGGAGCAAACGCGTTCTGAGCTGCTGCGCAGCTACGGCATTGAGCCCCGGAACCGGCTCTTACTATCAGGACCTCCAGGGAATGGCAAGACGAGTATTGCGGAAGCCATAGCCACCGAGCTCATGCTTCCCTTCTATACCATCAGGTATGAAGGCGTTGTGTCGAGTTTCCTAGGCGAGACTGCCGCTCGTCTTGACAACGCCTTCGAGTTCGCCCGCACTCGCCGTTGTGTCCTTTTTTTCGATGAACTCGACACGATCGCCAAAGAGCGCGCAGACGAGCATGAGACCGGCGAGATCAAGCGCGTAGTCTCCACACTGTTGCTTCAAATCGACAATCTTCCGCCGCATGTCATCCTCGTGGGTGCGACAAACCATGGCGAGCTGCTCGACCGCGCCGCGTGGCGACGGTTCCAAGTCCGCACGGAACTGCGCGCACCCAGCCGAGCCCAAGCTACCCGCTTCCTCGAGAAAATGGCGGCGCGGTTGGGCGGTGACCTCGGTTTCGCCCCGCGCACTCTGGCTGACAAGCTTGCAGGCCTTAGTTTCGCCGAGCTCGAGGAGTTCGCGCTCGACGTCCGCCGCCGCGCGATATTGGAACTTCCGGATGCGAACCTACGCCGGATCGTCCAAGAGCGGCTTGAGCACAGGCGCGGTCAGGAGTCGGAGTGACAGCGGAACACCGTCCGCTACTGGCGTTGGGGGCACCCGAACTTGGCGAGCGGTCAAAGCAAGGCTCAAGGGTGCTTCCCCGTCTCCATCACCCGAGTGTCTCGCGCCAAGGCGATCGACTCACGCCGCAGTTCCGCGAACTCGTGGACGCTTTCGACAATCAGCGATTCAGCATCTCGAATGGGTCGGTCGATGAGATCGACCCCGCGCTCGTCCTGGTGTTTGATCTCGCCGGCAGCGTGGAAAACTTCTGCAACGCCATCGACAAGGTCGAGGGTTTAGAGTTCTTATCAGAGCTTCTTGATAAGGAGACCGAGCCCGACGACGACTTCCATATGATCGACAGCAAGATCGGTCGAACCGACAAAACGGTGCAGCATTCGTTGTACCTCGTGATGTCGAACGCTGAAGCGGTGTCCCAGCTCGTTCGTCTGTTCGAGCAGTGGCAAGCGGATCCGTCCGTGAAATTCGAGCGAGGTCTGGCACGGTTCGGTAAAGCGTTCGAACAGCTCCGCGCCATTCGTCGGTGGAGCGCCACAGATCGGATCAGGGACACAGGTCTGCTCGATGCGTGGCATGACCGGCTTGAACTTGCCGGTCAGTCCTTCAGTCCGGTTCTTGTCGAGATCGAGTTGTGGTATCGACGCGATGCAACACAGCGCTTATCCGCAGAGGCCCGCTTGGACGAAGTCATCCGCACGGCCGGAGGCCAGGTCAAGGATCGTGCACAAATCGACCAGATCGCGTACCACGCGCTCCTCGTGGAACTGCCCGTACAGCAGGTAGAGGTGGTCGTGCGCGACGGAGCCGAGGCAATCCAACTGCTGCTCGCGGACGAGATCATGTTCGTCAGCCCGTACATCCCCATGACAGTGGCACCGCCCACAGTCAGTCCCTTGGCCACGCTGAGGTTGCCCGCGGGATCACGCGTTTCGGAGTTTCCCAGAATCGCCCTGTTCGACGGGCTTCCCTTCGTACACCACGATGCTCTCGCAGGACGGCTCATCGTGGACGATCCCGACGGGCTGGGTGAGAACTACCCCGTTTTGGCCCGGAACCACGGTTCAGCGATGGCCTCACTTATCATTCACGGAGATCTGTCCTCCCCTGGCAAGCCTCTCGATCGTGCGCTCTACGTGCGCCCTATCCTGCAGCCGCAGCCTATGACTGGACACGAACAGGCAGCCGCCGACAAGCTCCTCACTGACTTGCTTCATCGAGCCATTCGACGAATTGTCAAGGGTGAAGCCGGCCAGAAAGCAACTGCCCCAAGCGTTCGCGTCGTGAACCTTTCAATTGGCGCCGGATCAAGGGCGCTCATTCGACGAATAAGTCCACTGGGTAGACTCCTGGACTGGCTCGCCGTTGAGTATAATCTATTGTTCATTGTCAGCGCCGGTAACCACACCAACCCGATCAGCATCCCGGCAGATGCGGCCCGCGACCTCGATACTGCCAGGTGTGAGGCGCTCAAGTCCGCGCGCAGCACAAGCCGACTTCGCGGCTTACTTCCTCCCGGCGATGCCATCAACGCTCTCACGGTGGGTGCGACCCACGATGACCTCGCAGGTGAAATCGACTTACCCGACACCGTGTGGGACATCACGGAGCAAGGTATGCCCGCGCTTTACGGAGCCGTTGGTCCTGGGATCGGCCGCTCGGTTAAACCGGAGATACAACACTCCGGCGGCCGGGTCATCTACAACCGGCCAGTTGTGACGCCGGGCGCTGAGCGGGTCGAGTTGGGGCTGGCTCCAACGGCTGCGACTGGCCCGGGTCATCAGGTCGCCGCACCGGGGCGTGGTGGCGCAACGAACATGACGGCATTCCTGTCCGGAACGAGTAATGCCACGGCGCTGGTCACACGCGAGGCCAGCCGACTGTTCGATGTTCTGGAGAGGGGCGCCGATGACGCGGGCGATATGCCTTTTCCCGATGCCCAGTTTCACCCCGTGTTGGTGAAGGCGCTCTTGGTCCACGCGAGCAGTTGGGGCAAGCAAGCTCAACGGCTCAAACAAGCGCTGAACCTCAATGGCCAACAAGCTAGGCGAGACCTCACCGCGCTCCTGGGATATGGCGCATTGGACCTGACCAGGCTGGGCACCGCCGCCACAAACCGGGCTGTTCTGATCGCAGCGGGCCGGATTGGTCGGGACGAGCGCCACACTTACGACGTCCCCTTGCCGGTCTCTCTTCAGTCGAAGGCTGAGTGGCACCGCGTTACGGTCACGCTGGCTTACATGGCGCCCACCGTCGGTCAGCTGATGAGGTACCGCCGAGCGAAGGTCTTCTTCCACGAGCCGGACAAGACGATGACCAGTGGTCATCGTGCCGAGGCCGAGCACAACGCGGTCAAGCGGGGGAGCTGTCAGCACGAGATCTTCGAGGGCACCGCCGCGATGATCTTTGGCGCCGGTGACAGACTCCCCATCGACGTCGAGTGCATGGACGACGCTCAGCGGCTCAAGGGCGAGAAAAAGATCCGATACGGGCTTGTCGTCTCCGTGGAGACCGCGGTCGAGACGTCGACAACGATTCACGATGAGGTCCGCACTCAGTTGCGAGCACAGGCGCGTGCACAGGCGCGTCCGAGGGTTACGAGCTAGCGGATTAGGCGCCGCTTCCCCCAAAGCGCCAGAGGGCCGTCTCCCGATGGGGAGACGGCCCTCTGGCGCGGTCGGTCGGACCTGCCGGTCGACGGTCAGTCGACGGCGATCAGCACCTCGCTGGACTTGATGATCGCGGTCACCGGCTCGCCAACCTTGAGGCCCAGTTCCTCGACGGCCTCCTTGGTGATCGAGGCGGTCACGGACTGACCTCCGGTCAGATTGATCTTGACGATCGTGGTCACGGCACCGTTCTCGATGCCCGCGACCGTGCCGGTGAGCTGATTGCGTGCGGACAACCGCATGACTACCACCCCTGAAGATTTTGGAAGGTGCCGCAAGACTATCGACGCGCGCGCTCCAAGGTGGACCGCGCGCGCCCGAAGTGGTCAGACATCACCCACCGGTGCCAGCGACCGACCGCAGCTTCGTCCCAAGATTCCACTTCGGACCGCATGCGCGGTCCAAAACCGAACACAAAGACGATCTGTGACGTCTACCACAGAAGTTCGGATTCGCCCGAACGGCGGTGCCACGACGGCTAGTTCGCCACGGAGGTCGTCCCGTGAGTTCCCAGGAAGGCGGCGGCGAGGAGGTCGCGGCAGGCGGCGTCGAGGTTCTCCTCGCCGATGGCACCACCGACGCCGACGATCTGGTGGAACATCAGGCCGTCCATCTGGTCGACCAGGGAACGGCCTCGGCGGCTCGCGTCGGGCACGCCCGCGGCGGCGAGGCCACGCTCGGCCCGCATCCGGAACTCGCTGCCGTATTCGACCATTCGAGCCCGCACCTCGGGCCGGCGGCTCGCCTCAAGGCTGAGTTCGTACCGGGCCAGGGTGCGCTGACGGGCCGTGGTCACCCAGTGCCGGACGAGCGCGGTGAACTTCTCCGTCAGCGCGCCCAGGTCCGCCATCACGTCCGGGGCCACCAGACCGGCGATGTCGGCGGTGTCCAGCTCGTTCATCCGGTCCAGCGCGGCGAGCAGGAGTGTCTCGCGGGTGCGGAAGTAGTACGACGTCGAACCCTCGGGCAGGCCGGCGGCCCGGTCGACGGCGCGGTGCGTCAGGCCGCGCATGCCCTCGGTCGCGATCGTGCCGATGGCCGCGTCCGCGATCAGGGTCCGTCGATCGGTTGCCATTCCAACACTCTACAGGTGTAGAGTTCTCTACAAGTGTAGAGGAGGTTCGCATGACGGGAAAGACAGCGATCGTGGTCGGTGGCGGAATCGCCGGGCTGGCCACCGCGGCTGGGCTGAACCAGCGCGGCTGGACGGTCACGCTGCTGGAGCAGGCCGCCGAGTTCGGCGCCGTCGGCGCCGCCATCGCGTTGTGGCCCAACGCTCTTCGCGCGCTGGACGAGGTTGGCGCGCTCGACAAACTGGGGGGCGAGCGGGTGGCGGCCGCCGGTGGGGTGCGCGACTGGCACGGCCGGTGGATCGTGCGACAGCAGGATCCACGCGACGCCCTCGCCGAGGTCGCCGTGCCGCACCGCGCGGAGCTGATGGACGCGCTGCTCAGTCAGGTCCCGGCCGACATCAGGGTGACCGGCGTCCGGGTTCGCGAGGTCCGGATCGACGGACGACACGCGGTGGTCCGGCACGACGGCGGTGAACTCACCGCCGATCTCGTGGTGGGAGCGGACGGCCTGCGCAGTGTCGTGCGAACCTCGCTGTGGCCGAACCCGCCGGCGCTGGCGTACTCCGGGCAGACCGTGTGGCGGGTCGTGCTGCCCCGGCCGGCCACGCTGTCCGCCGCCGAGGTGAGTTGGACCGAGACCTGGGGGCCGGGCGGGGTGTTCGGCGTGTTCCCGATGCCCGGTGACCGGCTCTACTGCTACGGCACCGCGAGCGTGCCCGCCTGGGGACAGTCGCCCGACGGCGAGCTGGCCGAGTTCCGCCGCCGCTTCGCCGACTGGTGTCACCCGATTCCGGCCATCCTCGCGGCCGCCGAGCCGGAGCAGGTGCTCCGCAACGACCTCTTCTACCTGCCGAAACTGTCGACCTTCACGCAGGGGCCGGTCGCGCTGGTCGGCGACGCCGCGCACGCCATGGTCCCGTACCTGGGCCAGGGCGGCTGCCAGGGGCTGGAGGACGCGGCGACGCTGGTCGTACTCGCCGACAGCGAGCCGGACCTGGCCGCGGCACTGCGTCGCTACGACCGGCTGCGCCGGCCACGCAGCCAGCGGGTGTGGTCGATGTCCCGGGCCACCGGCCGTGGAACCCATGTCCGCAGCGCGGCGCTGCGGGCGTTGCGCGACGCGGTACTGCGCGCGCTGCCCCCGTCGATCGCGCTGAGCTCCACATCCAGCCTGTTCGACTGGCGGCCACCCGCCGCCTAGATGTTCGTGCGCGGGTGCTCGGGACCGGGGGCGGTGAGGGCCGGCTCCGGGGATGGGGATGGGGTGCCGAGGCGGGCGGAGGTGGCTCGGGCGCCGGGCAGCCAGAGCGCGGCGACGGTGCCGACCAGGGAGAGGATCACGGCGACCAGGAACGCGGCCTGGAATCCGGCCTGCGGTGTGGCATTGCTGGTGGCGGCGGCGGAGACCAGCACCACGGCGACGAGCGCGGTGCCGAAGGAGGCGCCGACCTGCTGGCCGATCCGGGTCAGCATCGTCGCATGTGGAATGTCGCCGTGGTCGACGTCGAGGTAGGCGACCATCATCACCGGGATGAGCAGCGCCCCGAGTGCCAGCCCGCGCAGGAAAAGTACACCGGACAGCCACCAGTCGGGGGTCGTCGCGGAGGCGAACACGAACGGCAGGGTGGTCGCGGCGACGAGCAGGAAAGCGACGATCGCGACCATGCGCCCGCCGAACCGGGTGGTGAGCCGGGCCGCCACGGTCCGGGTCAGGAGTGCCCCCACACCCTGCGGGATGAGCAGCATGGCCGCGTGCAGGACGGTGTATCCGCGCAGCTCCTGCCAGTAGAGCGGCAGCAGGAACTGCGCCGCGTACATGGCCGCCATCACCAGGAATATCGCGCCAGCGGCCGAGGCGACGGACCGCAGCCCCAGCAGCGCGACGTTGATGACGGCGCGGGCCGGGTCACGGGTCAACGGCCAGGCGAGGAATCCGGCGATCAGGACGGCACCGATCACCAGCGGGATGATCACCCGAGCGTGCGCGACCCCGCCCTCGGTCGCGGTGTTGGTGAGCGCCAGCAGCAACGCGGTGAGCCCGCCGCCGATCGCGAGCAGTCCGACGATGTCCAGCCGAGGACGCGACTGGGCGTCCGGACGGTCGTCGTGCAGCAGCAGCGCGGCGAGCACGATGGCCACGATGCCGATCGGCACGTTGATCAGGAACAGCCAGTGCCAGGACAGCCAGGTGAGCACGACACCGCCGAGCACCGGACCCAGGATTGGCCCGGCCGCCATCGGCAGCGAGACCATCGCGATGATCTTGCCCAGCGAGCCGACCCCGATGCGGCTGGCCTCCTGCGCCGGCAGCGTCTGCATCAGCGCCAGGAGCAGGCCGGCGCCGAAGCCCTGGAAGGCCCGGAAGCCGACCAGCGTGCCCACGTTCCAGGACAGTGCGCAGGCCACCGAACCAGCGGTGAACAGCACCAACGCGAACAGCCAGAGTCTCTTGCCGCCGAAGTTGGCCTGCGCCCAGCCGGCGACCGGCACGGCCACCGCCAGGGCCAGCAGGTACGCCGTGGTCACCCACTGCATGGTCGACGCCGTTGAGCCGAACTCTCTGATCAGCGTCCGCATCCCGATGGACACGATCGTCGAGTCGAGGATCGGCATGATCGCGCCCACCACGATCGCCGTGAGCATCGCGATGGGAAGCCGCGCGGAGCCGGGATTGTCAGTGGCCATGGGGTCCCCTCCGTCTCGCCGTGGCGACACACGGCGCACTGAGATACACAGCACTTAGATACACTGATGTATCTTCTGAAACGAAGGTAGCTCGACCAGATAAAGTACGCAAGTGCATCTTATTGTGACGGTGGCGACCAAGACGCTGGCGACCAAGACGCTGGAGACCAGCCATGGATGACAGCTCTCCCCGGTCGAGGCGGCGCGGCGCCGAGCTGGAGGACGCCATCCTCGATGCCGCCTGGCGGCAGCTCGCCGAGGGCGGCGGTCAGGGATTCACCTTCGAGGCGGTCGCCGAGCGCGCGCACACCAGCAGGACCGTGCTCTACCGGCGCTGGCCGACCCGCACCGATCTGCTCGTCGCCGCGGCCCGCCGCCGGATGCACCTGACGACCCTGCCGGTGCCCGACACCGGCTCACTGCGCGGCGACCTGCTCGCCGTGCTGCGCGGGGGCAACGAGAAGCGCTCCGACATCTATCTGATGCTCGGCGCCGCCGGACAGCACTTCGACGACCTGCGCCTGACGCCCGAGCAGCTGCGCGAGCGCGCCATCGCGGGCGGCCAGCTCGCGATCGGCACGATCCTCGACCGGGCCCGTGCCCGTCACGAGATCCCCTCGGCGGGGCTACCCGAGCGGGTCGGCTCGCTGCCGTTCGCCCTGCTGCGCGCCGAGATCATCATGACGCTGCGGCCGGTCAGCGACGACGTGATCCGCTCGATCGTCGACGAGGTCTTCCTACCGCTGGTCCGCGCCTACGGGCACGGCCTGGGCGCCACCGGCTTCTGACCGCGGTGCCGTTGACCGCAGCGCCTTCTGGCCGCGGTGCCGCAGCCGCGTGATCAGCGACGCGGCGACATGCGCACCGCCGACCACGACGGGGAACCAGAGGAACGACCGCGGCCGGGCGCGGAACTCGACGCCCCGCGCGCGAAGCTGCCCGATCGCCCACAGCGAGAACGGCGCCACCACCAGCGGCACGGTGGCCACGCCGGGTGTGTAGCGGCGCAGCACGATCGCCGGTGCCACATGCGTGATCGAGTGCAGGCCGAACCCCAGCAGCACGGTCTGGAAGAACGGTGACCGGCCGCCGGACGCCGCGCCGGCGGCCGAGGCGGCGGCCATCACGCCGCCCATCAGTCCAATCGCGGTGCTCATATGTTCCTGATCGAGCTTGGGCAGCGGCAGATCGGTGTGCCGCATGAACTCCGACCCGGTCGCGAGTTCCTCAACGTCGTGCACGGCCCAGGCCAGGAACAGCCCCCAGGTCACGGTCCACGGCACGGCTGCCTTCGGCGATGTCATGACAACATCATGCCGCCCGAGAGCAAACGAAACGTGTGCTTCGGGCAAACCGGGCGGTCTGCTTCAGTTCTACATCTGCTGTAGTATTTCGACGCAAGCTGTAGAAGATCCGCGCTGATCGGAAGACATCCGTCGTGAGCCTGACCTACCTCGAAGCGATCGTGGTGGGCGCCTTCCAGGGCGTCACCGAACTGTTCCCGGTGTCCAGCCTCGGGCACTCCGTGCTCATCCCCGCCCTGGTCGGCGGCGAGTGGGCGCGGGACCTGAACGTGTCCGCGCCAGAGTCGCCCTACCTGGCGTTCATCGTCGGCCTGCATGTGGCGACCGCCGCCGCGCTGCTGCTGTTCTTCTGGCGGGACTGGCTGCGCATCCTCGGCGGCCTGGTCAGCTCCATCCGCTACCGGGAGATGCGCACGCCAGCGCAGCGGCTGGCCTGGCTGATCATCATCGCGACCATCCCGGTTGGCATCGCCGGCCTGGCGCTGGATCACCTGTTCCGCACCACGCTGGGCCGGCCCATTCCGGCCGCCGCGTTCCTGATGGTCAACGGTGTCGTGCTGTATGTCGGGGAACGGTTGCGCCGCCGCGCCGAGGCCGGCGCCCGGGCCGACGCGGTCCCCGACACCGCCGCCGGCATCACCGCGTCGGGTGCCGCCGATCCGGAGGCCACCGTCGTCATGGCCGCGGTCGGCTGGGACCCGAACCGGCAGATGATCTGGCCGGCCCGCGACCCGGACGCGGCCGGCCACAGCGCCCACGAGATCGAGCACTATGCCGAGCAGGCCGCCGACGCCGCCTCGGACTCCCGGCTGGCCCGGCTGTCGATCGCGCGCGGCACGCTGATCGGCTCCGCGCAGATCCTGGCGCTGCTGCCCGGCATCAGCCGGTCCGGCATCACCATGGTCGCCGGCCTGTTGCGCGGACTGTCCCATGAGGACGCCGCCCGGTTCTCCTTCCTGTTGGCCACGCCGGTGATTCTCGCCGCGGGCGTGTTGAAGATCCCGGACCTGTTCGGACCGATGGGCGCCGGCATCCACGGCCAGGTGCTGGCCGGCAGCATCGCCGCGTTCGTCGCCGCCTACGTCGCCGTGCGGTTCCTGACCCACTACTTCCGCACCCGCACGCTCACCCCGTTCGCGATCTACTGCGCGCTCGCCGGCGCCGGCAGCCTCGCCTGGCTCACCCTGGGCTGACAGCGACGGCATGACCGCCGGGGCCGTCATCGTCGGGCTGGCCGTGCTCGCCGCCCACAACACTCCGGCAACACCTCGGTAACGCGGCCCGGCGCGGCCAACGGCCCGAGCCGGGGCCGGACGCCCGCACGGCCGCTGACCTGCGGCGAACCGAGACAGCCGCTGGAAATGTGTCGGTACCCGACATATTGGTCATCGAGCGTTCTTCTGCCGTACGTTCCTACATCACCCCTTCGCCGCGCCGAGTGCCAAATCGAACCGATTGTCCAGATGTGCCAGAAAACGCACCAGGTCGACCTGGGAGGTCGGGGCGAATGGCCAGATATCAGTGCTTCCGCGCTGAGGGGGACCTTATCCGCTGGCGATTATTGAGTGGGAACAACCGAGTACTGGGGTTATCCGACCGCGAGCAGGAGGACCACGAGGACGTTCTCCACGAGGTGGAGATCGTACGCAAGCTCGCCATCCACGCCGAGCTGTTCGTCTTCGAGCACCGGGCCGACGGGCTGTGGTGGTGGCGCATGGAGCTGCCCGACCCACGCGGCGACGCCGCACCGAGAGCGGCCCTGGCGACCTCCTCGCGCGGCTTCGCCCGCAGGGTGGACGCGCTGCGTTCGGTGCAGCGCTTCCGCGAGAACGCTCCGGACGCGGAGCCGGACATGACGCTGGTCGTGTTCCAGACCGGCCGGCGCAGCCGGGAGATCCATTTGGAGCAACCCCCACCAAGGGACATGCCGCCGCAGCGTCCCGTTGGGTGACCGTTCACCGTTCATGGCGTGGCCTGTCACCGAACCGGTTTTGGCTGTGCCTGTTGAGGAGGATCATGTCTACCCAGACCGAAGATCGGCCGAGGGAAATCCGGCCAAGTGTGCCGCGCGCCGACCGCGTGTTCCGCGGTGTGGCTCGCGGCGGCGGCTTATTGCTGCTAGTCATCCTCGTTGGCATCGGCGCTTTTCTCGCGTTCAAAGCCGTGCCGGCGCTGAAGTTGTACGGCTGGACTTTCTTCACCAACACCGACTGGCCCAACATCGATCCACACAAGGTCGGTATCGCCTCGGTGGCGCTGGGCAGCGTGCTGGTGGCGTTGGTCGCGGTGGTGGTGGCGCTGCCGCTGGCCATCGCGGTGGCGCTGTACATCAGCGAGTACGCACCACGCCGGATCCGGCCGACGCTGGTCACCCTGCTCGACCTGATGGCCGCGGTGCCCAGCGTGATCTACGGCCTGTGGGGCTTCTCGGTGTTGGAGTCGGCGGTGCCGGGGTTCGCCCGGTGGTTGCAGACCTACCTGGGGTTCATCCCAATCTTCCAGGTCAACGCCGATCCACGGGCCGCGCTGTGGGACCAGCCGATGTACTCGAAGTCCATTTTCCTCTGTGGACTGACCGTTTCGCTGATGGCGCTGCCGATCGCCGCGTCGGTGATGCGTGAGGTGTTCTCGCAGGCACCACCCGGTGAGCGGGAGGCCGCGTTCGCGCTGGGCGGCAGCAAGTGGGGCATGATCCGGGACGTGGTGCTGCCGTTCGGGCGCGGCGGCATGATCGGCGGCACCATGCTCGGCCTCGGCCGCGCGCTCGGCGAGACCATCGCGGTGTCACTGATCATCTCGCCGACGTTCGGTTTCAGCGCGCACATCCTGGAACGCGGCGGCGACACCATCTCCGCGCTGATCGCGCTCACCTTCGGTGATGCCACACCCCGGCAGTTGTCCGGTCTGCTGGCGGCCGGGCTCGTGCTGTTCGTCATCACCATGGTGATCAACCTGCTGGCCGGTGTGGTTGTGGCGCGCAGCCGCAGCGGCGCGGCCACCGAGATCTGAGTGAGCGTGCCATGACAGATGTGTTGGAAGCGCCCAAGGTCGAGGCGGCGGAGGTCGTTCCGCCACCGCCGGACCTGCCGCGCAAGCTGTCCACCACGACCCGGTCCGACTGGCTCGCGTTACTGGGTTCCGCGGTCGCCGCGGTCGCGCTGGTGTGGGTGGTCTACGACCGGTTGCTGCCCTGGTCGGGGACCTTCGGTTTCATCGTGTGCTGGTTCCTGGTGTTCCTGCTCATCCACGGGATCGTGCTGGCCCAGACGCACAACCGCGCGGAGATCGCTACGAAACTGATGTCCACGGTGGTCCACGCCGGGGCCATCGTGGTGGGCGGCGCGCTGGTGATGGTCGTGGTCAGCACGGTGTGGCAGGGCCGGGAAGCCCTGGGGCACCTGAACTTCTACACCCAGACCATGGCACTCACCGGCACGCTCGCCCCGCTGTCCTCGGGCGGTGTGCTGCACGCGTTGGTGGGCACGCTGATCCAGGTGCTGATCACGATCGTGATCACGCTGCCGCTCGGCGTGCTCGCGGCCGTGTACCTGAACGAGGTCGGCAGGCAGGGTGCCCGGGTGGTGCGGGTCGTGGTCGAGGCCATGACCGCGCTGCCGGACATCGTCTCCGGCCTGTTCATCTACGTGGTGCTGCTGGTCGGCCTGGGCGTCGACCACTGCGGTTTCGCCGCCGCGGCCGCGCTGTCGATCAACATGCTGCCGATCACCGCCCGTGCCGCCGAGGTGGTGCTGCGGGTGGTGCCCGGTGGCCTGCGCGAGGCGGCCCTGGCGCTGGGCGCGTCGCAGTGGAGCACGGTGTGGCGGGTGGTGCTGCCCACCGCCCGGTCCGGCCTGGCGACCGCGCTGATTCTCGGCGTGGCACGCGGTGTCGGCGAGACCGCGCCACTGCTGCTCAACTCGGGGTTCACGACGTTCATGCACGTGAATCCGTTCAGCGGCTCGATGGTGTCACTGCCGCTGTTCATCTACGACATGGTGCGCACCGGCGTGCCGAGCATGGTGACCCGGGCGTTCGGCGCGGCCACCATCCTGCTGGTGCTCGTCGTGCTGCTGTTCGTGCTGACCAGGCTGATTGCCGGCAAACGCAGGAGGGAACGCTGATGCCCGGACGATCCGGAGCAGGAAGCAGAACAAGATCCAGAATACGGCTCAAGGCCATCTCCTTACTGGGTGCGACGCTCGCTCTGGCGGTCACCGCGATGTTCAGCCCGGCGGCCAACGCGGCCGACGAGCAGATCTACGGCTCCGGCTCCAGTTGGAGCGCGAACGCGATGAACCAGTGGATCGCCGACGAGGCCGCCCACGGTGTGCCGGTCAGCTTCAACGTCAGCAGTTCCGGCCAGGGCCGCACCGATTTCTCGTACTACCAGAACGACTTCGCCAACTCCGACATCGCCTTCCAGGGCACGGACCCGCTCACCGGCCAGGCGGACAACAACGGCACCCGCGACTTCGCCTATATCCCGATCGTGGCCGGCGGCACCGCCCTGATGTACCACCTGAACCAGGGCAACTCGCAGGTCAACAACCTGCGACTGTCCGGGACGACCGTCGCGAAGATCTTCACCGGCAAGATCACTATGTGGAACGACCCGGCGATCACCGCGGACATGAACGGCCATGCGCTGCCGGCGAAGCGCATCCAGGTCGTGGTGGAGTCCAACGGTTCGGGCACGACCTTCCAGTTCACCGACTGGATGGTCAAGCAGTTTGGCTCGATCTGGGCGTCGTACGCGGGAGCGAACAAGGCGACCTCGTACTACCCGATCCACGCGTCCAACATCACCGCCCAGGACGGCGACTCGCAGGTCGCGCAGACCATCACCTCGTCCGGTTTTGACGGCGCCATCGGATATGTGCAGTACTCCTACGCGTTGAACGCGCACTATCCGGTGGCCAATGTGTTGAACGCGGCCGGCTACTACACCGCGCCCAACCCGTACAACGCGGCGGTCGCGCTCACCCGGGCGCAACTCAACATGTCGAACCCGAACGATCCGACGACCTACCTGACGCAGGACCTCACCAACGTCTACACCAACAATGATCCGCGCAGCTATCCGCTGTCGTCGTACTCGTACTCGATCATCCCGATCGGTCCGAACGACTCGCGCACCAATGCGAACAGGGCACAGACCTTCGCCGACTTCGCCTACTACTTCCTCTGCCAGGGCCAGGACAGTATGCCGCAGTTGGGCTATTCGCCGCTGACCATCAACCTGGTGCAGGCCGCGTTCAACCAGGTGGCGAAGTACTCGCATATCCAGCCCTCGGCGATCCAGAACAAGAACCCCGCCACCTGCAACAACCCGACCTACTATCCGCAGAACCCGAGCATCAACCGGCTGGCCCAGATCGACCCGGTGCCACCGGACTGCGACAAGGTCGGCCAGGGACCGTGCGCCTTCGCCAACACCGCGAACCCAAACTCGAACGGCAATGGCAACGGCTCCGGTAACGGCAGCGGTAACGGCTCGGGCGGCGGCGGCTCGGGCGACACCTCGGCGGCGAACAACACGGACGCGGCCGATCCCGGTAGCGGCAGCGCGGTCGGGGATTCGGGTAGCGGGTCGGGCAGCACGAGCGAGGGCTCGACAGCGACCGATCTGGCCGCATCCCGAAGCCATGACGTGACAACGGTGTTCGGGGTTCTTTCCGTGGTCGAGCTGCTGTTGGTGCTGCTGGTGCCGGCAGTGGTCGCCACGACGATCGCCCGGCGGCAGAGACAACACAATGGAGGGAACTGAGATGCACGCCACGGCACGCGGCCGCACCGCGAGACGCGTCACGCTGGTGACCGGAGCCTTAGTCTCCGTCATGACCTGCGTGTTCATGAGCACGATCATCCCTGGCTCGATGACCGCGCACGCCGCCGCCAAACCCAGCTCGCAGGCCAGCAGCGCGGTGACCGCCAGCAACAACGGTGTGTCGGTGACCGCCTCCCAGACGGAGAACCTGCATTCTCATCAGATCGTGACACTGAACTGGTCCGGCGCCACACCCACCCACAACTACAGCGTCACCGCCTCGCCCGGCACGAAGAACTACTCCGAGTTCCCCGTGATCATCATGGAATGCTGGGGGACTGATTCGGGCGGGCTGGACACAACGAAGGGTGCAATGGACCCGGCGCACTGCTTCGGGTCCACCAGTCCGCAGGTCGGCACCAAGATGTACAGCGACACCAACGACCCGGACCACCCCAACCCGCCGGCTACCACGAACGTCATCAACAAGGCGTTGGGATTCACCTCGGTCACAGGGCAGCACTACACCATGGTTGGGCTCACGACCACGCCGACCGACCTCCAACTCAATGCCGGCGTGCAGCCCAACTTCGTGTACGCGTGGACGGGGGCGAATGGCGAGCGCCAGAACCAGCAGTTCGAGGTACGCACCGCCGAGCAGTATCCGAGCCTGGGCTGTGCATACGGAAAAGACTGCACCATCGAGGTGGTGCCGATCACCAGACCCGACTGGTGTGCCGATAATGCGGCAGCAGGCTGTTCAGGCGGACCTATTACGCCGGTTGGCGTAGCCGTCGGCAGCCTCGTCGGAAACGGGTATTTGGAAGCCCCCACCTGGTGGCTCACCACGAACTGGCAGAACCGGATCGCGTTCCCGATCAGTATCGCGCCAACCCTCGACGTATGCTCCAACGGTGACACCCGGGCCCAGGTTCCGGTGGACGGCTCCGAGCTCGCCTACAACGCCATGTACTCCTGGGTACCGGAATTCTGTCTTGATCCCACCAAGTTCAATCTGTCCTACGTGTCGATGTTCGAGCCTCGGGCCCGGGACCTCTTGACTACCAACCCGGGCACCGGTTACGGCGCCAACGCCATCCTCAGCTCCCTACCGGTGACATCCTCGGCCAGACCGGTGGTGCACGCTCCGGTCGCGGTCACCGGTTTCGCCGTCACGTATCTCATCGACGACAAGGACAACGCGCAGGTCACCACGCTCAATCTCACCCCGCTGCTGCTGGCCAAACTCCTTACTGACTCCTACAGGTCTGTAAGCACCGAGCCTGCGTTGCAGGCCAACCCGCAGGATCTGTTCCGGGACTCGGAGTTTCTGGCTATCAACCCCGGGTTCACCAGCACTTTTCCCACCAACGACTACAATATGATCATGTTCGGCGCGGGTGACCAGTCCGATGTGATCTGGGCGTTGACCAGCTACATCAACGCCGACCCGGAGGCGCGGGCGTGGTTGAACGGCACACCGGATGCCTACAGTGGCATGACCGTCAACCCGAAGTACCGAGGCATGACACTGCCCGAACTAGCCACCTCACTACTCGACCAGTACGTCGAGCCCCCCGAGTCAAACGACAATGATCATTGTTACCGGGAATACTCCACACCGGACCAAATCGTCTATTCGCAGCCGGTGAACAGCATGTTCGACGCGGCCATGGCCATGGTGAACCGGCAGAGCCCAGCAACCGACATCTGCACCTACGGCCAAGGTGGCCCACCCCAGTGGGCCAAGGAGCCACCGCAGAGCATCGGCTCCCGTAATCTGCTCGCACTGACGTCGGTTCCCTTCGCCGAGGAGTACGGGCTGCCGATGGCCAATCTGCAGGTGCACCAACTGTCTAGTGGCCAGCGGCTGTTTGCGGCACCCACCGTCACCGGCATGACCTCCGCACTCGCGTACTCCACCGAGGACAAGACAACCGGCGTGCTGTCGTTGGATTACCAGCATCTGGCCGCCAACGCCTATCCCGGCACCATGCCGGTCTACGCGGTGGTGCCGACCGCCGGTCTGGACAAGACCACCGCCAAGGACTATGGGCAGTTCCTCACCTACGCCGCCACCGACGGCCAGGTCCTCGGCGACGGCCGCGGCCAGCTCCCCGATGGTTACGCGCCACTGACCGGTGCACTGTCCGCCCTGTCCGACTACACCAAGCAGGTGGCGGCGGATGTGACGGCGCAGGACGGTCAGGTACCGACCCCGCCGCCGAACCTCGGTGACACCATCGCCAACAACCTCGGTGAGCCCTCCCAGACCGTGCAGACCGACTACGGATCGGGCGGCCTCGGCAACGGCACCGGCGGAAACACACCCAGTCCCACATCGGCGGCACCCGGCGACAACGGCAAGTCCTCGACGGGCCTGCCGCAGACCCTGGCACTGACCAGGGGCAGCAACTCCTGGCTAGCCAGTTGGGGCCTGCCGGTACTGCTCGGCATCGGCCTGCTGGCCGGCGTGCTCGTCCCGCTGATCCGCTGGGGCGGCCAGCCCGGTCACCCCGTCCGACTCGCCCTGGTGACCTTCGGATCCCGCATCCGCAAGGCCCTCCCGCACCGAGCCTGACCGAGCACCAGAGTGACACGGCAAGCGACGCCCAGGCCCGCGGTTCGCGGCCTGGGCGTCGCCCACCGTGGCTCCTTCTCCTGCTTCTCCTACTAGCCCGCCGGACGCCGCTCCCCGATCGAGCGCCATCGTGTTAGGAGCCCTGACCCCATGACCACCCTCGTCGACCAGGAGCCGGTGCGGGCCGAACCACCTCAACCGCCCGCGCCATCGAAGCCGCCCACAGCGGCACGGCCACCGCGCCCGCCCGCGCCGCTGTGGGTGACCATGGTCAGCCAGGCGCTCATCACTCTGGCCGTGGGCGCCCTGGGGCTAGTGGTGTTCCTGCTGGTGCTCACGCCGATCCAGCAGAACAACGACCAGGACCGACTCTACGCCAACTTCCGCTACCAGCTCGCGGACAGCACCGCCCCCACTGGTGGCGCGATCGCCGACGGTGTGCCGGTGGCGCTGCTCAACATCCCCGGCTTGAACCTGAACCAGGTGGTCGTGCAGGGCACCGCGTCCGGCGATCTGGAGAAGGGCCCCGGTCACCTGGCCGACACCCCGCTGCCCGGCCAGGGTGGATCGTCCTATCTGTACGGGAAGTCGCTGACCTTCGGCAGCCCGTTCCAGCAGATCGACCGGCTGAGGGCCGGCGACCGGATCACCGTGACCACCGGCGAGGGCGTCTTCACCTACCGCGTGCGGGATGTCCGCCGGCCCGGCCAGCCGGTGGCGCCGGCACCGGCCAAGAACACCGGCCGGCTGGTGCTGGAGACCTCGGACAGCAAGGACATGCTGTGGCACGGCGACACCGTCATCGTCGACGCGGACCTGCTCGGCATGCCCGCGGCGACGCCGAGCGGCTACCCGAGCACCATTCCGGCCGAGGACCAGACCATGGCCGTCGACACCAACGCGACGATCCCCCTGGTGCTGTGGCTGGAGGCGCTCATCGCGCTGCTCGCCGGCGTCGTCTGGGCCCGCCACTACTGGGGCCGCTCACAGGCACTACTCATCGGCATTCCCCTGCTACTCGCCGTGACCTGGAACATCTACGAAACGGTCGCCCGACTCCTACCCAACCTGGTCTGAACCGGGTGGTGGTCCGACGTGTGCCGCTCATCGGTTCGTTGCCTGCTGGTCGGTTACGAGGATTTTCCTTTGATAGTCCCGATTTCACAGGGAAACGGGACATTCCGCGAAGGAGATCCACAGCATGTTGAGACGCATGGTCCCAGCCGTGTGCGCGGGCCTGGCCCTGGCTGTTGCCGCGACCTTACCGGCCGCCGCTGCCACCAGCACCAACACCAACGCGGTGAGCTTCCAGAAGCTCGCCCAGTTCGGCGTGCCCGGCTCGCTGAGCTTCGACGGTTCGACGTTCGGTGGCCTGTCCGGGATCAACTACGACTCCGCGACCGGCACCTGGCGGGCGATCAGCGATGACAGCTCGGACCACGGCCCGGCCCGGTTCTACTACCTCAGCCTCGGCTCCACCGCCAACGGCCTGAACACCGCGCTCGCCCAGGACACCGCCTCCCCGGCCACCGTGGCCGCCGGTGTGGTGCCGCTGCAGCGAGCCGATGGCACCTACTACCCGCCCTCGGCCACCGCCGGCCAGGACACCGTCCACCCCGAGGGCATCGCCTACGACCCGACCACTGGCAACGTGTTCTGGGCCGATGAGGGCGCGAACAACACATTGCTGGCGATCGACCCGACCGTGCGCGAGGCCGGCACCGACGGCAGCTATGTCGCCACCCTGCCCGTCTCCGGTGCTCTGCACTCCACCGGCACCAGCGGCATCCGGGACGGCGAGGGCCTGTCCGGCGTCGCCTTCTCCAGCAACGGCCAGGTTGCGGTGTCCACTGTGGCCGGTCCGCTGCTGCAGGACGGCCCGAACCCGACCGCGACCACCGGCGGCTACGCCAGGATCGTGTTGCAGAACCGCCTCCTGGGCTTCCGGCCGCTGGCCCAGTACGCCTACCCGCTGGACGCGCTGCCCCTGACCGACGCCAACGGGAACGGCACCAACGAGATCGCCGACATCCTGCCGGTGGACACCACGCACTACCTGGTTCTGGAGCACGGCACCGCTGCGGGCAAGGGCAACAGCGTCCGGCTCTACGAGATCGACACCACGAACGCGACCAACGTGACCACGCTGACCTCGCTGGCCGGCGCGACCTTCACTCCGGTCAGCAAGACTCTGCTGGTGGACTTCGCCACGCTGCACCTGGGCAACGTGGCGAACTTCTCCGGCCTCACCTGGGGCCCGACTCTGCCCAACGGTGAGAAGACCCTGGTGCTCGTGTCGGACAACAACTTCGACTCGCACACCTCGACCCAGTTCCTCGCTCTCGCGGTGAGTGGCCTGTAATTCTTCTCTGAACAGCATTGGTGCCCGGCGGTCTTCGACCGCCGGGCACCAATGTGTCTGCGTGTCAGGGGAGGTAGAACTCGGCGAGGCCACAGGCAGCGTTCGGGAAGTCGCTGGTGGACAAGGGCTTGAAGCCCTCGGCCTGCACGATGGCCTGGCCGGCGGCACTACAGATGTAGCCGGAGCTACCTACCTCGCCACCGCTGCCGTCACCGAAGAACGACTGCAGGTAATCGGGAATTCCATCGGTTTTCGGGTCGTACCGGACCAAGTTGTACACCTCGTAATTGGCGCCGAAGCCGCTGGTGTTCAACTCGATACCCGAGTCCTGGTAGCGGCTGGTGAACACGGCATCAGAGAACGGGGCGATGTTGTCGGGGTTGCCGGCGATGTCGCTCGGGGTGTTCTCCTCGATGACCTTCAGACAAGGCGCCATTTGGATCTGACTGTCGGTGAGGCCCAGGGTCTGCTCGAAGAACGCACGCGTTCCCGAGTTAAGCTGCGGGATTTCCGGAATGATCGTGTCACCGGAGGTGCCGCCGACCTGGTTCCAGGTGGTGACCTGGCACAGGTAGATGCTCTTCAGCTGCGAGATACTCAGGTTCAGCGGCGCGTTGGTCGTCGTGGCCACCGCGTAGTTCAGCTGATCCTCAGCGAACGGCAGGAACAGCAGCGGGTTGCCGTCGGCGTCCACATCACCGGCCTGCGGGCCACGCGACGACCGCGTGAAGTCCAGGAAGCCATAAGTCCTCATCGCGGAGATGCCAGCGTTGGAGCCGTCCGGCCGGAAGCTCGAGTCACCGGGCTTGACGGTAATCGTGTCACCGGGCAAGCCGGTGACCGGATTCACCGCATCCCAGGACGCCACGTAGTTCGCTGGATTGCTGGCGTCGTAGGCCGCAGCCAGATCGTTCAGCGCGAATTGGGTGGTGTTGTCGCCTACGCCGTCAATGTCAGTGGCGGCGATTGCGTGGTCAGCTGGCGGGTCGGCTAAGGCCGGGGCAGCCAGTAGACCCGTCGCGGCGGCCGCAGCGGCCAGCACGACAGCGGCCTTGATTGATAACGAGCGCATGGATTTCTCCTTGATCTCTTCTTGAGTGGTGGTCGGATCGGCCGGAAATGCACCGGTGCCCGGCGGGTGGCCGCCGGGCACCGGGTGTTACAGCGTCACGCCGTCACTACATCAGGGGATGTAGACCTCGGCGAGCCCACACGCAGCGTCCGGGAAGTCGGTCGTGTTCAGCGATTTGAAGCCATCGGCGTGCGCGATGGCCTGGCCGGCCGCACTGCACACGTAGTTGTGGGTGGAGTCGACGGCACCGGTGCCATCGCCGAACATCCGCTGCAGGTACGTCGGCACCAGAGTGTTCGGGTCGCTCCGGACCACGTCGTACACCTCACGGTTCGCGAGACCATTGGTGCTCAACTTGATGCCGGAGTTCTGGTAGCGAGACTCGAACTGGGCGTACGAGAACGGAGCGATGTTGTCGGGGTTACCGGCGATGTCGCTCGGGGTGTTCTCCTCGATGGTGTGGACACACGGGGCGGCCAAGATCTGGGCGTCGGTGACGCCCAGGGTCTGCTCGAAGAACGCACGCGTTCCCGAGTTGATCTGCGGGATCTCCGGAATGATCGTGTCACCGGAGGTGCCGCCGACCTGGTTCCAGGTGGTGACCTGGCACAGGTAGATGCTCTTCAACTGCGAGATGTTCAGGTTCAGCGGCGCGTTGGTCGTCGTGGCCACCGCGTAGTTCAGCTGATCCTCGGCGAACGGCAGGAACAGCAGCGGGTTGCCGTCGGCGTCCACGTCACCGGCCTGCGGGCCACGCGACGACCGCGCGTAGTCCAGGTAGGCGTGGTCATGGAGCGCCTTGATGCCGGCACCGGAACCGTTCGGCCGGGGAAGGGTGTCACCGGGCTTCACGGTGATGTTCTCGCCGATAGCCCCGGTCTGCGGGTTCACCGCATCCCAGGACGTGACATAGCCGGCCCCGGTGGTGATGTTGATGTTGTTGGCGGTGTTGTAGCCGGCGGCCAGGTCGTTCAGCGCGTACTGGATGGTGTCCGAGCCGGTGCCGGTGATGTCGGTCGCCAGCACGGGGTGCTGGGCCGGCGGGTCGGCCAGCGCCGGGCCGGCCAGCACGCCGGTGGCGGCCGCCGCAGCGGCCACCACGACGGCGGCCTTGATCAAGGACGAACGCATTCGCGTCTCTCCTTTGTTGGGATACTTTGCGGAACACTTCAATGTGCTTCCGCGGTTCCGTCCGCTCCGTGCGGACATGAACAAGTATTTCCGCTGTATTTCAAGATCACAACATCCAGGTGAATAATGTTGTGCTCTGGCGACATGGCGGGAATGTTAACTAGCACCCAATAACGGTTACATAAAGTGACAGTGAATATTTTCGCCGATTCGTCCATTCCCGGTGAACCATTTGTTCACGTGCCGGCCGTGTTGGATCCCTAGCGTCTGGCGGGTGACCCTCCCACAGACCGCCGAGTCGAACACCCAGACACTGCCCGTCGGCGGCGCGAACCTGGAGGCCGACCAGGTGTCCGCGTGGTTCGGCGGACACAAGGTGCTCGACCGTGTCTCGCTGAACATGCCCGCCGGCACGGTGACCGCGCTGATCGGCCCTTCCGGCTGCGGCAAGTCGACCTTCCTGCGCATTCTCAACCGCATGCACGAGCTGGTGCCCGGCGCGGCACTGGCCGGCGAGGTGCGGTTGGACGGCACCGACATCTACCAGGCCGGACAGCGCGTCACGGAAACGCGGCGGCGGATCGGCATGGTGTTCCAGAAGCCGAACCCGTTCCCCGCGATGTCCATCGCTGACAATGTCACCGCCGGCCTCAAGCTCACCGGCCGCACCGCCACCCGATCCGCCCGGCACGATCTGGTGCGGGAATGCCTGAGCAGAGCCGGGCTGTGGCAGGAGGTGTCGAACCGGCTCGGTGAGCTCGGCGGCGCACTGTCCGGTGGCCAGCAGCAGCGGCTGTGCATCGCGCGGTCGCTGGCGGTGCGCCCGGACGTGCTGCTGATGGACGAGCCGTGTTCGGCGCTGGACCCGACGTCCACCCGGCGCATCGAGGAAACCATCGCCGAGCTGAGCCGCGAGGTAACGATCGTCATCGTCACGCACAATATGCAGCAGGCGGCCCGGGTTTCCCAGCAGAGCGCGTTCTTCCTCGCCGAGAATGGCGAGCCCGGCCATATCGTGGAGGTCGGTGACACCGAGGCGCTGTTCAACCGTCCGGTCGACCCGCGCACGGCCGACTATGTGCACGGCCGGTTCGGCTGATTCTCGTTATTGGTTCGTTCCGATGGCGGCGTGCGTCTCGGCCGAATAGAGCAGGGCCGGATCGAATTGCATGCCGGCGAAATGGCCGGCGAGTTCGAGACTGAGCACGCCGTGCAGCCGGGTCCAGAACGTCAGGGCGCGGTGCTGGGCGGCCGGCGAGGCGCGGTGGCCGGCCGCCCAGCTCCGGTGGCCGGCCAGGTCGCGTTCCAGAGCCGTGTCCGGCTCCGCCGCCTGGCCGGCCCCGTCGGCCTTCCCGGCGGCTTCGGTTTCGGCTTCCGCGAACGAGTCGAGTAGCAGCGCCATCAGGCTGGCGGCGATCGCGGTCGTTTCCGGCGGCGCGGTGTAGCCCGGCACCGGGGTGCCGTAGATCAGCAGATACCGGTGTGGCGCGGCAAGCGCCCACTGGCGCAGCGCGCAAGCCACCGTGGTCAGCCTGGCGGCGGGGCCGTGTTCGGCGCTGGCGGCGGCCCGGCAGGTGCCGGCGAGGTCGCGGTAGGCGTCCAGGACGAGCTCGGTGATCAGCTCGTCGCGGCTGGCGAAGTACCGGTACAGCGCCGGGCCACTGAGCCCCATCCGCCTGGCGATGGCGTTGAGCGACAGCGCCGACGCGCCGGCGGTGGCCACCTGCTCCCAGGCATGCGCCTTGATCTCCTCGCGCACCTGCAGACGGTAGCGCTCGCGCGGGCTGCGTGCCGGACTGTCCATGACCTTGTTCGCTCCCTTGACACCGTCCCAGTGATGCCATAATACTCATGTTAGAGCCTATAACTAACACGAGATGAGGTAACGACCATGGACACCACGGTCGAGCAGCGGACCGAGATCGTTCTTCCGGGCGTGGTGGCGCCCGAGGGCCTGCAAACCCGCACGACGCCGATCCCCACGCCCGGCGCGGGCCAGGTGCTGATCCGGCTTGAGGCCACCGGCGTGTCGTTCGCGGAGCAGCAGATGCGCCGCGGCCGGTACTACGACCAGCCGCCGTTCCCGTTCGTACCCGGCTACGACCTGGTCGGTGTCATCGCCGGCGGTGGGCCGGACACCGACCCGGCGCTGCTCGGGCAGCGTGTCGCGGTGCTGACCAAGGTCGGCGGCTGGGCGAGCCACGTCATCGTCGAGGCGGCCGACGCGGTGCCGGTGCCGGCCGGGGTGGACCCGGCCGAGGCGGAAACCGTCGTGGTCAACGGGATCACGGCCTGGCAGATGCTGCACCGCAGGGCACACGTTCGCGCCGGGCAGACGATCCTGGTGCACGGCGCCAGCGGCGGCGTGGGCAGCACACTCGCCCAGCTCGGCCGGCTGGCCGGCGCGCGGGTCATCGGCACCGCCTCGCCGCGCCACCACGACCGGCTGCGCTCGCTGGGCGTCATCCCCGTCGACTACCACGCCGACGTGGCCGCGGCGGTTCGCGCGCTCGCGCCCGGCGGCGTCGACGCGGTCTTCGACCACCTCGGCGCGGCCAGCGTGGTCCGCTCGTGGCGGCTGCTCGCGCCCGGTGGCACCCTGGTCTCCTACGGCAGTGCCGCCACCCGGGACGACACCGGATCAAGGCAACTGCCGGTGTTGAAGATCCTGGCCCGGACCTGGCTGTGGAACGCGCTGCCGAACCGGCGGCACGCGTTCTTCTTCAACGTCTGGGCCGGGCGGCGGTTCAGCCCACGCCGGTTCCGCGCTCGGCTGCGTGACGACCTCGGTCAGGTGCTGCGTGCGCTGGCCGAGGGGAGCATCACCGCGCAGGTCGCCGCGCGGTTTCCGCTCAGCCAGGCCGGCGAGGCCTTGCGGCTGGCCGAATCCGGCACCGTGTCCGGCAAGATCATTCTGACGCCCTGATTGGGGAGATCATGAGCACTCCAGCATCCGGCTCGTCCGACGCGTCCACCGATGACACCGCCTTCGCACTGTGGGAGCAGTGGACACAGCTGTGGAACGGCAAACTCTCCGTGGCCGATCGGATCCTGGCCGACAACATGACCGTGCACGCCGCGCTCGCCGGCGACGGCGACGACAGCGCCATCCAGGGCGCCCAGGGGGTCGTCGGCTGGATCAACCAGCTGCGCGCCGTCCTCGGCGATCCCGTCTTCACCGTCCAGGTTGGACCGCTCGTCGACGGGCCGCTGATCGCCGGCCGCTGGCAGGTCTCCGGTCACTACGCCGGCGGCATGCCCGGCGCGACCGCCGCCGTCGGCACCCCGGTCTCCTTCACCGGCACCGACCTGCTCCGCGTCGCGTCCGACCGGCTCGCCGAATACTGGGTCAACTCGGACGTCCACGTGATGTCGGCCCAGCTGGGTATCGGAGCGAGCTGAGGGCTCGACGGCCCATAGCGAGGTTCACCCAGGAACAACCGGATGGAGGCAGACGACCAGTCGTCAGCCAGGTACTCTCTGTAGCGGCCAACGGTTCTGTAATTCGCTGGGGGTGCCATGGCCGGTTTCGTCGCTGACCGTGACGTGATGTTTCAGGCGTCCGTGCAGTTCTTGGACGCGAAAACGTTCGTGCTGAACATTGCCGCAGGCACCGCGGGCGAT
The DNA here is from genome assembly GCA_036384655.1 of Pseudonocardiaceae bacterium. Taxonomy (GTDB): domain Bacteria; phylum Actinomycetota; class Actinomycetes; order Mycobacteriales; family Pseudonocardiaceae; genus DASVLX01. The sequence goes on from DASVLX010000070.1 coordinate 35,197, forward strand.
CTCGCCTCCTCGGTCGGAATGGCCGGTGACGACGATGCCGCACACAACTTCGCGAACATCTACGAGCCGTGCGCACGGTCGGTTGTCCAGGCCATGGACAAGGCCGGACAGGCGATGGCGGCGATCTCCGGTCGGCTGCTGACGATGGCGTGGAACTATCTCAAGACCGAAGACAACATCGCGGCGTCGTTCAACGGCGGCCAGATCGACACCAGTTCGGGTATGTCCCGGCCGCCGGAGTGCGAGCCAACGGAGGCACACGCCGGCCTGCCGAGTGTGATCGGGCCTGGGCAGACCAATGACATCCCGGTCATCTCCCAGTTCTGGCCACAGGGCTATCCGGACAGGCTGCGCGCTGCCGCCGATGTGTGGCGCAAAGCCGGCGAGTTGATCGATGATGCTCAGGTCAACGCGGCCAACCAGGCATTACCGGTGTTCGTGCTGTGCGAAGGTGCCGCGGTCGAGGCATTCGGTAGCTATGCGGCGACGGTCTTCACCGGACATCCCAGTGACGGCAGCACGATCGCCGCCGGCCAACCGCTGATGGAGAACGTTTCAGCTGGCTGCCGCGTGCTGGCAAACGCTTGCGACTCGTTCGCGGGCGCGATCGACACACTGCGGAACAAGATCACGGACATGGCCATCGGCGCCGGCCTCATTGCGGTTGGCGGACTACTGCTCAGCATCGTTACCGTTGGTGGCTCCGATGCCGCGGCCAGCGCAGCGGATGCGGGCGTTGTCGCCGATGCGTCAGCTGCCGCCGCCGAGTTCGCCACAGCCGAAACTACTGGGGCGGCCGCAGGTGCGTTGGCCGATGCCGAAGCGATCATCGAAGCGGCAGCAGCCCAATTGAACGTGGATGTCGCGGGTGCGGGAGCCGGGCCTGCGCTCCCGGGCGTGCTTGCGCCCTCTGGTTTCGCTGGACATCAGCCGTCTGACTTCAGGACGAATGTGCCAGCACCTGTCGGCCCGATACCGCCGAATGATCCACCCGCCTTCCCGCTTTACTCGCCAGGCCAGGAAACCGCCGCAGCGGCCTGGATGGGTGCACTAGCGACGCGCGGCCCAAACTACGGCACTCCGGACGACCGCGCGTACCAGCTCCGCATCGCCGGACCGACCGAGTACCAGATGACAGGCGCCGACGGCTCAACAGTCTGGGCTGATGGGTTTCGACCAGCGGATGGCGCCATCATCGACGCGAAGAATGTTCGCGAGCAAGGTTGTAGCCCGCGAACCCTCCAAGGTCTGCAACAGCAGGACTTCGGAAGTCAAGTACTTTCCGCTCGCGACGACAGGGAATTAACACGATACCAATCAGCTATTGACAACCCTGCTGGCCATGCACAGTTTCTTGAAATTGACACCAACGACCCGGAGACGACAGGTTACTGGCAGTTCCTGTGCGCAGAGAACCACGTCAAGAGCGATGTGCGATACACTCCTTGATTAACGCACCAGAGAGGTGGAAGTCATGTCGAACGAAGGGATAATGATTTGTGCGGCACCGGGAACGCGGTGGCCGCTCACGATCGACGACTTCGCGACAAACCTTCGTTCGCGGTGGCCCAATGTTCGAACCTGGCTCAAGCACTCCCTCCGCACCAATGATGACTACCTCGACTTTGACGTGCCTTTCCCAGATTATACGCGCAGCGGCGCGTACTTCAATGGAACCATGTTCACCCTCGGGGATGACACGCCGGAATTCTGGGGCAGTACCGTTGAGTGGTTCTTGTCACTCCTGCCGCAGGATGCGCAGATTGTGGGGATCATGGAGGCGGCATCGGAGATGGCCACGATTCCTCGGAACTCGACCGCTACGCGGATCGTGGCGATCCTGGACGAGCTGAACAGCCGATAGCGCCGATGGGATTCACCGGCACCGACCTGCTCCGCGTCGCGCCGGTCAGCCGAATCCAGGCGTCATCGATGGCGCCTGCCCCGACGTCAGGTCAGCTCGGCATCAACGCGCCGACGAGCTGAGCGAGACCCGGACGGCGAGCAGCCCGGTTCCCAGTGCGACGAAGAGAACCGGGTCGATGGACGTCAGGCCGTTGGGAATCGCGTAGGTGTGGATCAGCGCGAGCTCGGTTCCGGTGGCCGGATCCCAGATCCGCACCGTGCGGCCGCTGTCGGCGGCGGCGAGCAGATCCCGGCCGTCCACGCGGACCGCGCACACGCCGCGCACCCAGCTGGTGTGCCCCGCGAGCTTCCGCACCTGTTGACCGGTGGCCGGGTCCCAGATCCGCACCACCGCGTCATCACTCGCGGACGCCAACAGCTCCTGACCGGTGATCCGGACCGCGCACAACCCGAGCACCCAGCCGGTGTGCCCGGTGAGCCGGTGCAGCGCCGTGCCGGTGACCGGGTCCCAGATCAGCACCGACCCGTCGTCGCTGGCGGAGGCCAACAGGTCGCGTCCGTTCACGCGGACCGCGCATACGCCGCGCACGGTGTCCGCGTGCCCGACCAGGTGGCGGATCTCCATGCCGGTGGCGGGGTCCCAGATGCGGACCGTGCGGTCGCTGCTGGCCGAGGCGAGCAGCTCGCGGCCGTCGACCTCGACCGCGCACACCCCGCGCACCGCGTCGGTGTGCCCGACCAGTTCGTGGAGTTGGGCACCGGTGGCGGGGTCCCAGATCCGCACCGTGCGATCCTTGCTGGCCGAGGCCAACAGGTCACGGTCGCCGACCCGGACGGAGCACACACCATTGACCGAGCCGGCGTGCCCGGTCAACTGGCGCAGCCGTTGACCGGTGGTGGGGTCCCAGATCCGGACCGTGCGGTCCTTGCTGGCCGAGGCCAGCAGATCCCGGCCGTCGACCTCGACCGCGCACACCCCGCGCATGGCGCTGGTGCGCCCGGTCAGCAGGCTGGCGCCGCGCGCCCACACGGCGCGGTAGGGGGCTGGCGCGCGGTGGGTGCGGTAGGTGGTGTCGGTGCTGTTGAGCGCCTCGGTGACCGACAACATCGCCAGCCGCTGCGCCGGGCTGGCGTGCACCGCGGGCGTCCGGCGCAACAACCAGCCGGCCCACCTGCCGGCCTCGGTGCTGGCGGCCGTGACGGCGGAGCGGAGCCGGCGCAGGTCCGCGTACAGGGTGTAGTCGGGGTCGGTGAGCAGGGTGTCGATCAGGCCGGTGCGGGCGGCGTGATCGGGCAGGGATCGCAGCAGGTAGGCCGGAGCGTGATCCCAACCCTGCCGGTGGCCGTAGTCGATGAACGCCTCGGTCACGGCGGTCTCGCCACCGGCCATGGATTTGCGGTGGGTGAGAGTGTCGTTCAGT
>DASVLX010000071.1:0-3760 GCA_036384655.1 Pseudonocardiaceae bacterium
TGGCGACGAAGTCCGTCTCGCAGCTCAGTTCCAGCAGCACGCCGCCGGAGCCGGCGACCAGGCCGTTGGTGGTGGCGCGCTCGGCGCGCTTGCCCACATCCTTCGCACCCTTGATGCGCAGGATCTCCACGGCCTTGTCGAAGTCACCCTCGGCTTCCTCGATGGCCTTCTTACAGTCCATCATGCCGGAACCGGTGACCTCGCGTAGCCGCTTCACATCGGCCACGTTGTAGTTAGCCATCGTGCGTCGTCCGTTCCTTACCTCGGTGTACGCGCGGGTTGGGTGGATGTTGGGTGGAGCGACCGCCAGATCAGACCGGCTGCTCGCTCGCCGACTCGGTGTTCGCCGGTGCCTCGGTCTTGGCGGCGGACTCGTCGCTCGCCACCGAGTCCGTGCTGGCCGGTGCCTCGGTGCTGGCCGCTGCCTCGGTGCTGGCCGGTGCCTCGGTGCCGGCCGGGGACTCGGTCTTGGCCGGCGGCTCGTTGCTGACCAGTAGCTCCTGCTCCCACTCGGCCAGCGGCTCATCGGTACCGACGCCCCGCTCCGGCTTCTCCGCGCCCTCGGCGGCGGGCCGGCCGGCGTTGGACCGGGTCATCAGACCGGCGGCGGCGGCCTCGGCCACGACCTTGGTCAGCAGCGCGGCGGACCGGATCGCGTCGTCATTGCCCGGGATGGGGTAGTCGACCTCGTCGGGGTCGCAGTTGGTGTCCAGGATCGCCACCACCGGGATGCCCAGCTTGCGGGCCTCACCAACGGCGATGTGCTCCTTCTTGGTGTCCACGATCCACACTGCGCTGGGCACCTTCTGCATGTCGCGGATGCCGCCCAGGGTCTTCGCCAGCTTGTCCTTCTCCCGGGTCAGCATCAGGATCTCCTTCTTGGTGAGACCCTGGAAACCACCGGTCTGCTCCATCGACTCCAGTTCCTTGAGCCGCTGCAGACGCTTGTGCACGGTCGAGAAGTTGGTCAGCATGCCGCCGAGCCAACGCTGGTTGACGTAGGGCATCCCCACCCGCAGCGCCTCGTTGGCGATGGCCTCCTGGGCCTGCTTCTTGGTGCCGACGAACAGCACCGAGCCGCCGTGCGCGACGGTTTCCTTGATGAACTCGAAGGCGCGGTCGACGTAGGTGAGCGTCTGCCGCAGGTCGATGATGTAGATCCCGTTGCGCTCGGTCAGGATGTAGCGCTTCATCTTCGGGTTCCAGCGGCGGGTCTGATGCCCGAAATGCACGCCGGAATCAAGCATCTGCTTCATGGTGACGACGGCCATGGCCTGATTCGCACCTCTTCGGTCGGGCGTGTCGGTCGAGGCCGGCACGCTGCTCGGTTGTCACGATGTGGTCGGGTGACCCATCGCCCTGGTGCCGCGCCGACAGCCGAACCCGCTACACAATCCGAGTAACGGGACCGATGGATGCCGTGCCTGTCCGGTTGTGACCGGCCGGGCGAACGCTGGCACGCGAAGTCGACCCGCACTTCAACGCACGAGCCGCAAACCGGAGTGTACCCGGACGCGGCATCGCACATTGGTTGGGCGGCACATGATCGACCGGTTGTCCACAGGCACGTCACGGTCGCCGCCGCGCCGGTCGGAAGGCCGGCACCGTGGAGGCATGAACATCACCATCCGTGCCCTGCGCGCTCGCTGGTCGAGCCGAGTGTTCAGGCCGCTCGTCGCGGCGCTGCTGATCGCCGGGGCCGGCGTGCTGGCTCCGCTGGCTCCGGGAGCGCATGCCGACCAGCCCGTTGCCGTGGCGGGGCCGAGCACGTTCGGCTGGCCGCTGGCGCCGCCGCATCCGGTGTTACGACCGTTCGAGGCGCCGGCCACCCCCTACGGCCCGGGCCATCGGGGCGTCGACCTGGGCGGAACGGCTGGCGAGGCGGTGCTGGCCGCCGGCGACGGCCTGGTGCTCTACGCGGGACCGCTCGCCGGCCGGAGCGTGGTGTCCCTGGAACACCCGGACGGGCTGCGCACCAGCTATGAGCCGGTCCGGCCGGCGGTGGCGGTGGGCCAGTCGGTTCGGCGGGGCCAGGTGATCGGATTCCTGCTGGCCGGTCATCCCGGCTGCCCGGCCGGCCAGGTCTGCCTGCACTGGGGCGTACACCGCGAGAAGGAGTACCTGGACCCACTGCGGCTGGTGACCGGCCAGGTCAGGTTGCTGCCGTGGCCGGCGGATCTGGCGTCGTGACCGTCAGGCCTGGCTAGGACTCGGCCTGCTCCTGCAGTTTGGCGCGCAGCCGCAGCACCGCCCTGGTGTGCAGTTGGGAGACCCGGGACTCGGTCACCCCGAGCACCCTGCCGATCTCCGCCAGGGTCAGGTTCTCGAAGTAGTACAGCGTCACGACGATCCGGTCCCGCTCGACGAGCTGCGCGATGGCCTCCGCGAGCAACCGGCGGTTGTCCTGGTCCACCAGGTTGGCCACCGGATCGTCGGCGGCCTCGTCGGGCAGCGAGTCGGCGAGAGAGCCGTCCGGGCGGCCCGCCGCGAGCAGCACGTCCAGCGCGACCACGCTGGTCAGCCGCAACTGGGCGTACAGGTCCCGCAGCTCGGGCACCGAGATGCCGAGCTCGGCGGCCACCTCCGAGTCACGCGGGGTGCGCTGCAGTTTCGCGCTCAGCCGCTCGTTGGCGCGCTCCACCTCACGGGCGCGGCCGCGGATCGACCGGGGGACCCAGTCCTGGGTGCGCAGATCGTCCAGGATCGCTCCCCTGATCCGCTGCATGGCGTAGGTCTCGAACTTCAGGCCGCGTTCCGGCTCGAACTTCTCGATCGCGTCGACCAGGCCGAAGATGCCCGACTGGATCAGATCCGACACCTCGACATGTGCTGGCAGACCGGTACCCACCCGGCCGGCGACGTACTTGACCAGCGGCGAGTAGTGCAGCATCAGCCGGTCGCGCAGCGCCTGATCGCGGCGTTCGCCGTACTCACGCCACAGCGCGACGATGCCGGCCTCGACGTCGTCCGCCGACAGGGACGCCAACGGCGGAGTGTCCGGGTTTGTCTCCGGGCGGGTCTCCGGCACGGATCCCCGCGCGATCTCCGGGTGGGTCAACGGAGTCGTCCGAGTCGTCTTCTCGGTGGCGCCCACGGCATGCGTTCCCATCCGGCCGCCCTCAGGACCTCGGATGGGCTCTGTCATGGATCGCCTTCAACCGCTCGACGGTGACATGGGTGTAGAGCTGCGTGCTCGTGAGACTAGCGTGACCAAGCAGCTCCTGGACGGTTCGCAGATCAGCACCCCCCTCGAGCAGATGCGTCGCCGCACTGTGCCGCAGGCCGTGCGGCCCGATGTCGGGGGCGCCGGGTACCGCGCTCATGGTGTCGTGCACCGCGCGCCGGGCGGTTCGTGGATCGAGCCGGCCGCCTCTGGCGCCGAGGAAGAACGCAGGTGGGGACCGCGGAGTGAGCAACCGGGGGCGGCCCTCGAACTGCCACCGGCGTAGCGCTCGATCCGCGGGCACGCCGAATGGAACGGTCCGCTCGCGGCCGCCCTTGCCGATCACGCGAACCACGCGGCGAGCGTAATCGACATCACCGACATCCAGCCCGCAGAGTTCCGAAACTCGCACGCCACTGGCGTAGAGAAGCTCGATCACCGCCTGGTCGCGGATCGCCACCGGATCACCCTGGCCGGCGCCGCGCGCGGCGGCCCGCATCGCCGCCTCGGCCTGGTCGACCCGCAGTACCGCGGGCAGCGTGCGGTGCTGCCGGGGCGCGGTCAGCCGCTGTCCGGGGTCGACCGGAAGCAGCCCCC
>DASVLX010000072.1:0-4930 GCA_036384655.1 Pseudonocardiaceae bacterium
ACTGCGGAGTTGATTCGTAAGCGTGCCACCGCCCCGATCGTGATTGAGGGAGACGTCAGTGATGCCCCCACAAGCCGACCAAGCCGCGCCGCAATGTGTCCAATACCGCCGGACTTCGGCCGCCTATCCGCTTGATGGGCAACCGCGTGGTCTCGACTACCTTGACCTCGCGGCCACGTCAACGGCCCCGGCTGTCGCCGAGCTGTTCGTAGACGTCACACTCCGGCACTGGGGATGCAGCGCGCTGATCAGCGACGCCCGGGTGGTCGCGGTCGAACTGGTTGCCGACGCGGTCGCTTGTACGGGAGTGCCAGGGTCTAGTCGCTGCTGGACCGAGCGGGCGGATGTCGCGCTGCTGCGCGTGCGGCTAGCTCTCCTCGCTGACGCCATCGTGATCGAGGTAGCTGATCGGCACGACCAGCCACCGACGCTTTCTGCGAGCTGCGAGGCGCGCTGTCGTCGGTCGGACTGGTGTCCCGCGAACGGCGGGCGGATCGTGCGCGCCGAACTGGCTGTACCCAACAACGGTGGGGGCAAGCATCGGGCATCGCGGCTTTCCAAGCGACACCGAAAGGCAACGCCAGTGCCGGCAGCAACCACCGACCCAGAGCTGCTCGAGAGGCTCGTTAAGGGGCTGCGGGCCATGGTGCCGCCGAGCAAGGAGAGCACTGCGGTAGCCGTTGTTGCGCCGTTATCCAACTCGTCGTCCGATTCACCAGCACACGGTGAATCGGACACAGATAAACAACGGTGAAAGGACACCTGAGCCATGGGCTACATGGACGAGGCCGCGCGGGCGTTTAGCGCGGCCGCCGATCGAGTGCCGGTGCAGTATGCCGCCGGTATTGAGCAGGAATTGGAGCAGGTGGTGCAGCTCGTCGTCCAGGCCGGCGGACAGCTTGGTGAGGAGGTGCGGCAACAGGCCGCTGGCGTCGCGGACCAGGTGCGGCAAACCACCACCGTGCTCGCGCAGCTCAAGCAGATACTCGAAGACGCCGCCATTCGTGCTCAGCAGGGTGCGGGTTGAAGTGCCCAGCCTGAGGCGCCGACGGCCGCGCGCGCCTCGCCGGAGTGGACACCTCGGAAGCCTGCATCCTTCGGCTGGACGACATCGACGGACTACCGCAAGACGTTTTTCGAACGGTTCCCCGGACTTCGGGGATTAGTCTGGGTGCACCATGCCGTCGAACAGCAGGTGCTCAATCGGTATCCCGGTCTCGTGCGGCCCGAGGAGCTTCATTCGTTCGAGAATCTGCGCGGAATTCCGACTGGTGCTATCAACAATCGCGTACATTTGAAGCTAATCCGCGCCGAGTGGAAAAAGTTCTACCAATCGCACCAACACCCGAGTAAGCAAGACCTGCTGGACTTCGCCACCCACATCGATGACAAATACGGCCGGACCTTCAAACCGCAGGTGCGGTAACCTGCCTCGTACCACCGAAAAGGGAGCCGCATGAAGTATTACCTCCTTGAGCCAGAAGTCGCGGGCGGCTTCGGCGATCACGTCGTGCTGGATACGAGCGTCCACCCGCCGCTCGTCAGACATCTGCACTACGAGTTCGCCGACTGGTTCGGTGACGACCTCGTGTGCACCTTCCCGGTGTTCCTCGTAACTGAGGCACTCGCCAAGCGGCTGACGGCCAGCGGGCTCCCGGCCTTCGCACTCAAAGACGTGGAGATCACGCTGTCACCCGAAGCTGAAGAGATCCTGGAGGGCCGAGCCCTGCCTCGGTTCGTGTGGTGGCAGGTCACCGGCCGACCTGGCGTCGACGATTTCGGGGTGACGGACAAGGCCGACCTGGTCGTGTCGGATCAGGGTTTGGCCGTGCTGACGGCAGGCAGCCAACTGGACAATTGCGACATCACACCGTACGAACGGTAGACCAACCCGCACGGGGGCGCGCCCGGCCGGAAGGGATGCGGCCGGGCGCGCTATGCGGGTGGTTCTGGGGTGGGGTCAGTCGTGCTTCTCGGCCACTTCCTTGCGGACCATGGCGGCGCCGTCGGCGAGGGCGCGGAGCTTGCTCGCGGCGATCATGCGGGGCAGGTTGATCAGGCCGCAGTCGGTGGACAGGCCCAGCCGCTCGGCCGGCACGTATTCGAGGATTTGCCGGATCCGGTCGGCGACCTCGTCGGCGGTTTCCGTGATGGTCGACTTGACGTCGATCACGCCGGCGACGAAATCCTTGCTGAAGTTGTGGTCGACCAGCGGTTTCAGGTCATCCGGGCCCATCCGGCCGACCTCGTAGTTCAGCGCGGTGATGTTCGCGTCGTTGACCTGGGGGAACAGCGCGTAGGCGCGTTCCGGTGCGGGGGCCGCGGCGGGCCGGCGGTCCAGCACCCAGGCGCCGAATTCGGTCTGCTCCTGATCCGGGAAGTAACCGGGCGTGCCGGAGTAGTTACCCCAGCAGGTGTGCACCCAGGTTTGCATGTTGACGCCCTCAATGGCGGCGTTGAGGACCTCGATCTCCCAGTCGCCCATGCCGTAGGGCCAGACGAACTCGTCGAACTGGACAATGTCGCAACCGTTGTCGGCGAGTTCCTTGAGATCTTCGTTGTACGCCTTGGCGATCGCCATGGCGAGTTCCCTGGTTTCCTTGTAGTACTGGTTGTTCGTGGCCGCGGCCAGCACCTGGAGACCGGTGTAGGAAATCTTGACGGGTTTCTTGGTGGCCCGGCGCATCGCCCGCAGGGTGGCGAGGTGGAACGGATATTCGCGACGAACCTCGCCGGTACAGGTGGGTGCGTAGAGCGTCGAGTAGATCGGCAGGCCAATGGGCGGCCCGGCGAGTTTGTAGCCGGACATCCGCTGCACGTAGTGGTACAGGATGGCGCCGTACGGTGAGTCCCCGCCGTACACGCGGCCATCGCTGATGACGTCAATGCCGGCGTTTTCCTGGTCGTGCACGATCGCGCCGACGGCGTCCTCGAACGCCTCGCGGCTGATGGAGTCGTGGACGAATTCGCCGAGCGGGTAGACGGCGAAGGCCCGGCCGTCGTACCAGCGCGGATTCGGATAGTTACCGACCATCGTGGTAGGAAGCAGTACGTCGCTCGATCCGACTCGCATGGCTGGTGACCTTTCGGTTGTGTGGGCCAGAACACAGCGGACGTTACGGAGAAGTGACCTCGGTTTCTCCGCCATGGGCGGGCGAATCGGAGCGGCCGGTCCTGTCCCGGGAGGACCGATTTTCGGTCCGCACCCGCCAGTCGGCGACGACACAGCCGGCCGGTCCACAGAGCACCGGATTGAGATCGAGTTCGGCGATGCCCGGGTTGGCCACCATCAGGTCGCCGACCCGCACGACGAGGGTGGCGAGGGCGGACAGGCCGACGGCGGGACGGCCGCGGGCACCGGTGAGCAGCTGGTAGCCACGCAGCCGGGGGAGCAGGTCGCGGATCTCAGTGTCGGACACCGGCGCGGTGGCGAGCACGACGTCGTCGAGGATCTCCACGAACACTCCTCCCACGCCGACCAGCACCATCGGCCCGAAGGATGGGTCGCGCATACCGCCAACCACCAGCTCGGTGCCGCCGAGCTGACGCTGCACCAGGAGTCTCGCGCCGGGCGCCAGGTCGAGCAGGTCTGCCGCCGCGGCGGCGACCTCGGGTGCGTCGGTCAGGGCCAACCGGACACCACCGGCATCGCTCTTGTGGATCAGCGCGGGATGCAGCGCCTTCGCGACGACCGGGTAGCCGATCCGCTCGGCGGCGGCCACGGCCTCCTCGACGTTCCGGCCGACCTCGAAGGGCGCGACCTCGATGCCCGCCGTGGCGAGCAGGTGGGCGCCCGCCTCGGCCGACAACACGCCGTCCGGCAGTCCGGACGTCGACATGCCGGGCGCCGGTGCGCGAGGCGTGGAGCGCACCCGGTTCCGGGCGAGTCCATACCGGACGGCATTGCCGACCGCCCGGGCCGTGCGGCCGGGCCAATCGAAACACGGCACGCCGGCCTCGCGCAGCGGTTCCACGCCCGCCCGCCGGGCACGCTCGGCCACCCAGCACACGTAAACGGGGGTCGACACGCCGTCGGCGCGCAGCTTGCCGACCGCCTCGGCCAGCGCCGCCGCGACCGCCGGATCGGCCGAGCGGTGTAGCAGCACGGCGATGACCAGGTCGACCTCACCGGAGCGGGCGAGCCTGTCCACCGCCGCCGGATACAGCTCGGCGAACCGACTCCACACCGTGGTCAGGTCGACCGGGTTGCGTGCGCTGCCCAGCGGCGGCAGCAACTCCCGCAGCTCCGAGGCCAGACCCGCCGACAGCTCCGGCACGGCCACGCCCTCGTCGGCCAGCAGATCGGCCAGTTCGACGCCGGTGCCGCCGGAGTTGGTGACGATGGCGGCGCGTGCCCCGGCCGGTGGCGGCTGCGCGTCCAGCGCCCGGGCCGCGTCCAGCATGTCCAGACCCGAGTCGACCACCAACACCCCGGCCTGCTCCAGCGCCGCACGCACCACCCGGTGCGGCGCGGCGAGCGTGGCGGTGTGCGAGAAGGCGGCCCGCGCCCCGGCGGCCGAACGGCCGGTGCGCGCGACGATGACCGGCTTGTCCGGCGTGATCGCGCGGGCCGCGTCCACGAACGCCCGCCCATCGGCCATCGACTCGGACAGGAAACACACCACCCGGGTCACCGGGTCGGCGCCGAGATAGCGCAGCAGCTCCTCGTCGCCGATGTCGGCCTTGTTGCCGGTGGCGCAGACCTTGGCGAACCGTGCGCCCTCGTCCAGCGCCACGGTGTGCACGGCCATCCCGTAGGCACCGGACTGGGTCACCAAACTGATGTGGCCCGGCATGCCGGGCAGGCCGCGGGCCAAGGAGGCGTTCAACCCAAGATCGCAGTTCTGCACGCCGAAACAGTTCGGGCCGATGATCCGCACCCGGCCGGCGGCCGCCGCCAGCAGTTCGGCCTGCAGCGCGGCGCCCTCCG
>DASVLX010000073.1:0-28240 GCA_036384655.1 Pseudonocardiaceae bacterium
GTCTTTCGGTGTTGGTGGGGTGGGAGGGCAGAGGCGGTCGTGTGACCAACCTCAGAAGGAGCCGGGGATTTTCCCGGGGCCTGCCTCTGCCCTCCCGGTGGCCGTGCCTGGTCGGGTGACCTTGGTTGCCGGCACGGCCGGCTTGGGACCCCGTCTGGTGCGGGTCAGTCAGGGGGAAGCACCGCACCGGACGGGGAGTTCTTTCTGCGGGTGGCGGGGAGCGGGAGCGCGGGAGGCGGCGGCTCAACCGCTCCCCGCTGGCTGGTGGGGTGGCCGGCTGGTCAGGCAGTTCAGGCAGGGCATGCCAGTGATCCCGGCCAGCCGTTCGGCTTGTCCTGGCTTGAAGGACTGTCCACATCGGGCGGTCAGTGTCCGGGGCATGGTGCTCTCGGTGGGCAGGTCCACCAGGTGCACCAGCCGCTGTGACTCCCGAACGACACCGGCCCGGAACCGCACCAACAGCACCGGCACCGTTGACGGGTGCGGCATCGGGCCGGGCGTCGTCTTCATGTCGTTCCTCGCAGATCGTGTGGCGGCGCGGCGTCGGTAGCGGGCCTGTCGCGCTGTGTGATCACAGGTAACCGGGTGGCCGAAGTGTGGGAAAGGTTGTGGCCGCAACTCCCACACACCTGGCGGTATCACCCATTCGTGCGCGTCGCTACGCTGGAATAGGGAACCGGAACCTGTTGCGAGAACGGGGGCGTGTATGGCCCGCCAGCCAGACGCGGTGACGAAGCTTCGCCGCGAGCTCGGTGCGGCCTTGGCGGCATATCTCGATGCCTCAGCCCTGACTCAGGGCGACCTGGCCCGCGAGACGAACTACCATCGGACGTCCATTTCCCATATTCAGGCGGGACGTCAGTTTCCCGACCGAGACTTCTGGGAGAAGGCCGACAGGGCACTGGGCGCGGCCGGGGCGTTAGTCGCACATTATGACAAGGTGTGCGATGAGGAAGCAGCGCTGAAACGAGCCGAGTTTGACCGCGAGCAGGCCGAACGCCGCACACGAGTGAAGGCGATTTCACCGAGCATTGTCCGGGTTTCCGCCGAGTCGGCTCCGATCGACGCTGACTATGTTGAAGGGCTACGCAGGGAGATCAAGAACCTTGTGCACCTTGATCAGCAGTATGGTGGCGCTGCCGCCGCCCCGGTGATTGTGCAGGCGTACAAGCAGATGCGTCACCGGGTGAACACCAGCGAGATCCGGAACGGCCTGCATCGAGACGTGTACTCCGCTCTGTCCGAAGTGGCCGAGGTCGCCGGATGGAGTCTGCACGACTCGGCGAACGACTCGCTGGCCGAACAGGTCAACCATGAATCCTTGAGCCTTGCCAGAATGGCCGGGGACCGCAGCATGGAACTGTTCGTGCTCCAGAACATGTCCATGCGCGCCGAGTCCCTCGGGCGCCCGCACGAGTCAATCAATGTTTCGCGGCTCGTGCTGGGATCGGACCGCCGCCTGTCGCCACGACTGGAGGCCCTGTTCCGCCTGCGTCTGGCCCGCTCCTATGGGCTACTCCAAGCTGACGATGAATCACGACGGCAGTTGGGTCGAGCACACTCGCTCTTCGAGGACGGGGTACGTGCGGACGACCCGCAGTGGTCCTGGTGGGTGAACAACGCTCAACTGTGCTGGTTTGAGGGGGCAGTTCGGGTCGATCTCGGCATGAAGACCGAATCCGTCGACTTCCTGGAGCAGTCCGCCCACGCGATACCCGAGCCGAGAATGAACTTCATCTACCGGGCATGGGTACTCTACGGCTACGCCCTCAACGAATCGTGGAGCAACGTCGACAGAGCGATCCGTGAACTGATCAGCGACGTGGGAATCTTCCAGTCGCGGCTGGCGATGGTCCGACTCGGCGCCGCCGTAAACCTCATCGAGCACGGGAACGCCCCCAGCACCATCCGTGATCTGGCTGAAGCTCTCCGACAACGACTCACCAACCCCATATGAAGATCACGAAGTCGTTCTGCGGCGGCCGGCTCGCGAGCGTCCCAGGACCCGGCTCAGCAAGGACTGGTGCGGAGAGGGTATCGATGGTGTCTGAAGTCCCGCTGTACGAACGTGACCCTGAGGCGTGGCGAGCCTACTTGGCAGAAGGGAATGCCAAGCAGGCTCGCAAGCGTGTGCGTGCGGACGTGCTGTTGCGTGACGAGCACGGCCGGATACTGCTCGTCGACCCGGCGTACAAGCCGGATTGGGATATGCCCGGTGGAATGGCGGAAGTGAATGAGTCACCGCACAAGGCGGTCGAGCGTGAACTGAAAGAGGAACTTGACCTCGATATCGAGGCCGGCCGGTTGGTCTGCGTTGATTGGGTGTCGCCACACGGTCCCTGGGATGACCTGTTGGCCTTTATCTTCGATGGCGGCGAAAATGAATGAGGAACAGATTTCTGGTCTCAGGTTGCACGACAACGAGTTGTCTGCCTTCGAGTTCTCTACCGAAGTGGAAGCGGCAAATCGACTCAGGCCCCATGTGTGGCGACGGGTCGCGGCAGCAATAGATGCTTTGAATGGTGGAGCCGTTCAGTATCTCAAGGACGGTTATGTGTGATTGCCTTGGAGTTGTTCGGAACAGCTCCCGAACACGCACGGTGGAGTGCCGGCCAACTTGGCGCCTATGTCGACCTGGCGACCGCGCGAACACTGCGCGGTGACCTCGCGGGCACTGAAGAAGCGCTGTCACTCGTGTTGGCGCTGGCCCCCGAACATCGCACCGAGGCGATCTCCCTGCGGCTGGACAACCTCGGCCGACTCGTCAGCGCGCCACGATTTCACGGCGCGACCGAGGCGCGACGGCTGGGCGAACGAATCGAGGACTTCACCGCGCACGATCTGGCACGGCTGACGGCACGTCCTACTTTCGGCCGATAGTCGCGTTACTCGGTACCGCGGTGGTCGGCTTCGTGTGCGTCCCAAGCCCGCAAGATCGCTGCCTCCTTCTCGGGAGCAATGCCCTGTTCGTCGCTGCGCTCATGCTGGACGGCGCTGCCACCCGACCGCATCCACACCCAGGTGTCGGCGACCGTGGACGTGAGCGGCCGAGTGACCAGTCCGGCCCGCCAAGCCCGCGAGGAATCAACTGCCCAGACACCCGGATGGCTGCGCCACAACGGCAGTTCCGTCCACTGTGTTACTCCTTGCGCCGCAAGCCAATCCTCGTCCGTGACCCAGGTGAACCGCGCGTCCGAACCAGTTGCCTGCCGGCATGCGGTCAACAGCGTTTCCATCGTGTCGCGCGGCGACGTGGTGGCATTGAAGATGCCCACCGGCCCGGCCGCCGTGTGCAGCGCGAACGCGGCGGCATCGCGCACATCCACTGGCTGAATGATCTGGTCCGGCCGACCTGGCGCCAACACCCGTCCACCTCGTGCCACGCGCCGAAGCCACCACGGCAACCGGCCCACGTACTCGCGGGGACCCAAGATCACACCCGGCCGGATGATCACCGCGCGGTCGGCGCCGAACACCTCCCTGACCGCGTTCTCGCATCCCGCCTTGCCGAAACCGTAGACGGACGGTCCCGGATCGGCGTCATACCCGTAATCCGGTCCCGCGTCCGGCGGACATTCCAGCACCGGCGAATCCTCGGTCAATGGCTCGACCGGCCATCCCCGATACACCGACACCGAGCTGACGAACACATACCGCCCGACTGCCGCCACCAATCCCTCCGCAACGGACAACACCTCACGCGGCACGTAACCGGACGTGTCCACCGCCGCATCCCAGGGCCCAGCGGCGGCCAACCGCCTCACGTCGTCGACGTTGGTCCGATCTCCGCGCACGACCACCACGCCGGGAACGTCCTCGCCGCTGCGACCGCGCCGGAAGGTCATCACCTCCCAGCCGCGCGCCACGGCGTCCTCGACCACCGCCCGGCCCAAGAACCACGAACCACCCAACACCAACAACCGCGCCACGATCACATTCTCTCCGATCACCGCAGTGGACAACGCACGGCGGCGGCGACAGGATCAGAGATCCATTCGGCGCGTGGTGAGTCTTCGGAGTTCCGGCATGAGTGAACGAGTGCTGTATCTGGTGATCTGTGCGGCCGGGCCGGCGGACCGGGTCGAGACTATGGTTCAGCTCGCCCAGCGGGACGGCTGGTCGGTGTACTGCATCGCGACGCCGGCCGCCGTCGAGCATTTCCTTGATTTGGCCAGGCTCGAAGCCGCCTGCGGTCACCAGGTACGCACGACCTACCGGAAACGGGGAGATCTATCCTTCCCCCGAGCGGATGCCGTGATCGTGGCGCCGGCGACCTACAACACGATCAACAAATGGGCTGCCGGTTCGGCCGACACCTACGCGCTGAACATGCTGGCCGAGCTGACCGGGCTGGGCAGCGTGCCGATCGTCGTCCTTCCGTTCGTTAACGCGGCCTTGGCCGCGAACCGTGTGTTCGGCCGCAGCGTCGCCGAACTCCACGCCTCCGGCGTCACGGTGCTACTCGGCGACGGCGGATTCGTGCCCCACCCGCCCCGCACCGGAAACACCGTCCTGGACACCTACCCCTGGGCTGCCGCGTTGGAAGCAGCGAGTCCCTGAATTCGGGCCCGGAAGATGCATCGAGGTCGATCTTGTCAGTGTGCCTGTAGACGTCGAGCGCCTTGCGGAGATGCGCGACGATGGCCTGGCGCAGCTCGGCCGGTTCCTCGACCCGCACGTCGGCGCCGTAGCTGGTGACCAGGGGGACGAGCCATTCCCAGCGGTCCACATACAGCCGCATCACTAGGCCGCCGTCGGCGGTCTGCCCGGCATGCACACCGCTGTCACGCTGGGAAGCTGGTTGGTACCTGCGTGCCGTCATCGAACCGTGAGTGCAGGGCATGAACGACCCGGCTGGAGGCAGTGCCATCTCCGAATGGTGCGGGGATGCTGGCAAGCCGCGCGTTGATCGTGTGGCTGTCGTGCAACCAGGTTTTTAGTGTCCGGGTGATACCCCCGCTGGTGGGGAGGGTTCTACTTCCGAAGGTGTGTTCGACTTCGGGACGTTCGTTACTGCGGCGGACTACGAGGACCGGGCGTTTGAGGATGGTGGCTTCTTCTTGGATTCCACCGGAGTCGGTGATCAAGCCCACTGCGTTGCGAACGAGAGTGAGTAGTTGTGGGTAGGCGAGTGGTTCGGTCGGGCGGAGCTGTCCGGCGAGGTCGGTCAAGTCGAATTCGTTGATGCGTCTCCGCGTGCGGGGGTGGAGCGGGAACACGACCGGTATGGGTGATCCAGCCAGTTGCTGCAGGATTGCAACGAGGTTGACGCGGTTGTCGGCGTTTTCGGGTCGGTGAATGGTCGCGAGTATGAATCCGCCGGGAGTGAGATCGAGGGCGCGGAGGAACCGTGTCTGTTCCGCCGCGTTCGGTAACGCGGCGGCGACAGCTTCAACAATGGTATTGCCGGTGACCTCGATGCTTTCTGGGGCGATTCTCTCGGCTAGCAGGTTGTCCCGGGAAAGTGGAGTTGGGGCGCAGCACAGGTCGGCCAGATGATCGATGACCACGCGGTGGTGTTCTTCGGGCATGGCCCGGTCGAAGCTGCGAAGCCCGGCTTCGAGGTGCACGAGGGGTGTGTTCGTGGTGTTGGCGGCGAGTGCCCCGGCGAGCGCTGAGGTGGTGTCGCCCTGGACGAGCACGGCGTCGGGGCGGTGTTGGCGGAAAACCTTGTCGAGGGCTGTGACGAGGTCGCCGAGTTGGTGGCCGCGGGTGAGGTCGCGGTGGTCGTGGGTGTTGAGCGTGATGTCCGGCACGAGGTGACCGGACATGCCGGGGCTGAAGTGCTGACCGGTGTGCACGACCAGCGCTTGCTCGCAGAGGAGTGCGGCGACCGGGGAGAGTTTGATTGCTTCGGGGCGGGTGCCCACGACGACCGCGATCCGCACAGCAGAGTCCGTCGTGCTTACCAGAACAGGTGGGTGCGTTCGCTGGCGCAGTAGCGGCGGGCGGCGACGAACAGGCGTAGGTAGAGCTGGTCGAGTTTGAGGTAGTTGGGGATAAGGTCTGCCCTGGTGAGGGTGGCTTCGCTGTATTCGAGGCCGGTTTCGGTGCGGGTGGCGTAGCGGGCGGGCACGGTGTCGGTGTCACCGTCGGTGAGGGTGATGGCGTCGTCGAGGTTGATCTCCACCAGGCCGGCGACCTCGGCGTCGGCGAGTGGGATCTCTTCGAGAGGCACGTCCAGAGGCAGCAGGTGCCAGTGTTGGAATTCGCGTTCGATGTAGTCGGGGGCCAGGGTGACGGCGGTTTGGCGCAGGCCGATGGGGTGCAGGTCGCTGTAGGCGATGGGCAGGCCGAGTTCTTCGTGGATCTCGCGGACACCGTCGGGGATGGTTTCGCCGGCCTCATAGTGGCCGCCGACGGTGATGTCGGCGTAGTCGGGTCGGTCGAAGCTGTATCGGCCGGGTGCCTTCTTCTGCAGGATCACGCGCGCGGTGGTGGGGTTGATCGCGAGGGCGGAGAAGGTGCGGTGCCACAGGCCCTTGGTGTGGGCGGTTTTCTTGTCCTCGGTGCCGATGTGCTCGTAGCGGTCATTGAAGATATCGATCAACGGCATGACTGTCCTTCGTGGTCGGTGGTTGGTTCAGGTTCGAGTTGCCAGTAGGTCTGCAAAGCCTCAAGGTATCGGTGCGGATCGCCGACGGTGACCCAGCGTCCGGTGATCCGGTGCACGCGCACGTCGGCGATCTTGGCAAGCTCGCCGACGGCGACGCCGAGATCGACCTCTCCGCGAGCTCGCTCGGACGGGACGAGCAAATCGAAGATTGAGGGCCGCAGGATCAGTCGGGAGACGACCGCGAGGGGTTCGGCAACAGTGGCGGGGTCGGGTCGTTGTCGGATGCCGAGCAAGCGGTCAGGGACATCCGGGTGGGTGTCGATCACGCCGAATGAGGTGATGTCGGCCTTGTCGATGAGTTGCGCGGCGATCACCGCGTCGGCACCGTCACGAGCGATATCACGCATCGCCGCCAGGTCGTGTCCGCCGAGCAGCACGTCGTCGCCGAAGGCAACCCCAAAGGAATCCTTCTCGGCCAGCGTGTTGCGGAGGGTGAGCAGTGGGGTTCCGTTGCCGTAGCCGTGCCCGATGTCTTCGGTGATTGCCTCGACGGGCACGCCGTCGTGGCACAGCAAGTCCAGGTACGCGGGTACGACTAGGTCGCCGGGGCGGGTGACCACGATGACTCCGGTGGCTCCTGCTCCAATGCATTCGGTGATTACGTGGTCGAGGGCAGGTCGATGCCCGATGGGCAGCATCTCCTTCGGGACAACTCTGCTGAAGGGACGGAACCGTGTCGCACGCCCGGCTGCGGTCACCACCGCTGTCCATCCCACGGGTGTCACCGAACACCTCCCATTGTGTGCTGCAGGACGGTGATGAGATCGCTGATCGGGTTGCGCACACCGAAGCTCACTTCGACACACGGCACGCTCGCCGTGATGTGTTCGATGGCGGTGTTCGCCTGGTGACGGAGTTGGTCATCCGTGCTTCGGCGGGGCACGAGCCAGGGCTGGACCCAGAACTCGTCGCGAGGGGTGAAGCAGTTGGCCGCGAGGACGTGACGAGCCTCCACCGGAGATATGCGACGCACATGGGCTGGCTCGTCGGTATCAGACAGCCGCGGAACCACGATCAGTCGCACGGCGGATCGTGAGATCAGGTGACCCCCGAACGCGGCGGCGAACTCGTAGGCGGTGAAGGCGTGCTTGATCGTGGACCCGAAATCCGCGGGCATCCGGTCCAGCTCGCTACTGACGGCGGGGTTCCGTCGAATGCCGTTCTCCAACTCTGGAAATGCCTGGATCGTGCCCCGCGCGGTTGGCACCGGCAGCGGCACCGCGATCATCTGTTCTCCCCAGCAGGTGACAATACGGTCGTTGGACAGGAGTGCGGCGTTGGGGAAGCCCAGCAGAGCGGACATCATGGTGGTCTTGCCTGTGCCGCGCCGGCCGCAGATCATCACACCCGCATGGGCGATGTCCACGCCGGCGGCATGGAAGACGACGCCGCCGGCGTCTTCGTACGTGCGCAGCATGGCTTCCCGGATAAGCCGGATTGGATAGCGGTGGGGACGCGGCGTGCCTGAATGGGTGAACAGGTCGATGGCGTGTCCTTGAGTAGTAACGGCGTAGGCACCGGGTCGGTGTTCGACGTCGTCCGCGATAATGGCAAAGCACCGGAGGCCGTTTTGCTCGTGAGATTGGCGAATGACCAGTCCCGGAACCGGCTCGATGTCGCACGTGGACGCCGAGTTGGTGACCGCCTCGACGATCTGGGTGTACGCCATGTCATCGGTGTGCACTCGGATGCTGAAAGCGGCGAGGTCCAGGTGGCCCGGCGGTGCGGTCAGGAACTCCGATAAGTACGCGCGTTGGATGGCAAGCCACGTGGGTGCCGCGGTGATCCTGAACTTCACATCACCGGCATGGCAGTCCCATGTGGATATTGCGGCAGATGGATCGGCCGGCGGGTTCATGGCCGTGAAGACTCCTTCAGCATTTGATCAACTCGCCGGATGAGATGAGCCCGTTCCTCTTCGGGGAGATCTCGGAACGTTCGTACCGAGGTCAGGGTGAAGAAGTCCTGGAGGCGCGTGGCTTCGGTCTCTCCGGCCAGCGCCCGCAAGGCCAGCGTCACCCGGGCCCGGAACCACGACTGGGGAAACGGCAACTGCCCGACGGGTTCGGCAACACGCTGTGCGATCTGCCGTGTGAGATATTCACGTTGGCTTATCGACAACCTGATATCGGCACGGAGTAGGGCGCGGGCGGCGTAGCCGATCAACGAGTCGAGGATCACCGTGGTGTCGAAGCACAAGGCAGTAAACAGCACATCGAAGAGGTTGGTCGCCTTCGGGCGCAGACTCGGCATGAGAGGCGGCAGCACGTCGATCAGCACGACACCGTTGTCGGCCACGCAGAAGTTCGCCAGGTTGGTGTCTATCCGGGCATCAGCGACGTCCAGGGTGCGCACCCATTGGGCGATCTCGGCGACCGCGTCGACGAAGCGCTGCGGATCGACGCTGGCGTAATCCAGCAGCACCGGGCCGTTAACCCAGCGATGCCTGACAGTCAGCGGTTCAGCGGACTGCACTGACAGGTCCGCTGGCAAGGTGACGCCGGCCGCTCGCAGCGTGGACAGATAGGTGTTCATACCGGTCACGCCGGTTCTCTGGGCTGCCGCCACGAAACCCGCTCCTGCCGGGTGCCGTACATCCAAGACTTTGATCACAACTTCGCCGTCGCGGCGGTGCGTGGCGAAATCTCCCTGATTTGTCATAGTGCGCAACCTCGACTGCGAAGGAAGCCTTCCGCGTCGACCATCATCGCGCGGAAAGAGGCGAGCAAGTCCAGCCCGAGTGCCTCGGCCAGCACGTCAGCGGCCGTAATCGCGCTGGCACTCGCTGCCTTGATCGATGGTGTGGTACCTGTGGGCTGGTGACGGAAGCCATCGTGGATCATGGCCGCCTCTGCGAGCTGGCCCACCGCGATCAGCAGGCACAGGAACCGTTCGAGTTCACCACCGATGCCCGCAGACCGTGGCGTGGGAAACTCGCCAGGTGTCATTCCGGCCAACACGGGAACACTCAGCGAGGCCAACAGAACGTCGGCCAACTCGTCGCCTACCTTGATGATCGGACGCTGCGGATCATCGACGTCACTGGTATCCGCTCCCCAACGCCGGAGCAGACACAAGGCCAGGTGTCCGATTTGTACGGTGATCTCGGTGGCGGCGGTCGCCGCTGTCCACGGCTGGGGTGCGGTGTCGGCGAACCCGGCACGAAGGCGGCGCACATCGGCCAGTACTCCAGGCAGATCCTCGGGCGTCATGCGACATCACCGATGATCAGCGGCAGAGCGCCCGTGGTTCCACTGCTCCAGTAGGGGTCGGTGTCCCGGCGACCCGCCCGAACACGGAGACCAAGATCCTGTGTCAAGGCACCGATCGTGCTGGTGGGTAGGCCGGCATCAATCCTGACCTCTCGACGGGCGTGGTCGAGGGTGAACGACACGCCAGTGTGCCCTCGCCGGTCCAGAGCGATTCGGACAGCCGACTCCGTGACAACCGGCCGTACAGCAATCTCGGTCTCACAATGGCGCCGTTGGGCTGCGGGGCAGTGGTTGCGCAACCTGCACACATCACCACCGAACACGCCGAACCGGTCGGCCCGGCCGAGCACATATGCCAGCGCACAGGAGTTGGTGTGGAACAACGGATAGTCCGGACGGCGTTGGCCGGTCGCGTGGATGAAGTCCCAGAACGCTCGCGGATAGACGCACTCCGCTGTGGCCACGCCAGGCGTGCTCGCCAGCTCCGGCCACAGTCGGGCCAACCGCGGCAACGCGACCTGTTCGACCTTTAGACCGGCGGCCATCGTGCAGCACGCGTATGAAGCCGCCCAATCGAACACCGCCTCCATCACGCTGGCGGTGGCGGACTCGGGAAATGAGGGCCGCCAGTAATGTACAACCGGTACATCGGCCTCGGCCAGGCGGGGAAAGTTCTGCCTCAGCTCCCGGTGACCGACACCTCGTTCCACATCGCGCCCTAAGCCGGAATAGCTCAAATACACGATCGTTTGAAGCCGCCCTCTGCGGGCCGCCGCCAGCGTGTTGATCACGTCGTCGGGGATCGGACACTTTGTGATCAACACGATGGGGTTGGGGATCCGCCGCTCGACCAGCAGAGACAGCAGTTCAGTAAGGTGTGCGCGGGAACTCGGCAGGGCCATCACATCTGTCCACGTATACAAGGCGACCGTGCGGTCTGGGGCGTAGTAAGCAGACTCGAGGAGCAGGTCTACCGTCTCGGCCGGGTTGGCCAGGTGCTCGGGACGGGCCGGCGCCTGCCCTCGGTCGTGCAGGAAACAGTACAAGCAACCCTTCGGACAACCTTGGATCGGATTCACAGCGATCCACGTGGCATGCTGATCGACGAGCGTGGTGCGAGTACGTGATTGGTCATTGATCCGACGCGAGCCATCATCGACGGTGGGATTCACTGACTTCACGCTCCGCGAAGGACTTGCTTGAAGAGTTGCCCGAAGGCTTCAAGATACTGGCCGGCGATCAGCTCGTGCATCACGGATTCCCTATGTTCTTGGTCTCTGGTCATTGGAACCGGGAGGGGAGAAGCGGTCGCGTGACCAACCTCAGAGGAACCGGGGATTTCCCGGATCCGCTTCTCCCCTCCCGGTGGCCGTGCCTGGTCGGGTGACCTTGGTTGCCGGCACGGCCGGCATGGGACCCGTCTGGTGCGGGTCGGTCAGAGGGCAGTTCACAGTCTCCAAAGCAGTGGTCTGCCGGCGATCATCAAACGCGGTGGGAGCCGATCACCTGGTGCCGACAGGCTGATCAGCCCGTCGATGACGTCGGTGAGGGTGCCCTCGCGTCGCCACGTGATGCGTCCGGTGTGGTTGCAGCGGACGGCGGCGTCCATTCACCGTCGTCCAATGGTCTGTCGCATCTATCGCACGACGTGTTGATCCAGCATGGGCGAACAGCGTCACCCATGACGACCGTGCCCCTGAACCATGATCAAACCTCCCGTATGCTGCGTCTTCACCGATAACATCAGCCTTCACGGCTACGATCAACGGCGGCGTGGTTCGCTGTGGTTCACAATTGGGGATGTCATGGTCATTGGTCAGCAGCTACGAGACGCGCGCCTGAGCGCCGATATGGGATTGCGTGCGTTCGCTATCCAGGCGCACTATTCGCGCGGATACTTGAGCATGATCGAACGTAGCAAGCGACCAGTGAACGGGGAAGTCGTGGAAGCGTACCGACACACACTCCCGCGCCGCGCATTGCTGGCGGCAGGCATGTTGGCGGCCGCCGACACCGCGGCAGGCAGCATCACGGACATCCTCGGGTCGATCGCTGGGGGAGACGCTGGGCTCCTCACCGAGATCCAAACCAGCTACTCGACTGACTATGCCTTGGCGGAGAAGGCGGACGCGGCATCAGTCCGACAGTTGCGGAGGTGGGTTGAAGATGAAGCATCCCCAGTGCTCCGCGTCAACGCCGCCGGGATCTTGGCGAAGCTGCCGGGTGCACCGGCGAACGCAACGGTGATCGCATCCCTCACACACGATGTGGGCGTGCGGCGCCGGTACCTGACCGCGGTCACCGCGCGCGTCTGTGACATCGACTGGGCCGCCGCCCAGTCGGCGGTCGAGAACCCGGCGGTGCTGTCTGACCCACGTCAAGCCGCACGGTGGTTCGCCACTGAAGCTGTCCGGTCCCACGACGTGGGTGCGCGCTGGTGCTCCGCGAACATGCTCCGGGAGCTATGCTCCGCGCTGTGATGATCGACGTTCGCGACGCTGAGCTGATCTCCGCCATCGAACGAGAAGCCCAGGCAGCCAACATCAAGGCCGGCGCGTGCGTCCTGATTGGTGCCGTGGACTCTTTCGTCGTGTCAACGATGCCCACCAACGACCCGACCGATGATCTCGTGTCCGAATACCGCATCCCGGCGGAACTCCACGGCACCGGGGAACTTATCGACGGGAAGGCACACATTCACGCGACTCTGGCTGTGCAGGGTGACCGGGCGATCGCTGGACACCTGCATCGTGCCGAAGTGAAGACGCACTTCGTGCGCGCCTACCTGTTCGTACCCCAAAGCTGAAACATCGGGGGCATCCGGCTGTTGCTGGCGGCCGGATGCCCCCGATGACTTGGGCTCAATGCCTAGTGGTTGGTGTACGACCTGATCGCCTGGTTGTGGGAGGCGATGCCGGGTGGGGTGGCGGCGAGCGTGGCGTGAATGGCGTCCGCCAGGGCCAGCGCGCCCTCCTCGGTCAATTCCACGGCCACTCGGGCCGAGGCACCCTTCTCCGGGTTGATGAAGTCGATGTTGACGGTGTGGCCGTATCGGGCATGCACCGGGTGGTCCACGTACACGGTGGCGCGGCTCAGATCGAACCAGCCGTTCGGGCCCTTACCGCTGCCCTCGATGTCGAATCGTTCGGTCTCGTACGTGCACATGACGGGAAACCTTTCTACGCGGCCAGGTAGCGGCCGAAGAAGTCGAAAATCCGGTTCCAACCGTCCACCGCCGCCTCCGGGCGGTAGCTGGGCCGGTTGTAGTTGAAGAACGCGTGCGCGGCGCCCTCATAGACGTGGAAGTCGAAGGTCTTGCCGAGCCGCTTGAGTTCGGCGGCCAGGGTGTCATCCTCTTCCGGAGCCGGGAACTTGTCGTCCCCGCCGAACAGGCCGAGCAGCGGGCAGGACAGGTTCTCCGCGCGGTCGATGAGCGGCTTGATGCTCATTCCCGAGCCGGCCGGCGGTTCCTTGACCACGAACGCGCCGTAGCAGTCCACGGCCGCGTCGAACGGCAGGCTGACGGCGGCGAGGAACGCCTGCCGGCCACCCGAGCAGTGGCCGATCACGCCGATTTTGCCGTTGGCGTGTGGCAGTGCGCCCAGGCGGTTCGCGGCGCCGGCCACATCGCCGACCAGCCGCTCGTCGGGCACCCCGCCGGCCGCCCGGTTGGCCGCGGCGGCATCGTCCGGGCTGGCGCCGGGCGCCTCCCG
Organism: Pseudonocardiaceae bacterium; assembly: GCA_036384655.1. Lineage (GTDB taxonomy): Bacteria > Actinomycetota > Actinomycetes > Mycobacteriales > Pseudonocardiaceae > DASVLX01. Next base: position 13,542 of record DASVLX010000073.1, read on the forward strand.
GTAGTGCAGATTCGGGCAGATCGCCGCATAGCCATGGTGCGCGAACTTGCGCACGACTTCCTTGAAGAACTCGTCATAACCGGGCATATGGTGAATTACCACCACACTGCCGTGTGGTTGCTCGGCGAGCGGTTGAGCGAGGTATGCCTCGACCTCGTCGCCACCGTGGCCGGAGATGGTGACCGTCTCCGCCCTCAACCCGTCCGACATGAGGTTTTCCTCCGAACTCTAGAGCTCCAGCAGCATTCGAGTGTTACCGAGAGTGTTCGGCTTGACATAGGGCAGGTCCAGAAACTCCGCCACCCCCAGATCGGGCGAACGGCGCATTTCGTCGTAGACCTCTTGGGACACCGGAGTCCCGTCTATTTTCACGAACCCGTGCCTGGCGAAAAATTCGGTCTCGAAGGTGAGCACGAAGACCCTGGCCAGCCCCAGTTCCCGGGCGGCCCGGATGAGCCGGTCCACCAGCCGGAAGCCGATGCCATGCCCGAGTGTCTCGGGCCGCACCGCGACCGTGCGGATCTCTGCCAGGTCCTCCCAGAGCACGTGCACCGCGCCACAGCCGACCACCGCGCCATCCTGCTCGGCCACCCAGAACTCCTGGACGTCCTCATACAGGGTGACGAGCTCCTTGGTCAGCAACACGCGACCGGCGTAATGGTCCACGAGCGCCTTGATCGCCCGGACGTCACCGGTCCGCGCCCGCCGGACCAGTACCTGGTCGGTCACAAACACACACCTCTTGATCTCGAAACATCTTCGACGGTAGTCGGTCGGCCGTTCGGATCGCTCACCGAGCGTCCAGCTACCCTGAGCTGGTGTCCTCTCCAGTTCCCCGCCGACGGTTCACCGTGCTCACGCTCGGCTGCGCCCGAAACGAGGTGGACTCCGAGGAACTGGCCGGCACGCTGACCGCCAGCGGCTGGCAGCGCGCCGAGGATGATTCCGAGGCCGATGTGATCCTCGTCAACACCTGCGGCTTCGTCGCGCAGGCGAAGAAGGATTCTATCGACACGCTGCTGTCCGCCTCGGACATGTCCGCCGCCACCGGCGCGAAGGTGGTCGCGGTCGGTTGCCTCGCCGAGCGTTACGGCGCCGAGCTGGCCGCCAACCTCCCGGAGGCCGACGCCGTGCTCGGCTTCGACCACTACGCCAAGCTGAGCGAGCGCCTGGACGACCTGCTCGCCGGCCGGAAGATCGAGCCGCACCAGCCGGTCGACCGCCGCACCCTGCTGCCGATCACCCCGGTCCAGCGGCCGGCGGCCGTCCAGGCCGAGGAAGTGGCGCTGCCCGGTCACGGCTGGGGTCCACGCACCGCGCGCACCCGGCTGGACGACGGTCCGGTCGCCCCGCTGAAGATCGCCTCCGGCTGCGACCGGCGTTGCGCGTTCTGCGCGATCCCGCGTTTCCGCGGCTCGTTCGTGTCCCGCCCGCCGGAGGAAATACTGGCCGAGGCCGCCTGGCTGGCCGGGCAGGGCGTCCGCGAGCTGTATCTGGTCAGCGAGAACTCCACTTCTTACGGCAAGGACCTGTCGCGGTCCGACGGCGGTGGCCCGGACGCGCTGGAGCGGCTGCTGCCGCGGCTGGCGGACGTGCCCGGCATCGACCGGGTCCGGGTGTCCTATCTGCAGCCGGCCGAGACCAGGCCCGGCCTGGTCCGGGCGGTCGCTGGCACGCCGGGCGTGGCCGACTACTTCGACCTGTCGTTCCAGCACGCCAGCGAGCCGGTGCTGCGCCGGATGCGCCGGTTCGGCTCCACCGAGACGTTCCTGGACCTGATCGGGCGCATCCGTGAGCTGTCGCCGTCGGCCGGTATCCGCACCAATGTCATCGTCGGCTTCCCCGGCGAGACCGAGGCCGATCTGTCCGAGCTGGAACGGTTTCTCACCGAGGCCAGACTGGACGCCGTCGGCGTGTTCGGCTACTCGGACGAGGGTGGTACCGAGGCCGAGGGGCTGCCGGACAAACTGGACGAGGACACCGTGGCCGAGCGGGTCGGCCGGATCGCCGGCCTGGTCGAGGAGCTGACCGCGCAACGCGCCGAGGACCGGGTGGGCGAGGAGGTCGTGGTGCTGGTGGAGCAGATCGCCGACGAGGAGGGCGACTGTGTCGGCCGCGCCGCGCACCAGGCACCCGAGGTGGACGGCGAGTGCGTGTTCGTCGAATCCGAGGGCGCTGACGAATCCGAGGGCGCCGACGAATCCGAAGGCGCCGACGGGGACGGCGAGCACCACAGGATCGAGCTGGCCGTCGGGGACCTGGTGCGGGCCAGGGTGATCGCGGCCGAGGGCGTGGATCTGTTGGTGTCGCCGGTCGAGGTCCTGCCGAGGTCCGGATGACACCCGTCGAAGGCCCGGTCGGGCCCGCCGGCACACCGGTCACGAACCCGCCGCAGGTGCCGTTGCTCAACATCGCCAACGTGCTCACGGTGTGCCGGATCCTGTTGGTGCCGGTGTTCCTGGCGATGCTGTTCGTCGATGACGGGCACCAGGTCTCCTGGCGGCTGCTGGCCACCGCGGTATTCGCGATCGCCTCGATCACCGACCATGTCGACGGCAGCCTGGCGCGCAGCCGCAACCTGGTCACCGACTTCGGCAAGATCGCCGACCCGATCGCCGACAAGGCGCTCACCGGTTCGGCGTTGATCGGCCTGAGCCTGCTGGGTGACCTGCCGTGGTGGGTCACGATCGTCATCCTGGTTCGCGAGGTCGGCGTGACCCTGCTGCGGTTCTGGGTGATCCGGCGTGGCGTGATCGCCGCCAGTTGGGGCGGCAAGGCCAAGACCCTCGTGCAGATCATCGGCATCGGGCTGTTCCTGCTGCCGCTGCCGGACGTGTTCTGGTGGCCGCGCTGGGCGATCATGGGACTGGCCATCGCGCTGACCGTGATCACCGGCCTGGACTACGTGGTCCGCGCGGTGCGGCTGTGGCGGGGGAGCCCGGCCAGATGACCGATCCGGTACAGGCCGATCCGGTGCTGACCGCGCTCGGGCTGCCGCCGGCCGAGGTGGTCGGGTTGGTGGAGACACTGCGGGCGCGCGGCGAGACGGTCGCGACCGCCGAGTCACTGACCGCCGGGCTGGTGTGCGCGGCGCTGACCTGCGTGCCCGGGTCGAGCGCGGTGGTCCGCGGTGGCCTGGTGGTGTACGCGACCGATCTGAAGAACCGGCTGGCCGGGGTGGATGAGGAGCTGCTCGCCGAGCATGGCGCGGTGCATCCGGCGGTGGCCGAGGAACTGGCGGCCGGCGCCCGGCGCGCCTGCGAGGCCACCTGGGGCGTGGGCCTGACCGGGGTCGCCGGGCCGGATCCCCAGGACGGCGTGTCACCGGGCCGCGTCTACATCGCCGTGGCGGGTCCGTCGGACTGCTCCGTTCGAGTGATCAACGCCGAGGGCGACCGACCGTCCGTGCGCGCTGCCGCGGTCGCGGCCGCCGTCCGACTACTACGTGCTGAGCTGGGCGGATAGCCCGGCGACGGGCCGGTTGAGTGCCGCACACCGCCCGGTCAAGAGGAACAAGTCGACCCACGGCCGCGTTCGCCCTTGGCAGACGGGGCAGTCAGTCGCTCCCACGATGTCGCTGCTCTGGGTAATGTGAGCGTACGGGGCTGACTAACTCGGAAGGGAGGCGCGCGATGACTGTGCTGCTGCGCGAAGCGATCGGTGACCGGCTGCGTCACGCCCGCACCAGCAAGCATCGCACGCTGCGCGAGGTGTCCCGGACAGCCCGAGTCAGCCTGGGTTACCTCTCCGAGGTCGAGAGGGGCCGCAAGGAGCCGTCCAGCGAGCTGTTGGCGGCCATCTGCGACGCCCTGGATCTGCCGCTGTACGAACTGCTCGGGTTGGTCGCCGCCGATGTTCGGGCGCTGGATGAGGTCGCCTCGGCGCCGACCGCGTCCGTCACGCGGGAGGGCAGCGACGAACTGCGACTGCAACCCATGCTGCGTCACCGGTTGAGTGAGCCGATCACCCCACATGACGCGGACCGGACATTCGTAGCCGCCTGATCTTATCGGAACCCCGTTTTCGTCGTCCGATCCGTCCTAATTTTCCGATCTTGGCTCGCTCATGTCACGGTTATGGCAGGCTTGGTGGAAGCCAGCGGACACACCTGGAACGATGTACCGCACATCGGCATGTGAACCGGCATTAGGCACGCGACACGCGCGAGCGTTGATCAGGGGAGAAGGCAGGCGGAGGAGATGGCCAATCCGTTCGTGAAGGCGTGGAGGTACCTGATGGCGGCGTTCTCGTCGAAAATTGACGAGTACGCCGATCCCAAGGTGCAGATCCAACAGGCCATCGAGGAGGCCCAGCGCCAGCACCAGGGCCTGTCCCAGCAGGCCGCCGCGGTCATTGGCAACCAGCGGCAGATCGAGATGAAGCTCACCCGGCAGATCGACCAGGTGGAGAAGCTTCAGGCGTCCGCACGCCAGGCGATCATCCTGGCCGACGAGTCACGCGCCAAGGGCGACGAGGCCAAGGCCCAGGAGTTCGAGTCGGCGGCGCAGAACTTCGCCACCCAGTTGGTGACCGCCGAGCAGGGCATCGAGGACCTCAAGACACTGCACGACCAGTCGCTGCAGGCGGCCGCCCAGGCGAAGCAGGCGGTGGAACAGAGCACCGCCAGGCTGCAGCAGACGCTGGCCGAGCGCACCAAGCTGATGTCCCAGCTTGAGCAGGCGAAGATGCAGGAGCAGGTGTCCGCCTCGCTGAACCAGATGAGCGAGCTGGCGGCGCCGGGCAACACGCCTTCGCTGGAAGAGGTCCGGGACAAGATCGAGAAGCGCTACGCGACCGCGCTCGGCTCGGCCGAACTGGCCAAGAACTCGGTGCAGGGCCGCATGCTGGAGGTCCAGCAGGCCACCACGAACATGGCCGGCGCGCAGCGGCTGGACCAGATCCGGGCGTCGCTGCAGTCGGGTGGCGGTAAGGGCCAGATCACCAGCGGCCAGGCGGCGGCCGGTGGCCAGTCGGCGAACATCCAGCAGGAGATCGCGCAGCGGGTGCAGCAGGCCAAGGCCAGCCAGAACTCGCAGGCCGACTCGGCGTCCTGAGCCACTGTCCTGAATCCATTCGGAGGACGTTCTCCGGGTGCCGGCGACGGTTCGGTTATCGAGTCGTGATATGGATATGTCCTGAAGAGGGCGTGTCGACTCGTTGATCGGACGGCCGGGAGGGCTCGCGTGGTGCTGTGGACGGTGCACCAGCGTGGCGATGTCGTGCGACCGAACGAGCGGGTGAACTGGGCCCTCACCGTCGGGCTGGGGTTCCAACACCTCGCCGCCATGCTCGGCTCGATCGTGCTGGTGCCGGCTCTGACCGGTTTCCCGGTGTCGACCACACTGCTGTTCTCCGGGCTCGGCACCCTGCTGTTCCTGGCCGTCACCCGTAACCGGGTGCCCGGTTACCTCGCGCCGTCCTACGCGCTGCTGGCGCCGCTGGCCGCCGCGCACGCGCAGGGCTTGGCCGCGCAGCTCGGCGGCGTACTGGTCGTCGGGCTGCTGTTGGTGGCGGTCGGCGTCGGGGTCAAGGCGCTGGGGGTGCGGCTGCTCGACACGGTCATGCCGCCGGTGGTGTCCGGCGGCATCATCGTGCTGATCGGGCTGTCTCTGGCGCCGGTCGGCGTGACCGGCATGGCCGGCCAGCCGTGGCTGGCCGCGATCACGCTCGCGGTGATCTGCGTCTGCGCGGTGCTGTTCACCGGACCCGGCGGCCGGCTGCTGTCCCAACTGGCCGTGTTGATCGGCGTGCTGGCCGGCTGGCTGGCCGCCGCCGCCACCGACACCCTCGACCCGGCCCGGCTGGACGTGCTGCGCCAGGCGGCCTGGGTGGGCCTGCCGGCGCTGAGCGAACCGGTGCTGCGGCCGGACATCGTGCCCTACGTGCTGCCCGCCGTGCTGGTGCTGGTCATCCAGGGCGCCGGCAGCGTGCAGGCGATCGGCACGGTCACCGATCGGGACCTCAACGGCACGGTCGGCGACACGCTGATCGCCAACGGACTGGCCAACATGCTGGCCGGCTCCGGTGGCGGCCTGGGCTTCGGCCTGGCACCACAGAACATCGGCGCGATGGTGGTCAGCCGGGTGTACTCGACCGCCGCCTACGTGGTGGCGGCACTGATCGCGATGCTCGCGGCCTTCTCACCCAAGTTCGTGGCGCTGGCCGGCACCGTGCCGACCGGGGTGATCGGCGCGGCCACCGTCGTGCTGGTCGGTGTGGTGTGCATGGTCGGCCTGCGGATCTGGATGGACAACCGGCTGGACGTGCGGGACCCGGTGAACGTGATCGTGATCGGGGTGGCGCTGGTGGCCGGCGTCGGCGACCTGACCTTCACCGCCGGGGCGATGTGCTTCCACGGCGTGGTCTGGGGCTCGCTGGTGATGTTGCTGGGCTACCCGGCGTTGCGCGCGGTGCGGTCGTTCAGGAAGCCGCCGCCGGTGCCGCGACCGCGCGGTTGATGTCCCGGGCCAGGTTCGGCCCGGCGTAGATCAGCCCGCTGAACACCTGCAGCAGGCTGGCACCGGCGTCCAGCATGCGCAGGCCGTCGTCCACGGTGAGGATCCCGCCGACGCCGATCACCGGCAGCGCGCCGGCGCTCTCCCGGTGTACGAAGGAGACCACCTCGCGGGCGCGCGCGGTCAGCGGACGGCCGGACAGCCCACCCGTCTCGGCCCCGACGGCGGCGTCGGACGGCGCCAGGCCGTCCCGGGCCAGCGTGGTGTTGGTGGCGATCACCCCGGCGACCTGGCGCGCCAGGCAGACCTCGATCACCTCGGCGATCGCACTGTCGGTCAGGTCCGGCGCGATCTTCACCAGTAGCGGTCGGCGGGCCGGGCCAAATGGTCGTGGTGTGGACCGCGCGGCCAGCTCCGCGGACTCGGCCTGCAACGCGCTCACCAGCTCGTCCAGCAGCGCCCGGTCCTGCAGCCCGCGCAGCCCGGGCGTGTTGGGCGAGCTGACGTTGATCGCGAAGTAGTCGGCGTGGGGGTAGAGCGCGCGCAGCGACGATCGGTAGTCGTCCACCGCCTCGGCGACCGGCGTGACCTTGGACTTGCCGATGCTCACGCCCAGCGGCACCGGCAGCGGTCCCAGCGCGGCCAGGCGGGCCGCCAGCACCCGCGCACCACGGTTGTTGAAGCCCATCCGGTTGATCAACGCCCGGCTGGCCGGCAGCCGGTACAACCGCGGTTTCGGATTTCCCGGTTGGGCGAGCCAGGTCACCGTGCCGACCTCGACATGCCCGAACCCCAGCGCCGGCCAGGCGCGCAGCGCGGTGCCGTCCTTGTCCAGTCCGGCGGCCAGCCCCACCACATTGGGGAAGCGCACGCCGAACACGGTGCGCGGCACATCGACCGCGAAATGGCGGCGCAGCGCCTCGGGCACACCCGGCAGGGCACCGATCCTGCCCAGCGCGGCCACCGTTCGGACATGGGCGATCTCCGGATCACCCTGGCCCAGCCTGAACAACACGGGCCGGACAAGTTGGCTGTAGGCGGACATCCGTCACGATCTCTCGGGGTGTGGGCCGGGTTGGCAGGTCGGGCAGTACCAGGTGTGCCGGGCGGGTACGTGAGTGTCCTGGAGGCCGGAGCGGATCGGGCCGCCACACCGCCGGCACGGCCGGCCGGTGCGCATGTAGGCCCAGTGCTGCTGGCCGTGTCCCAGACCGCCGGTAGTGTTCTGCTGCGGATGCCAGGCGTTGCGCAGCAACAGCTCCCGGCACAACCGCACCGCGCGATCAGGGTCCACTTCGGACACCGGCGACCACGGTGACACGCCGAGCAGGAAACAGACCTCGGTCTTGTACAGGTTGCCGACACCGGCCATCACGGTCTGGTCGGCCAGCGCCAGCCCGATCTCCCGGTCCCGCTGCGCGGCCAGCCGGCGTACCGCCTCGGCGCGCGCCTGGTCGTTCCAGTCCGGACCAAGCAGATCCGGCCCGAGGTGACTGACCACTGTGGACTCCTGGTCGGTGCGCAACAGCGCCAGGTCGTGCAGCCGGAAGCCGACCGCGACCTTGTGGTCGTTGGCCAGGATCACCCGCGCCTCATGGCTGGGCGCGCGCCACCGGCCGCCGGGCCGGTAGAGCTGCCAGTCGCCGTCCATCCGCAGGTGGTTGTGCAGGCTGGCGCCGTCCTCGAACCGGCCGAAGCCGTCGAACCGGATGAAGATGTGCTTGCCCACCGTGCGCACCCCCAGCACGCTCCGGCCGGCCAGGTTCACGGTGGCCAGCGCGGGATGCCGGATCTCCCCACGGGACAGCGTGCCGCCGGTCAACGCCGCGTCCAACCGCCGTCCGGTGAGAAAGACCGTGTCACCCTCGGGCACGGCTACCGCTCACTACCCCGCTGCCGCTCACCACACCATCAACGAGCCCGCGATCACCAGTCATCGGACTCCTCGTCATGCGGCTGCGGGCGCGGCCGGGTCCGGCTGGCCCGCAGCACCCTGGCCAGCAGCAGGTTGAACGCCAGCGAGACCTCGCGCGCGCCGGGCGTGTTCCACAGGTGGATCGGCGTGCACGCGCCCTGTGCCTGCTGCACGGCCAGCCGGTCGGGCAGCGCCACCGGCATCACCAGCGGGCCGAACAGCTCACGCAGCTCGTCGATGCGGAACTGGTGCTCGTGGGAACGCTGCCGCACCCGGTTCACCACCACGCCCAGCGGCTGCAGCCTCGGGTTGTGCTTCTCGCGCTCGTTCTGGACCGCCTCGAACGCCCGCTGAACGCCGGACACGGCGAACATCGTGGGCTCGGTGACCAACAGTGCCCGATCGGCGGCGACCAACGCGGAGCGGGTGAGCTGGCCCAGCGACGGCGGGCAGTCCAGCAGCACCAACTGATACGGCTCCTGGTCCTCCGCACGGATGTCGTCCAACATCTCCAACGCCCGGCTCAGCTTGTTGAGCTTCTTGGCGCTGGGGTCCGGGTGGTTCAGGGCCTCGACGTCCTCCGAGCCGACCAGCACGTCCAGCCCGGTGCCCCAGGGGCTGGGCATGATCGCTTTCGCGAGGATGTCCGGGGTCGGCTCGGAAAGGACGTCCGCCAGGGTGGTGTCCGTTTCCGCCGGGTCCAGGGTGGCAGTGGCGTTGCACTGTGGATCGAGATCCACGACCAGGGTGCGAATACCCCGCCGCAACGCGGCGGACGCCAGCCCGAGGACCACAGTTGTCTTTCCCACCCCGCCCTTCAGGCTGAGTACCGCGACCGTTTGCACACCGGAAGCCTAGGCCAGGCCGATCGAGACCTACACTGCGCGCCATGCGACCGGACGCGGTTCACCGCGTGCTTGAGGACGAGGTGGCCGCCGCTCGGGCCAGGCGACGCGGCGAGCCTCCCAGGGTGCTCGACGTCGGCGGTGGCACCGGCATGTGGTCGGTGCCCCTGGCCAGCGCCGGATGCCTGGTGACGGTGGTGGAGCCCAGCCCGAACGCGCTGGCCGCCCTGCATCGGCGGGCCGCGGAGGCGGGCGTCGCCGAGCGGATCACCGCCGTGCAGGGCGACGCCGACGCGCTGGGCAGACTGGTGCCCGAGGAGTCGGCGGACCTGGTGCTCGGCCACGGGCTGCTGGAGGTGGTGGACGAACCGGCGAAGGCGGTCGCCGCGCTGCGCGCCGCCACGGTCCCGGGCGGCGCCATCTCCGTGCTGGTGGCCAGCCGGTACGGGACGGTGCTGCACCGCGCGGTGACCGGTCATCTCACCGAGGCCCGGCTGCTGCTGGCCGAGCCGCCCGGCCCGCTGTTCGACGCGAACGACCTCACCGTGCTGCTCACCGCCGCCGGCCTGACGATCGAGGTGCTGCAGGGCTACGGCGTGGTGGCCGGCCTGGTGCCGGACTCGGCGCGGGAGGACCGGCCGGGCACGGCCGACGAGCTGGCGGCGCTGGAACTGGCGGCCAGCAGACTGGCGCCGCTGCGCGATGTGGCCGCGCGGCTGCACGCGCTGGCCCGTCGGCCCGCCGAACAGGCCGTACTGCCTTTGTAGGTCGTGCTGGCTTTGTAGGCCGCACGGCCCTCCGTTGCCCTACACTCGCGGCGTATCGAACACTCGTTCGTGGCGAGGGTGGGCACATGGGACGCAACGCCGAGCTCCCATCGGGCGCCGAGCGTTTTCGGGCGGGCGCCGACGGCCGGTGGCCCGATGACACCGGCTGCTCGATCCTGCACGTCGACATGGACGCCTTCTTCGCGTCGGTGGAAATCCGCGACCGGCCGGACCTGGTGTCCCGGCCGGTGGTGGTCGGCGGGGTGGGCGTGCGCGGCGTGGTGTCGTCGGCGAACTACATCGCCCGGCGGTTCGGCGTGCGGTCCGCGATGCCGACCGGTCAGGCCCGGCGGCTTTGTCCGCAGGCGGTGTTCCTGCCAGCCAGCCACGGGAAATATCGTGATGTGTCCCGCGGCATCATGGCGATCTTTCGGGAAATCACGCCGTTGGTCGAACCACTCAGCCTGGATGAGGCATTTCTGGACGTGTCCGGGGCGCTGCGCAGGCTGCGGTCGACGCCGGCCGGTATCGGCGCGATGTTGCGTGCCCGGGTCCTCGCCGAACATCACATCACCTGCTCGGTCGGTGTGTCGCCGACGAAGTTCATCTCGAAACTCGCCTCGGGCATGGCCAAGCCCGACGGAATGTTGGTGATTCCGCGTGACGAGGTGCTCGCGTTCCTGCATCCGCTGCCGGTGTCAGCGTTGTGGGGAGTCGGCAAGCGCACCGCCGAGCAGTTGCGGCGGGCGGGGCTCGACACCGCCGCCGACATCGCCGCGACGGACATCACCAGATTGCGTCGGCTATTGGGTGTGGCGGTCGCGGATCATCTGCACGGGTTGGCCACCGGACGCGACGATCGGGCGGTCGTTCCGGAGATCATGGAGAAATCCGTGAGCACCGAGGAGACGTTCGATATTGACCAGACCGATCGACAATTGCTGCGCCGCGAACTGCTCAAACTGTCCGAGCGGACCGCGACCACGTTGCGGCGCAAGGGATTGCGCGGCCGGACGGTGTCGATCAAGGTCCGCTATGCCGACTTCACCACGATCACCAGGTCCCGAACCCTGCCGGTGCCAACGGATGTAACCCAGGACCTGTACCGGATGGCCTGCCGGTTGCTCGACGAGCAGGCACCGCCCGGGCCGGTGCGGCTGATTGGCGTGCGGATGGAGCAATTGACGGGTTCGACCGACAGCGGCGAGCAGTTGTTGTTGGACGCGCCCGAACATGGTTGGCGAGAAGCCGATCGCGCCGCCGACCAGGTTCGCTCGCGATTTGGCGGCGGCGCGGTCCGGCCGGCCTCGTTGCTGGACGGTCCGAGTACGGATAGCAGCGAGTCGTAGTCAGGTTCACGGAACACTCACCGCCAGACTCCTGGCCGTCGTGCGATCCGGGAGAATTTATGTATCCTCAACGGCGTGGACCGGCCAGAGTCGCGCCGGCCTGTTGAGAATGAGAAAGAGAGAAAAACTCATGGCGCGGAAGGTTCTCGTGCGGCTCGTTGACGATCTCGACGGTGAGCCCGGCGAAGATGTGTCAACGGTCACCTTCGCTCTCGATCGAGTGAACTACGAGATCGATTTGAATGCGGCGAACGCGGAGGCGCTGCGGGACGCGCTGGCCGAGTACATCGCGGCGGCCCGGCGTAGCGGGGGCCGAATCCGGCGAGGTGCGCGTCCGGCGACCGCCGGTCGTTCCGGTGACGCGGCCGCCATTCGGGAATGGGCTCGCGCGCAGGGACATGAGCTTGGCGAACGTGGTCGTATTCCCAGCCATATTGTTGACGCTTTCCGCGCGGCCGAGCGCGGTGGTGAGAGTTCCACCCGGGTGCGCACCGCGGCCGCGACCAAGACGTCCACCCGCGCCACGGTGAAGGCCGCGAAGTCGGCGCCCGAGACGAAGAAGTCCAAGGCCCCCGGCAAGGGCGGCAGGTCCGGCCGCCGCCGCTGAACCAGGCGCTGAACCGGCTGCCGAGTCGGGCGGTGGGTCAGGCACCGCGCGGCGGTCCCGAACCGGACAGCCGTGTCGAACCAGGCAGCCGAGGGCAACGGTCGCACCGAGAGCCGAACCGGTCCCGAACCGGACAACTGAATCCCGCCGCTGGGCCGTAAGGTTGACGCTGAACCGGTCGCGGTGATCACGGCCAGTCACCATGCGGACGATCGTGGGCTCGGCATCCTACCTCGCTGTCGAAACGAGAACGATCTCACCCGAATGGACGTTCCTACAGCGGCAGATCGGCTAGTCGCGTCGCCATCGGACTCGTATCCTGATGGGTGACGACCCGAAGGCGGGGCGCCCGCCGGGACGGCGGCCACCGTGAGTACCCGGCGCCTGTGAGAAGCTGTGCCGGAGGAGGAGCCATGCCACTCTCCGAGCACGAGCAGCGGCTGCTCGACCAGATCGAGCGAGCCCTGTACGCCGAGGACCCGAAGTTCGCATCCACCGTGCGTGGCGCCAGGCTGCGGCCGTCGCGCCGGCGGAGGCTGCAGGGCCTTGTCCTTTTCGTGCTGGGTGTCGCGCTGCTTGTGTGTGGGATGCTCGTACCGCTGAAGGTGTTCGCCATTCCCGTGGTGAGCGTCGTCGGCTTCCTGATGATGTTCGTGGGCGCCGTGCTGGCCTGGGTGGCCATGCGGCACGCCGACGGGGCCGAGGGCGGCAGAGGCAGCCAGGAGAAGGGCAAGGGCAAGTCGGGCCGCAGCGGTTTCACTCAGCGCATGGAGGACAGGCTGCGTCGGCGGTTCGAGGAAGGCCGCTGAAACACCGATCGGGGCATCAGACGGGCACGAAGTGCGAGCGGGGCGTTGCGCCGCAGACTGCGGCGCACATCCTCGAATGCCTCGGTCAGTTCTGACCCGTTGCGTTCGCTGAGACCGTTTTCCGCGAGGCCGTCCCCAGGCCCGGCGTACCAGGACCGTTCGATCACGCTCACCAGCCCGTAGATCCCGCGTTGTCCCTGCTCATCCAGGCCGTACTCACGGATCAACCGGGACGCCGCGTTCCGCACGGTGTCGGTTTCCTCGATCACTAGGCCGCGGTCACGGCACTCGTCCAGCAGTTCGTCCCAGGCCGCGTCCGCGGCGTCCGGGTCCCCGGCCGCGACCGCGTGCGCGCGTTGCCGACGCCGGACCTCCCGTAGCGCGGCGGGTGCGGCGGCCAGTTCCAGTAGCAGCACCAGTACGGCCAGCCACCAGGACAGCAGCCCCGCCGCGAAGAACGGCACCAACCCCCAGCACAACGCCGTCGCCAGCATCCACCATCGTTCCGCGCGCCCGTCACCGCGAGGCGGGGTCCGACGCCGTACCAACAGCAGACCCGCGGTCGCCGCGGCCGCGATGACCAGCAGCGCGACCAGCGTCCACCACCGCCAGCCCGAGTCCGCCGCGGCCGCCGGCCCGCCGCCGGCCGCCCCGGACCGTTGCATCTGGTTGCCACCCTGCGGAGCCGGCGAGGGGCCGGACTGCCGCTGGTTCTGCCCACCGGCCCCGTTGGCGGCCGGCGCACCCGGCGTGGCGCCGGTCCCGACCAGGTAGGACGGCACCCGGCCGCGTCCGTCGGTGAGCGGCGTCGGGTCGAACGTGATCCAGCCGTAGCCGGGGAAGTACACCTCGTCCCAGGCGTGCGCGTCGCGGGACGAGATCACCCGGTGGTCGCCGGACAAGGTTCCGTCGGTGAACCCGATGGCGACCCTGGTCGGGATGCCGATGCTGCGCAGCATCACCGCCATGGCGGACGAGTACTGCTCGCAGTAGCCCGTCTTGTTGTTGAACAGGAAGTCGACCAGCGCGTCGCTGCTGGTCGCCGGGCCGGTCTTGGTGCTGTAGACGAAACCGTTGCCGGGCGTGGTGAAGTACGAGTAGATCGCGACCGCCCTGTCGAACGGGGTGGTCGCTCCCGCGGTGATCCGCTGCGTCAGCTCCCGTACCCGGGGGTCGAGCGGGCCGGTCTGCAGGTACTGGGACCCAATCGAGGCGCCGTAGTCGGTGCCCGCGGCACGCAGTTCGGTGGCCGTCGGCTCCTCCAGCATGGCCTGCTCGACGTACTCGTTGGGATGTTCGGAGCGGGGGCTGTAGACGATGCCGGAGTTCACGTCGTAGCGGTACGAGTAGAAGACGTTGGTCAACTGGTGTGGCGAGGCGAACACCGGCAGCCACACGTCGTTCCAGGCCATCGGTTCGATCGTGATGGATGTCGTCGCGTCGCCGGGGGCGGTGCCCGGCGCGCCCGGCAGCACACCGTCGGCCGGCACCCCGGACGGCATGACGCCGTTCGAGATGAACCCGACATTCGGCTGGTACCGACTGAGCGTGAGAGCGCGCAGGTAGGGCCCGTCGTCGGGCAGCCCGCGCACGTCGAACAGTTCGGTGCTGTTGCCGGTGGCCAGCATGCCGCGCAGGGTGGTGAACGGCTTGATGCCGAGCTGGGTGGTCTCGGCGTCGTTGCCGCCGGGCAGCCGTCCCGCCGTGCCGACCACCGTGACCGTGCTGCCGACCCCGAGCGCGATCACCGCCGCCACCGCCGTCACGGCCACCGCCGCCGGGGCGCCCCGGCCGTATTCGCCGGCCGGCAGCCCGATCCGGCCGCGCCACGCCCGTCGCCGCACCATGCCGTCGATGGCCAGCAGCAGCGTGTAGGCGCCGGCCCCGAGCAGGAAGCTCCACCACGGCAGCATCCGGCCGGCCAGCGACGCGGGCACCGCGTACACGCACAG
>DASVLX010000074.1:0-7777 GCA_036384655.1 Pseudonocardiaceae bacterium
GGTCCCATGAACCGACTGCCGTATCGTCGAACAGTGGGTCGATGAAGGGGCGCACGACGGCAAGGGCTCCGTCGAGGGTGCGAGCGCCATCGAGCAGCGAACGGCTGGCCTCCGCCGCGTAGCCCGTCTGCCACAACCCGCGATCCGGGACATCAAAGTGGTCTGGCACGAGCAGTGGCCGCGGCGTGGCGGAGCTCTTCCTCCGCGACCTCTCGTGCGACGTTCCGGTACAGGTCGATGTCGAGAGTTCCGCGCGCACCGATATCACGGGCGAGTAGCGCGGTTGCTCCCTTCACGATCCATCAGGGGAACCGTGATGGCTGTGCCGCCTCTCCGGGATTCTGGGGTTGGTCACGGACCCGAGTAATGGTCACCTCAGGCCGGCTCCGTGGTCGACTGCCGTCACGGTGCCTCTGAGGTCCGGTCAGATGGCGATCAGGTTGGGGGCGGGCTGGGGCTGCTGGGCGGGGCGCTGTTGCGGGACCGACCGCGTCTGGCGCACCTGGCGAACCGGCCGCGGGCGCTGCGGCGAACCGGAGCCGGCCAGCAGGCCGTGCCGGAAGCCGAGGGCCACGGCGTGCGCCCGGTCGCGGGCGCCGAGCTTGTGCAGCACGCCCTTGGTGTGGGTGCGGACCGTCTCGACGGACAGGAAGAGCTCGGCGGCGATGTCGCGGTTCGACATGCCGTCGGCCACCAGTTGCAGCACCTGGTACTCGCGCCGCGACAGCCGGCAGTCGGACGGCGGCTCCACCGGCCTGTCGCTCTGCGGGGTGGCGGTCAGCAGGGGCGACAGCGCGGGGTCGATGTAGCGCCGCTCGCGGTGCGTGTGGCGGATCGCGGCGAGCAGCTTGTCGGGTTCGGAGTCGCGCAGCACCACACCGTGTGCCCCGGCGGCGAGCACGGTGCTCACGTATTCGGTGGTCCGCCACGGCTCGCGGACCATCACCAGGACGGCGGTGCCGGTGCCGCCGTGCGAGAACAGCTTGGTGAGCTGCCCGTGCTGGTCGAGCAGGGCGTCGACGATCAGCACGTCCAGGCCCTTGCGGTGCCGCATCAGCACGGCGGTGTGCTGCTGGCCGGTGGCACCGATCAGCCGGAGGCCGGTGTCACGCAGGATCCGGGCCGACAGCCCCTCACGGAACAGCGGAGTCTGGTCGATCACGGCCACCCCGAGCGGCGCGCTGGTGCCGGCTGGCGCGACGGCGCTCAGACCGGGATGCCGGTTGGCGTTGAGCAGCATGCTGGATACCCCCGAGTCTCCGGGCCTATACGATCTTCTAGGGACCTTTGTCACACGCTAGATGGTCTAACGTAGCCGACGCTAGCCAGGTACGCCGAAATACGTATGCGTGACGACCAGCACAGACCCCGCCGACAAGCGCTGGACCATGCTGGCGTAACGAGAAACGGAGACTGTGAGCAGTGACACCTGGTGTGTCGCACGGCGCGCTGGCAGCATCCGCGCGGCGGCAAAACCCCCGACCACCCAACGTGGGACCAGATCCGATGAGGTTCGATGGAGTACGGACGGTAGACCGGGGAAGGTTCGGGGAGAGGGTGACGTGGTAGCCCAGCGTGGGCCGGTTCGGTCAGCAGGCTTGCAGGAGTCCGTCGGATACGCGTTCAAACGGCTGTTCCTTGGCCGCCCGCTGATCAACGAGGCTGCCAAGGAACAGAAGCTCAGCAACGGGATCGCGCTCGGCGTGCTGTCCTCGGATGCCATGTCGTCGACGGCATACGGCACCGAGGAAATGCTCGTCGAGTTGCTACCCATGGCGGGCCTCGCCGCGTTCGCCCTGTTGCTGCCGATGACCGGCGTCATCCTGATCATCCTGGTGTTGGTGGCCGCGTCGTACCGGCAGGTCGTGATGGCCTACACCAAGGTCGGCGGTTCCTATGTCGTCGCGCGCGACAACTTCGGTCCACGGATCGCGCAGATCGCCGCCGCGGCGCTGCTGATCGACTACGTGGTGACGGTGGCGGTGCAGTGTGCCGCCGGCACGGTCGCGGTCGCCTCCGCGATCCCCGCGATCGGTCCGTACAGCCTGGAAATCACCATCGGCGTCGTCCTGGTGATCTGTTACCTGAACCTGCGCGGGCTGCGTGAGGCCGGCAGGCCGTTCGCCATTCCGGCGTACTTCTTCGTCAGCATGGTGCTGCTGATGATCGTGGTCGGGATCATCCGGTGGGTGCTCGGCGACCTGCCGCAGATCGACGCGACCCATCTGGCCGGTTCGGTGCCGGTGTCCAAGGGCGACGGCTTCGCGATGGGCGCCACGCTGTTCGTGCTGCTGCGCGCGTTCGCCAACGGTGGTTCGTCGCTGACCGGTGTCGAGGCGATCTCCGACACGGTCAGCGCGTTCCGCAATCCCTCCGGCCGCAATGCCCGCAAGGTCCTCACGATCATGGCGACCCTGCTGGGTCTGATGGTCGCCGGTGTGTCGCTGCTGGCCTACGCCACGCACGCGACCCCCTACGCCGCCGGTTATCCCTCGGTGCTGTCGCAGGAGGCCCGCCAGGTGTTCGGCTCGGGCTGGATCGGCAACGTGTTCTTCGCGTTGATCCAGTTCGCCACCGCGCTGATCCTCTACACCGGCGGCAACACCAGCTTCAACGGCTTCCCGTTC
The DNA here is from genome assembly GCA_036384655.1 of Pseudonocardiaceae bacterium. Lineage (GTDB taxonomy): Bacteria > Actinomycetota > Actinomycetes > Mycobacteriales > Pseudonocardiaceae > DASVLX01. Next base: position 2,628 of record DASVLX010000074.1, read on the forward strand.
CTGGCCAACTTCGTCGCCGCCGACCGGTTCCTGCCGCGCCAGCTGACCCGGCGCGGACACCGGCTGGTGTTGTCCAACGGCATCATCGTGCTGGCCGTGCTCGCCGTGGCACTGTTGCTGGTCGCGGGCAGCAACGTGAACAACCTGGTGCCGTTCTACGCGATCGGCGTGTTCACCGGGTTCTCGATGGCCGGCTACGGCATGACCCAGTACCACCGGAAGCACCGGACTCCCGGCTGGCGGCGCCGGATGATCATCAACCTGTCGGCCGGCATCATGTCGACCATCGTCGTGGTCATCTTCGCCATCGCCAAGTTCACCGAGGGCGCCTGGCTGGTCGTCGTGGTGTTCCCGATCCTGGTGTTCATCCTGATGCGGCTCAACCGCCAGTACCGCGCCGAGGCGGCGATCCTGGACCGGGTCAAGGAGAACCAGATCCGCACCCCGAACTACGTCCGGCACCGCGTGTACATCTGCGTCAGCTCGCTGGACCTGGCGGTGCTGGAGGCCATCCGGTACGGCCGTAGCCTGCGGGCCAGCGAGCTCAAGGCGGTGCACTTCATGATCGACGAAGTGCAGGCCGACCAGCTCCGGCAGCGCTGGGAGGAGCTGGGCGTCAACGTCCCGCTGAAGATCATCGACTGCCCGGACCGCAGAATCCCCCGCGCGGCGCAGGAGCTGGTGTTCGAGGCGCTGGCCGAACCGGGCACCGGGGTCACCATGCTGTTGCCGCGGCGCACCTACGCCCCGATCCTGGGCCGGTTGCTGCACGACCGCACGGCCGACCAGATCGCCAAGGTGATCAGCCGAATCCCACAGGCGGCCGCCACGATCGTGCCCTACGACGTCCAGTCGCACGTCCGCGCGGCCTTCCCGAACATGCCCGAGGAACGCCTCATCGACGCGTTCGACCGGATGATCAACCGGCTGACCGATGATTCGGGTCAGCTCCGGTCGTACAACGAGGAGTTGTCGAAGGACATCGCCGCCAAACAGATCTCGTCGTTGACGCCGGGACGCCCGGCCGTCGTGGAGGGGCGGTTGACCGAGGTCGACGTGGAGCGCAGGCTGCGCGGCCCGTCGCTGGTCTGTGAGCTGACCGACGCGAGCGGCACGATGCGGATCGAGTTCTCCGACGAGCACCACGAGGTCGAGCCGGGCCAGCGGCTGCGAGTGCGGGGCACCGTCCGCATGCAGCTGGAGGACGACGAGCTCATGATGACGAACCCCACGTACGAGATCCTCGAGAAGGCGGAACCCGTCAAGCCGGAGTAGGAGACGCGGAGCGGGCTCCCAGGTTGCTCCCAGGTCAGAACAACCACAGAGATCGGATTACGGCCACTTTCCCCGTCCAGGCGCCATAGCCTGCGGATCATGTTCTGTCCTGCCAAGGATCATGATCGCCGCACGTTTCTGGGACTGCTGACCGTCGGTCTCGCCGCGACCATCGCGGGATGCTCCGCGACCGGCTCGTCGAGCGGCGGCAGCGCCACGGGTGCCGCGACCCCGACCGGCACACCGGGTGCCCAGCAGGTCGGCGGACCTGCCACGGCGCCCGGCACGCTGCCGCCGGTTCCGCCACCGACCGCCGGCCCAACCGTGGTGCTCGACCACGGCCCGGCCGACACCAACAAGATCGTCCTGACCGTCGACGACGGATACTGCGCGGACTGTGTATCCGGTTATGTCAGGTTCGCCCAGACCACCGGGATCCACCTGACCTTCAGCCCGAACGGCACCTACGCGGCGGAGTGGCAGCCGCACGCGGCAGCGCTTCGGCCGCTGATCGAGGCCGGTCAGGTGCAGATCATGAACCACACCTTCAGCCATGCCGATCTGCGCAAACTGACCGACGCGAAGATCCGGGACGAGCTGGAACGCAACGACGCCTGGGTGACGAGGAACTTCGGCATCACCACCCGGCCCTACTACCGGCCGCCGTACGGGTTCCACAACGCCCATATCGACGGCGTGGCGGCCGAACTGGGCTACACCCGCACGGTGCTGTGGAACGGGTCGTACGCGGACTCGGAGCTGATCACGCCACAGTTCCTGATGACCCAGGCGGAGAAGTACCTGAAGCCCGGCGTGATCATGCTGGGCCACGCCAACCATCCCACCGTGCTGGGGCTGTTCGACCAGATCGCGGCGCTCATCAGGCAGCGCGATCTGACGCCGGTCACCCTGGACGAGATGTTCGGCACCAGCCGGGCGTCCGGCCGCGCCTGACCGCGCTGAACACGTGAGTGGGGACCGGTGTGGCACCGGTCCCCACTCACGTCAGACTTGGCTCACTCAGACCGGCTCGGGGTCCAGGTCGGACGGCCGCCTCGGGTCGTCCTTCGAGGACGGGACCGTCTCGACGGCGGCCGTGGCCCTGCTGGGCGTCGTGGCCGAACCGGCGTCCTTCCGGCGGCGGAGTCCCAGGTGCAGCGGGTCCGGCCGGTACATGGACACCAGCACCAGCACCGCCGCGAGGAGCACCCAGGCCATGTGGCTCCAGGAATACATCGCGGCCTCGCCGTTCGGGTAGTACACGAGCATCGCGACCACGGTCAGGCCGGCGGTGATCGCGGCCATCCGGCGGTGCCACGGCACCGCGCAGAGGATCACCAGGCCCCAGGACAGGTACCAGGGCAGCGTCGGCGGTGCCAGGATCGCGGTGACCAGCAGCGTGATGCCGGCGCGGCGAACCGCCTCGACCCCGCCGTGCCTTGCCTTCCACCACTGCACCGCCAGCACGACGAGGACGGCCACGTCGGCGGCGTCACGCATCATCGTGACGAACGGCGCCTCCGGCAGCGGGCCGAACATCTGCACGAAGCCGTGCATCAGCTCGCCCAGCCCGGTCGGCAGGTTGACCCAGTTGGAGATCATGGTCGGGGCCTGCATGGCGCCGATCCACCCGAGGTCCTGGCCGGACGCCAGCATGGCCCCGCCGAACACCACCGCGAACACCCCGATGCTGGCGGCACAGGCCTGCACGAAGCGCCGCAGCGGCTTGCCGGGCATCCGCGCCGCCCACACCCAGACCAGGAACGGCAGTGCGACGAGCGCGCTCGCCTTGATGGCGGCGGCCACCGTGACCAGCGCGATACCGACGATATGCCGCCGGCTCAACGTCATCAGCACGCCGGACGCCAGGAACCCGATCATCAGCAGGTCGTTGTGCGGGCCGCCGACCAGGTGCACGACCATCAGCGGGTTCGCGAACACCAGCCAGAACGCCATGGGCAGCTTGCCGCCGAGATGCCGGACCAGGCCGGGCAGCGACGCGACCAGCAGCACCAGGCCGATCATCATGGTCAGCCGCATGGCGATCACGCCGAGGATCAGGTGCTCACCGGTGCCGGCCACGATCAGCTTCGCGACCAGGATGAACAACGGCCCGTACGGGGCGGGCGTCCACTCCCAGAACGGGTGCACGTTCTGCGCGATCGCGTCGCCGAGCACGCCCGGGCCGAGCACGTAGGGGTCGAGGCCGCGCAGCGCCAGCTCGCCCTGCCCGAGGTAGGAGAACGGGTCGCGGGTGAACTGCGGCGGCGAGATGATCATCGGCGCGATCCAGGCCGTGGCGGCGATCAGCACGCCACGCGCCCGCACCTTGTTGGCCAGCACATCCCGGCCGAGCCGGACCCAGGCCCACACCAGCAGTGCGACGCCGAGGTACACGAGGATGGTCGCCAGATCCTGGCCGTGCCCGTATCGGATGACACCGAGCGGGCTGTCGCTCAGCACCGGGTCGTGGACAAGTGTTCCGCCCGCGCCGAACGCGCCGATCACGATCAGCAACGAGCCGATCAGTCCCTGCACCAGCGTGCGGCGGGAAAGGCCGCTGCCGCGCTGAGTGCCGGACTGGGGCAACGCGGGAACGGCGTCGACGCCATTGGCGTCGGCCGCCGCCGGTTCGCCCGCTGCGGGCGCCGCCTGGGCTACCTGGGTTTCCGCCATAACCAGGCCATCGTCGCATGTCGCCAAGATCGTGGTGTGTTGGGGCGAGTTTTCCGTCCGGGATGACTGACATCGAGAACCGGACTCAATACCGCCAATCCTGCATTGAGGCACCTCGGTGACAGCCGGTGAACAGCGACAATGCCCGTTCTGATCGGTGTTCTTAGCAAGTTCACATCATCGCGACATCGCGACGGCGTCACGAGGACATCGCGACGACATCCGCGCGGGAACATGCCGGTCATCGGATGGCCATCGACACAACCACCGGGTGACATCGCAAGTTGTCGTAACAATACGATATCGACACGACATCGACGGCGTTTATATTCGAAGTGTGGACACGAAAGCGGGCCCGGCGTCGCCGATCAACCGTTGTCGATCGGCGACGCCGGGCCCGCCGAACATCGCTGAATGTGACGGTGCTGACGCCGCTGCCATCGTGGCGGGCGTCGGCTCAGTTGCCCGCCACGGTGATGCCCATGGACCGCGCGGAGCCGGCGACGACCTTCATCGCGGCCTCCACGTCGTTCGCGTTCAGGTCGGGCAGCTTGCGCTCGGCGATCGTGCGCAACTGGTCCTGCGTGATGGACGCCACGACCTTGGTGCCCGGGTTGGTGGACCCGGCCTTCAGCCCCAGCTCCTTCTTGATCAGGAAGCTGGTCGGTGGCGTCTTGTACTTCAGGGTGTAACTGCGGTCCTCGAACACGGTCACGATGACCGGGATGATCTCACCGCGGTTGCCGGAGGTCGCCTCGTCGTACTCGACCTTCACATTCCGGGTGTTCACGCCGGTCGGACCCAGCGCCTTACCGAGGTCCACCATGGCGGCGTTGCCCGCCTCCAGTTCGAGAGTCGTCTCGAACGTCTTCTTCAGCTTGGGAGGCATGTAGACCTCTCTGTATCCCGTTGTCCGTGCGTGTTGTGCCCCATACCGTTCGCGCGTGGGCGCGGCGACCCCCAGAGGCCGTCGTACAGTGTAGCCGCCCGCCCGAGGATCACCGAACCCACACCGTCATCGCCGACAGCGGGCATGATCTGGGCAACCATCCGGGTGAGAGACACGTCCAGCTATGCAGCACGCTGTAATGGATACGCCCTGAGCGGGTGAGGTCGGGAAGGGAGCGGTGAGTGGACGACAGGCCACGTGGGTTACGCGATCCGTCGGGTCGCGGCGACCGTCCCGGCCGTGCCGTTCC
>DASVLX010000075.1:0-2681 GCA_036384655.1 Pseudonocardiaceae bacterium
GCCCTGTCCGCGGCCGCGACCACCGGCTGGGTCACCGGCTCGGCGTCGGACGTCGCCCGCCGGGTCGGACTACGCCACCGACCGTCCGATTTGGTCAGCCAGGCCAGCGGCAGGGTGTAGAGGGCGATGCCGGCGTCCAGCACCCGGAGGAACACGAAGAACGGCGCGAACAGCAGCATCGCCGGCCGGCGTTCCACCACCACGACGACGATGGTCATCACGAGATCGGGCACCAGCACGCCGATGCCCAGGGTCGGCAGGTTCATATGCGCGGCGAGCACGGTGTAGACCTGCCCGAACACCGGTGCCGACACCGCGTCCGCGTACACGTCCGGGGTGACCAGCACCGCCACGACCAGCGGCAGTGTCACGAAGATCAGGCTGCTGGTGATCAGCTCGATCAGCAGCAGCACGACCATCAGGGTGAACAGGTTGACGCGCGGTCCATGCCGGCGCACGGTCTGCCACAGTCCCAGCGACCAACGACGGGTCTGCCGGTAGTAGTCGTGCAGATTGTCGGGGTCCTGGGTGACCGCGACGGCGCCGAGCGTGAACGCCACCTTGCCGAGTCTCTTCTGGTAGACCTCGAAGGTCATGTTGAAGTCCTCGATCACCAGCCCGACGGGGTTGATGTCGATATGTGGCAGCACCTCGGTCCGGTACATGCTGGCGAAACCGGGCACGATATGTGTCGCGTTCACCCGCGACCAGGTCTGCCCGAACTTGAGAAGTCGTTGGCCCAACGCGTAGATCCTGGTCCGGTGCGCGGTGAGCAGCGAGCCGATCGCCGAGAATTTCCGGTCCCGCGAGGTGCGCACGGCGCCGGCGACCGCGACCACCTTCGGGTTGTCGAACAGTGGCAGCGCGGAGCTGAAATAGCGTGGTTGCACCCGGGTGTCCGCGTCCAACAGCATCACCACGGCGAACCGCTCGGCCAGCCGGAACCTGCCGATCGCCTCGGCCAGCGCGCCGGCCTTACCGAGGTTCCGCTCGGTGGCCATCACGTGGACCCCCGTGGCGGCGGCCAGTTCCATCGTGTCGTCGGTCGAGCCGTCCGACACGACGTGCACGTTCTCCTTGGGCACCAGCGCGGTGATCGCGGCCAGGCTGTCCTGGATGACCAGCGACTCGTTGTGCGCGGCGATGAGCACGGCGACATCGGACACGGTCAGCCTGCGAGCCCGGGCCACCCGCGCGTCGTCGCGCAGCACCACGACATCGCCGAGCTCGGCGGCATCGTCGAGGTCGGTGCCGTCGAGGTCGGCTGGTCCGCTGTCCGGTGGCTGCTGACCGGCGAGTTCCCGGCGCAGCGCCCGGCGCTGCCGGATCTTCCAGCGCCGCTCGGCGAGCCGGCGGCGCATCCGGTGCGTCAGTCGCAGCGTCCGCCCCGGGCGTCTCGCCAGTCGGTATTCGTCGACCAACCGCGCCAGGCCCATCAGGCCCCACAGCGTGAAGTTGGCGCCGAACGTGAAGACCGCCAGCGCCCACCACGGCATCATCATCGTCAGTCCCCCGACCCGATGGGGAAGGTGTCGTGGAAGGCGGACCAGACGCCGGTGTCCTCGTAGCCGTACAGCCACAGATAGACACCGCCGATGCCGGCGCCCTGCGCCGCGTCGAGCTTCGCGGTGGCGCTCGCCGCGTTCTCGAACCACACGACATGCTCGTGGCCGGTGGCGTCGGTGTAGGTGAACCACGGCGTCTGGCTGGCCATGTCGTACTGGAGTTTCGCCTTGTGCTGGCTGGCCAGCCGGAACGCCTGCAGCCAGCCGACCGCGGTGCCCTGGCCGTTCGACCAGTCGTAGCCGTACATCGGGATGCCGAGCACGATCTTGTGGGCGGGGATCTGCGTCTTCGCGTAGGTCAGCACGTCGCGGATCCAGGTCAGTGGCGCGACCGGCCCGGGAGGCGAGCTGGCCCAGTGATAGTCGTAGGCCATCAGGCGGACCTCGTCGGCCACCTTGCCGATCGCGGCGTAGTCCTGCGCGAGGTTGCGCTGGTCGTAGCCGGCGTTGGTGGTCTTGGCGAACAGCGCCACCGACAGCGTGCGGCCGTGTGCGTGCAGTGCCGTGGACAACTGGGTGATGAAGGCGGTGAAGGCCTGCCGGTCGCTGCCCTGCAGGTCCTCGTAGTCGATGTCGATGCCGGCGTAGTCGTTGCGCTGCACCAGCGCGACGATGGCGGCGACATGCTCGGCGGTGCGCTGGGGATCGTGCAGGATCGAGGCGATCGGCTGGTAGCTGAAGTCGTCGCCGACCACGTTGGCCAGGGTTGGCACGACGCGCAGCCCGGACGACCGCAGCCGGTCCAGGTCCGACGACACCGAGGCGTTCTGACCGGCGGCGTACAGCGTGACGATGCCGCCGTTGGCGTCCAGCCCGTACATCCACGGTGACACCTCGTTGACGTCCGACCGGTGGGCCAACGCCGCCGAGGTGCCAGGATCGATGTTCCAGTACGGAGTGGACACCACGACGACCGGCCGGGGTGGCGCGTACGCGGGCAGGGTCGACCCGCTGGGCAGGCCGTTGAACAACAACATCACCACCATGCCGAAGGTCAGACACACGACGAGCAACCAGAAACCACCGGGCGGCACCCGGCGGCGCAACCAGGACCGCAACCAGGACAGCCACCGAGACCGCCGCCCCCCGGATCCCGAACCGGAGCCCGATCCCGAA
>DASVLX010000076.1:0-6795 GCA_036384655.1 Pseudonocardiaceae bacterium
ATCTGTACCAATTCCGAAAACGGATCAACCCGTTGCCGGTGTTCGGGTCGAACCCATGCTCGATCTGGAGTGGCGTCGGGCCGTCGAACCGACCGGTCCGGTGGGCGCCGCGCGGCGCCCGTCGCAGACCCGCCGGGCCTGGGTGCACCGTGCGCCGGAGAGCCAGGTGGTGAGCCTGTTCGCCAGAGTCAGTGAGGCGATCGCCGAGCCCCCCGCGCCGTGGTGGCTGCGGGCACTGGCCGCCGGAAATCTGCGGTCGCGACTGGGTGGGTTCTCGGTGGAGGACCAGATCGCCGATGTGCTGGACGAACGCCCCGGTTGGGCATATGTGCCCTGGATCGGCCCCGGTGAGGACGGCTACTGGGAGTACACCCCGTCGGAGCGGGCGGCGGGAGCGCCCCGGATGCCCACTACGCTGATGTTCACCGACCGGCATCCCGGTTGGGTCGACGTTGTGCCGGCCTACGAGGACGACATGCCGGAACCGGTGGCGATCGCCGGGTCGGCCGATCTTCGTGCCCGACTCGACGAAATCGAACGCATCTAACACGGCCCCGGCTCGCGCCATCGCCAGCACTGGCGATGGCGGTGGCCGGGGCGAGTCCTATGGTCACGGTCGTGACCAGCCCAGAACCGGCCCACACCGCCGAGGCACCCACGCCGCCGCACTACCGTGGGGTGGTCAGCTACGTGCGCCGCGGCGAGCGGATGACGGTCGGGCAGCAAAGGGCCTGGGACACCCACTGGTCGCGACTGGGCCGGGACGTGGCCGAACTGCCACCCGGTCCACTGGACCTCACCGACTGGTTCGGCCGCGAGGCCCCGGTGCTGCTGGAGATCGGCTCCGGTATGGGCGAGACGACCTCGGAGCTCGCCGCCGCGGAACCGGACGTCAACTATCTGGCCGTCGAGGTCTACACCCCGGGACTGGCCCAGCTCATCCTGCGCGCCGAGCACCTGGGGCTCACCAATCTGCGGTTGCTGCGCGGTGACGCGGTCACCGTGTTGGAACGGCACATCAGGCCCGGGCGGCTCGCCGCCGTGCGGATCTTCTTCCCCGATCCCTGGCCGAAGAAGCGACACCGGAAGCGCCGGCTCATCCAGCCGCCGTTCGTCGCGCTGCTCGCCTCCCGGCTCGCCGTGGGCGGCCGGCTGCACCTGGCCACCGACTGGGCGCAGTACGCCGCGCAGATGATGGCGGTGTGTTCGGCCGAGCCGCTGTTGCGCAACGTGTTCGCCGATCGGGAGGGCGGCTGGGCACCCCGGCCGGTATGGCGGCCGGTCACCAAGTTTGAGAACCGGGCTCGCGAAGAGGGACGGATCAGCCGCGATCTGATCTTTGAGCGCGCCGGCTGAGCGCCCGTCCCGGTCTTTGGTCGATCAACCAGCGAAATTCCGACAACCGGCGCATAGTTGGTCTTGTGCGCGCCGCGATCGGCAACGGACTTCTTCTCGTCTGCTGTGTCGCCGTAGTTCTGGTGGCCGGTGACTTCGCGTATCGCGCCATGCGGACGATCAGCGTGTCACCCATCGTGTCCGGAACGGCCGTGGTCCGGATCCAGCAGAACGATCCGGGGGCGTCGGCGGCGCTGGCGACGATCAGCCCGACCCATCTCGGTGCCGGCCCGAGCGAACATGTCCTGCCGGTAGGCACCGTGCTCAACATGACCAGTGCCACGCTCGCCGACGCCACCGCCCCGGTGGCGGTGCCCGCCGTCGGCGACACCCTGTCCTGCCACGTCCGGTTGCGCACCGGCGGTTCCAGCACTGTGATCGACATCGAATCCTGCGCACCCAGCGGTCCGGACGGCACGACCTTGGTGGCTGGCACAATCCGCCCATGAGCTCAGTTCGGCTGCACGCCCCCGTCGTGCTGCCCTGTGATCCGACCTGCACGGTGCTGCGTGACGCGGTGGTCGACATCAACGCTGACGGCCGCCTTGGCTACGTCGGCCCGGCATCGACGGCACCGCGGTCCACGGCACCCATCGAACATCACCCCGGGATCCTGTTGCCCGGCCTGGTGAACACGCACGCGCACACCCCGATGACGCTGCTGCGCGGGCTCGGCGGCGACCTGCCGCTGATGCGGTGGCTGCGCGAGGTGATCTGGCCGGCCGAGGCCCGGTTGCGGCCCGGCGATGTGTACAACGGAATGCTGCTGGGCTGTGTCGAGATGCTCCGGGCCGGGGTGACCACCAGCGCGGAGATGTACTTTCACGGCGAGCAGGTGGCCGAGGCCACCTTGGCGGCCGGCTCCCGGGTGCTGCTGGGCGGTCCCGTGATCGACCTGCCCAGCACGAACTGGCGCAGCATGCTGCGGTCCATCGAGAAGTGGATCGACACCGACGGCCTGCGGTTCGGTGCGGGCGAGCGGATCGAGCTGGGTTATGGCGCGCACTCCGCGTACATGCTGCCGGCCGAGGCGCTGACCGAGATCGTGGCGTCGGCCGCCGAGCGCGACGCGCTGGTACAGATCCACGTGGCCGAGTCCATGCAGGAAGATCAGCAGCAGCGGGCCCGGTACGGCTCGGTGCCGGCCATGCTCGCCCAACTCGGCCTGTTGTCCGGCCGGATGATCGCGGCCCACGCCGTGCATGTCTCCGACGCGGACATCGAACTGTTCGCCCGGCACGGCGTCGGCGTGGCGCACTGCCCCGGCTCGAACGCCAAACTCGCCTCGGGTGTCGCGCGGCTGGTCGACCTGCGGCCGGCCGGTGTTCCGGTGGGGCTGGGCACCGACGGCCCGGCCAGCAATGACGATCTGGACCTGTGGGAGGAGATCCGGCTGGCCGCGCTGCTCGCCCGGCTGGCGACCGACGACGCCACCGCGGTGACCGCCGCCGACGCACTGCTGCTCGCGACCCGTGGCGGCGCCGAGGCACTGGGCCGGTCCGATCTCGGCGCGCTGGAGCCGGGCCGGTGGGCGGACATCGTGCATGTCAACACGGACGACCCGGCATTCGTCGGCGGGCTGGAGGTGCCGGCCGAGCAGTTGCTCGCGAACCTGGTGTGGGCGGCCAGGTCGCGCACCATCAGCACGGTGTGGGTGGCCGGCGAGCGGGTGCTCGACCACGGCGAACCGGTGCGGCTGGACCGCGCCGCGGTGCAGGCGGCGGCCAACGAGTCGGCCGCGTACCTGCGCACACCGGCCTGGCCGGAGTGACTCCACTCAGTAACCCGGCTCGGTAACCCCGCCGACGCGCGTTACCGGCCGGCCGGGCGCGGCCGGATCACCAGCTCCGGCAGGTGCGCGTCGGCCGGCTCGGCGACCACGAACCGCACCGCCTCGGCCACCGACTCCGGCCGCAGGTAGTCGCTGGGCCGGTACTCGCCGCCCTCGGCGGCGCGTACCCGGCGCTGCATGTCGGTGGCGGTGCGACCGGGAAACACCGTGGTCACCCGCACTCCGTTCGACTCCTCCTCGGCGCGGAGGACGTCGGCGTAGGCACGCAGGGCAACCTTGCTGACCGCGTAGGCGCCCCAGCCGGGACTGGGACGAATGCCCTGCCCGGAATTGATCAGAACGACATGGCCGCCCGCGGCCCGCAGCGCCGGCAACAGCAGCCTGGTCAGTTCGACCACCGCGACCACGTTGACGTCGAGCGTGGTTCGCCAGGTCTCGGCCGAGGTCTCGGTCAACAGACCGATCCGGCCCACCCCGGCGCTGTGCACCAGCACATCAAGCGAGTCGATACCGGTGACGGCATGGGCCAGCGCGGCGGCGTCGGTCAGCTCCGTCAACCATGGCCGGGCCGCGGGCAGTTCGCCGGCCAGCCGGGTCAGCGCGGCCTCGTCCCGGCCACCGAGCAGCAGCTCATGGGTGTCGGCCAGGGCATGCGCGACAGCCGCGCCGATGCCCCGACTGGCACCGGTCACCAGCGCCAACGGTCGGTCCGTCATGAGTTGACCTCCTTCGCGGCCAAGTGTGCCGGAACGCCAACAGGGGCGCCACGTCCCGTGACGCCCCTGTGGACAACTCGGCCAACAGATCTCTCAGTGCTGCTTCTCCGAGTGCTGCTTCTCTCAGTGCTCCGCTTCGCCCCGGATGAACTTCTCGACCTCTTCCTTGGCCTCGGAGTCGGAGTACTGCACCGGCGGGGACTTGAAGAAGTAGGAGGACGCGGACACGACCGGCCCGGCCACCCCGCGATCCAGCGCGATCTTGGCGGCCCGCACCGCGTCGATGATCACGCCCGCCGAGTTCGGCGAGTCCCAGACCTCCAGCTTGTACTCCAGGTTCAGCGGAACGTCGCCGAACGCCCGGCCCTCCAGCCGCACGTAGGCCATCTTCCGGTCATCCAGCCACGGCACGTAGTCCGAAGGTCCGATGTGGACGGCGGCCTTCTCCATCTCGTGCGGGATCTGCGAGGTCACCGACTGGGTCTTGGAAATCTTCTTGGACTGCAGGCGCTTGCGCTCCAGCATGTTCATGAAGTCCATGTTTCCGCCGAAGTTCAGCTGGTACGTGCGCAGCAACTCGACGCCACGGTCCTCGAACAGCTTCGCCAGCACGCGGTGTGTGATCGTCGCGCCGACCTGCGACTTGATGTCGTCGCCGAGGATTGGCAGGCCCGCGGCGCGGAACTTCTCCGCCCACTCCGGACGGGAGGCGATGAACACCGGCAGCGCGTTGACGAACGCCACGCCCGCGTCGATCGCGCACTGCGCGTAGAACTTGTCCGCGTCCTCGGAACCCACCGGCAGGTAGGACACCAGGACGTCCGCCCGGGTCTCCCTCAGTGTGGCCACCACGTCGACCGGCCTCTCATCGGACTCGGTGATGGTTTCCCGATAGAACTCGCCGAGGCCGTCGTAAGTGTGGCCGCGCGACACGGTCACGCCGAGCGGCGGCACGTCGCAGATCTTGATGGTGTTGTTCTCGCTGGCCCCGATGGCCTCGGAGAGATCCCGGCCAACCTTCTTGGCGTCCACGTCGAACGCGGCCACGAACTCGACATCGCGCACGTGGTAGTCGCCGAACTGGACGTGCATCAGGCCGGGCACCCGATCGGCGGGGTCGGCGTTCCGGTAATACTGCACTCCCTGGACCAGTGACGAGGCGCAGTTGCCTACGCCAACGATGGCCACCCGGACACTGCGATGCTCGCCCATGCCGGTTTCTCCTCCTTGTGTTGCCTCACGGATATCCAGACGCTGCCGCGTCGTGTGAGTGTGTGGTCAATCGGTCGGCCAGCCGGCCGACCCGCTGTCTGGAAGCCGGTCAGTTCGGCGGACGTCGCTCAGGGGGCGGCTCGTCCGGTCTGCGCTGCTCGGCCTGCTCATGCGCGATCAGTTCGTTGAGCCAGCGGACCTCTCGGTCGCTGGACTCCAGACCCATCCGGTGCAACTCCAGGGTGTAGCGGTCGATCCGGTCACCGGCGCGGGCCAACGCGGCTCGCAGGCCCTCGCGTCGCTCCTCGACGCGCCGGCGCCGGCCCTCCAGGATGCGCATCCGGACCTCGGCGGGCGTCCGCGAGAAGAACGCCATGTGCACGCCGAAACCGTCGTCATCCCAGGTCTGCGGGCCGCCATCGGCGAGCAGTTCGGCGAACCGCTCCTTGCCCTCGGCGGTGATCCGATACACCCGCTTCGCCCGCCGACCCCACGATCGGGCCGGCCGCTCCGCATCGGCCGGGTCGCATTCCTCTTCCACGATCAGTCCGGCCCGTTGCAGCCTACGCAGCGCCGGGTAGAGCGAGCCATAGGAGAACGCCCGGAACGCGCCGAGCGTCTCGGCGAGTCGCTTGCGCAACTCGTAGCCGTGCATCGGCGCCTCATGCAGGAGCCCTAGTACCGCGAGCTCGATCACGAGGCACCTCCTACATCGAACCAACCGATACAACCACTATATCGGTCCGATACATCTGGTTGGAAAATCCCAGCGTACATGTGTCCAGCGCCACGGTCTCGATTCGGCCGTACCCGAACGGCGCATCGACGTGACGCCGTTGGCACGTACCCTGTTTGCGTGCGGACCCAACGCCAGGTCGTGAACTACGCGTTGCAGCGCCGGTCGCTGCTCGCGGAGGTCTACGCGGGCCGAGTCGGGACCATGGAGGTCTGCGACGCCAGCCCGTACCTGCTGCGCGCGGCCAAATTCCACGGCCATCCGACCAAGGTGAGCTGCCCGGTGTGCCGGAAGGAAACGTTGACGCTGGTCAACTGGGTCTACGGCGATGAGCTGCGACATCTGTCCGGATCCGCCCGCACTGCCGACGAGTTGATCCGGATGGCTACGGTGTTCACCGAGTTTCGGGTCTTTGTCGTCGAGGTGTGCCGCACATGCAGTTGGAACCACATGGTGCAGTCATACGTCCTGGGAACGGGCGGTGGTGGCGACGCGGCCACCGACGCACGCCCGCGCCGCAGGACCGCCTCGGAATGATTCGTCCCGAACCGGATCTCCGGGCGCACGGTCACCGATGACGGACAGATGACGACACACCTGATGGCACACCCGACAAGCACGGAACGACGCACCATGCCCGGTGCGGCGGTCTGGGAGGCCGCTTCGTGAACGACCACACTGACGATCCCCGATCGGCGGGCCGATCCGGCTGGCCGGGAGCAGGGGGCCCGAGTGGCCCGGACCGGGGCGGGGTGAACGAGGCCACCGGCGCCTGGACCCCGTCGTTCGATGACTCACAGCCGATCGATCGCGTGCCGGACGACGGCGGCGCGAACCGTCAGGGCAGGCGTCCCGGGCCGCGTCGGCCGGTGCGCCGGGTGACCAAGGGCGCTCCCCGTGGTGGTGGTGCCGCGGGTGGCCGCGCGGGCGGTTCGGCCGCCGGC
>DASVLX010000077.1:0-6398 GCA_036384655.1 Pseudonocardiaceae bacterium
GCCCGGACCGGCACCCACCCGGCTCGACGCCCGGCCGGGCGAGCAGCCGAGCACCATGATGGGCTCGCCGATGCTGGCCGCGTCCACCGACGGAAGGTCGGTCGGGTACGAGCAGCGCGGCGGCTCAAGATCCTGGGTCCGGTGGGTCATCACCGCGCTGCTCATCGTGCTCGCCGCCGTGCTCGGGATCGTGGTGGCGAGCCTTTTCATGTCGAGCAACAACAACTCGGCGAACGGATCGACGGCCAACACGCTGGTGAGCACGCCGCCGTCGACCGTGGGGGTGGTCAGCACCACGACCGCGACCAGCACAACGACGACCACGACAACAACCACCACCACGACGACGCCGACCACCACCACGTCGTCGCATCCGACCTATGCGCAGATGAACGCGATCGTGCACGAGTACTACGCCGCCGTGTCGAGCAATCCGAAGAAGGCCTGGTCGCTGCTGTCCAGCAGGTACCAGGCCGTGTTCGGCAGCTACGCCAACTACGCGGCGGACGCCAACAAGGTCGCGTCCGTGGACGTGCTGGCCGTCGTGGCACAGGATGACAACTCGGTGGCCGTCGCCCTGCACGGCAAGGCCAAGGACGGCGAGACCAGCATGGGCCAGTACGTGATCACCTTCACGACCGAGAACGGCCACCCGGTCATCGACAACGCGCAGCAGATCGGCTCCGGCAACTAGGCCGGGCCGGCCGCGCGGTCAGACCAGCCGGCGGTCGGTCGCCCAGCGGGACAGCTCATATCGGTTGGACATCTGGGTCTTGCGCAGCACGCTGGACACGTGGGTCTCCACCGTCTTCACCGAGATGAACAGCTCGGCGGCGATCTCCTTGTACGCGTAGCCGCGCGCCAGCAGCCGCAGCACATCGCGTTCCCTCGGGGTGAGCAGGTCCAGTTCCGGGTCGCTGACGGTCGCCGCGCCGGGCCGCTGGGCGAACGCGTCCAGCACGAATCCGGCCAGTCGCGGTGAGAACACCGCGTCACCGGAGAACACCCGGCTGATCGAGTCGGCCAGCTCGCGGCCGGAGATCGTCTTGGTGACATAGCCGCGCGCGCCGCCACGGATGACCGCGATCACGTCCTCCGCCGCGTCCGACACGGACAGCGCCAAGAACACGACATTCGGCAGTTGCGGCCGGATCTGGCGCAGCACCTCGGCACCGCCGCCACCGGGAAGGTGCACGTCGAGCAGCACCACATCGGGGGTCAGGTGCCGGATTCCGACGACGGCCTCGCCGACCGAACCGGCCTCGCCCACCACCTCCACCTCGGGGTGGGCCTCCAGCTCGGCGCGGACCCCCGCACGGAACAGAGCATGATCATCGACCAGATAGACCCGCACGGCGTGGTCCCCGGACCTGTCGTCACCGTGCGCGGGCTCAGTCACGTTGTCTCCTTCGCCGCCTGTTGAGCAGGCTGCCTGGATCCTTGCTTGGCAGCCTGCCTGGACGCCTGTTTCGCCGCCTGCCTGGCCTGCTTGGCCTGTTTGGCGGCCTGTTTCGCGGACTGCTTGTTCGTGTCACGCCGGGCGCCTCGACCCTCCGAGGCCTGGTTCTTGCCCTTGTTGTTCTGGTCCGGCTTGGGTGCCGTCAGCGGCATGGTCAGCCGCACCTCGGTGCCCTCGCCGACGGCGCTGCGCAGCCCGACATCGCCGCCATACCGGGCCATCCTGCCCCGGATGGAGTCCACGATGCCGTGCCGGTCCTCGGGGATGGCGTCCGGGTCGAAGCCCTTGCCGCGGTCCCGCACGAACACCGTGACCCGGTCCTCCTCGACCTCGGCGTAGACGCTGATCTCCGACTCGCCGGAGTGCTTGGCGGCGTTGACGACGGCCTCGCGGGCGGCCTGGACGAGCGCGGCCAGCCGATCGTCGACGGGCCGGTCACCGACCACGACCGGGCGCACCGAGACCGCGAAGGTGTCCTCCACCTCCGCGCAGCTGGCCGCGAGCGCCTCGGTCAGCGTGACGCAGGCGTCCGGCCGCTCCGCGGCCGTGTCGTCGGGGCTTCGGCCGTAGCCGTTGGGGCCGTAGAGCCACTTGCGCAGCTCCCGCTCCTGGCCGCGTGCCAGCCGCAACACCTCGCGGGGCGCGTCGGCCTGCTTCTGGATCAGCGCCAGCGTCTGCAACACCGAGTCATGCAGATGGGCGGCGACCTCGGCGCGTTCCTGGGTGCGGATGCGGGCCAGGCGCTCGTCGCCGAGCTCGCGGATCAGCTTCAACCACCACGGGACGGTCAGCACGGCCACACCGATCAGCGTGGCCAGCACCGCCATCAGCGCGAACGGGATCTGGCTGAAGTCGACGGCACGCCACACGATCAGTCCGATGCCGGCGATCACCAGCAGAGCGCCGGTCAGCACCCGCCACAGCGCGCCCGGGCCGCCCTTGCCGAGCAGCGCCTCGGACATGCCCGTGCGGGCGCCGTCGGCCCACCGCCGCCGCTGGGTCTCGTCGGCCTCCCGCCAGACCACCGCGGCGCCGACCAGCGCGACCCCCAGTGGCACCGCCAGCCAACCGCTGACCAGGTGGGACACCGCACTGCCGACGACCGAGAGCGCGACGCCGAGCGCGATCATCGCCCAGGCCTGCTGGCGCTGCTTCGCCGTCATCGGATGCGGCCGGGCCCCCACCGGCTCCTGCCGGATGAACATCCACAACAGCCCGTACAGGGCGATTCCGGCGCCACCGAAGGCCGCCAGCACCGCGAACGCCACTCGGACCCAGAGTTCGTCGACGCCCAGGTGGTCGGCGACCCCGCCGGCGACACCGGCGATCATCCGGCCGGTCCGCCGCCGATACATCTTGCGGGTCGGCGTCAGCCGGGCACCTGTCGCCCAGTCCACCTTCGTCTCGGGATCCACCACACCATGCTCACACGTTGGCGCCCCGACCTCACCGGGGAACGTCCCTGGGAATTATCAGGGTTCGTCCCTGATGTGCCCAACACCGCCCGGCAGCATGCTCGATGGCATGAACACGGAACAGCTTCGCACCAACGTCGAGGACATCTCCTCCAACGTTGAGAACTCCGCCAAGGACTTCTGGGCGAACCGGCCCCGCCGGCCGCGCGACGGCCGAGTGATCGCCGGTGTCGCCGTCGGGATCGGTCGCCGCTACGGCATCGACCCGGCCATCGTTCGTCTGGTGTTCGTGGCCAGCATCCTCTTCGGCACCGCCGGGCTGTGGCTGTACCTGGCGGGCTGGCTGCTGCTGCCGGCCGAGGACGACGGGATGCCGACCGGTGACATGCACGCCGCCGGCATGAACCCACACGGCACGAACAATGACGACTTCAACTCCGGCCGCTTCTCGAACTAGCCCAAACCCGGAACGGATCGGTGTGTCATGAACGCGGATCGGATTTTCTCCAACGTCGAGGACACGGCGAAGGACTTCTGGGCGAGCCGGCCGCGCCGGGCCCTCCGTGGCCGGATGATCGCCGGAGTCGCCGCCGGTATCGGCCGGCGCTACGGCGTCGACCCGGTGCTGGTCCGGGTGGTGTTCGTGGTGAGCACCCTCTTCGGCGGCGCGGGGATTCTCTTCTACCTGGCCGGCTGGCTGCTGCTGCCGGCCGAGGGTGATCAGGTGTCGGCGGCGGAGGGCCTGATCCACCGCGGCCGCAGCTCGACATCGGCCGGGCTCACCGTGGTACTCGGCATCCTGCTGCTGATCGCCTTGGCCGGCGGGATTCACAACCTGGTCGCCACCGTGGTCGGCGGGGTGATGTTGCTGGCGGCGCTCTACCTGCTGCACCGGGGCCGGGCGGGCTGGCCGAACACCGGCAACCCCACCACGACCGGCGGCAACAGCATGGGTGGCAACGAGACGCCGACCGGCCGGCCACCGTGGCAGGCGGGCCCGGAGCAGCCGACCGAGCAGGCGGGGGCCGGTCAGCAGGGTGCGGGCCAGTCCGCCCAGCAGACCACCGAGGCACCCAAACCGCCGTCCTGGGATCCGCTGGGGGCCGCACCGTTCGCATGGGACCTGCCGGATCCGACTCCGGAGCCCACTGAGCCCGAGCCCCGCCAGCGGTCACCGAGGTTCGGCTGGGCCACCATCGGCGCGGCGGTGGCGCTGGGTGCCGTGCTGATCGTGGTCTCACCGCATTCCAACTGGCTGGACTTCCGGCATGACAGCGGCCTCGTGCTGGCCGTGCTCGGCCTGGGGATGGTCGCGGGCTCGTTCGCGCGGAGCGGGCGCTGGCTGATCATTCCGGCGCTGCTGCTGTCGGTGGTCGGGCTCGCGACGCCGGCCACCCTGTCGAACTCGCTGACGGACTCCGGCAACGTCCACTACCAACCGACCCTGCTCAGCGACGTGCACTCGTCCTACGAGCACGGCGCCGGCAACATGGTCGTCGACCTGCGCGGGCTTGAGGGCACCGGCACGGTCCACACCACCGTCACCGAGGGGGCCGGCAAGGTCACGGTCCTGGTGCCGAAGTACGCCTCGGTGCACGCGACCTGTCACAGCAGCGTCGGCGCGGTCAAGTGCCTCGGCAACCGGGCCAGCGGTCCCGGCGCCAACACGCAGGGCGACCAGGCCGGCAACAGCGGCATAACGATCGACCTGCTCGCCAACGACGGTGCGGGAGATGTGGAGGTCAGCAATGGCTGAGCAACCGAACACCGGCCAGTTCAACAACACCGACCAGTTCGAGACCCAGCACTTCGATGTCGAGAACACGCCAAAGCCGCAGCGCCCGGTCCGTCGGGGCGGTCCGGATCCGCTGGCGCTGCTCGCCGGGCTGGCCACGCTGTGCGTCGCGGCGTACCTGCTCTTCGACGGCGCGCTGTGGCTTCCGCCGGTCGACCCACGCTGGGTGATCGCCGGAGCCGCCCTACTGGGAGGGCTGCTTCTGCTGGTCCTGTCGCTGCGACCGGGGCGGCGGCGGTGACCACCCGCCGGGCACCATCGAGTCGGTCACTCCCACTCGATGGTGCCCGGCGGCTTGCTCGTCACATCCAGAACAACCCGGTTGATCTCCGGAACCTCGTTGGTGATCCGGGTCGACACTCTTTCCAGCACGTCGTAGGGCAGCCGGCTCCAGTCGGCGGTCATCGCGTCCTCGCTGGACACCGGCCGCAGCACGATCGGATGACCGTAGCTGCGGCCATCGCCCTGCACGCCCACGCTGCGCACGTCCGCCAGCAGCACCACCGGGCACTGCCAGATGTCGCGGTCCAGTCCGGCGGCGGTCAGTTCCTCGCGGGCGATCGCGTCCGCCGCGCGCAGGATGGCCAGCCGCTCCTCGGTGATCTCGCCGATGATCCGGATCGCCAGGCCGGGCCCGGGGAACGGCTGGCGATGCACGATCGTCTCGGGCAGGCCCAGTTCCAGGCCGACCCGGCGCACCTCGTCCTTGAACAGCGTCCGCAGCGGCTCGACAAGCTTGAACTGCAGATCCTCCGGTAGGCCGCCGACGTTGTGGTGGCTCTTGATGTTGGCGGCCCCGGTACCGCCACCGGACTCCACCACGTCCGGATACAACGTGCCCTGCACCAGGAAGTCGTAGCGCTCGCCCTGCGCGCCGGCCTCGGCCTGCAGGTCACGGGCGGCCCGCTCGAACGCGCGGATGAACTCCCGGCCGATGATCTTCCGCTTGGCCTCCGGGTCGCTGACCCCGGCCAGCGCCTCCAGGAACCGCTGCCGCTCGTCCACCGTGACCAGCCGAACGCCGGTGGCCGCCACGAAGTCACGTTCCACCTGGGCCCGCTCCCCCGCGCGCAACAGGCCGTGGTCCACGAACACGCAGGTGAGCCGGTCACCGATGGCATGCTGTACCAGGGCCGCGGCGACCGCCGAGTCGACACCGCCGGACAATCCACAGATCGCGCGACCCGAACCGACCTGCGCGCGGATCGCCGCCACCTGGTCCGCCACGATCGACGACGTGGTCCAGTCCGGTCCGATGCCGGCGATGCCACGAAGGAACCGGCGCAGTACCTCCTGGCCGTGCGGGGAGTGCGCCACCTCCGGGTGGTACTGCACGCCGGCGAGTCGGCGGTCGACGTTCTCGAACGCCGCGACCGGCGCGCCCTCGCTGCCGGCGGTGACCACGAACCCGGGCGGGGCCTCGGTCACGCTGTCGCCGTGGCTCATCCACACCGGGTGTTTGGCTGGCAGGTCTGCGTGCAGCACGCCACCGGAGCCCTGCACGGTGACCTCGGTGCGGCCGTACTCGCGGTCGCCGGTCCGCGCGACCGTGCCGCCGAGCGCCGCCGCCATCAGCTGGAACCCGTAGCAGATGCCCAGCACCGGCACTCCCGCGTCGAACAGCGCGGGATCGAACTTCGGCGCGTCGGGGGCATAGACGCTGGCGGGACCGCCGGACAGCACCACGGCGGCGGGGTCGCGGTCGACCAGTTCGGCGACGGTGATCGTG
>DASVLX010000078.1:0-42999 GCA_036384655.1 Pseudonocardiaceae bacterium
GGCCGCCGCCGCGAGCACCGCGTCCCCGGCCGGGCCGGGCAACAACCGACGCCGGGACGGTTCCAGCGGCACCGTGGCGAACAACCTGGCCGGCAGCGACAGCCGCTCGTCGGTCGGTGTCGGCGCGTGCAGCACCTCGGCGCCGGCCGCGCGATCAATCGGCAGCGGCACACCCTCGCCGTCCACCGGCACCGCCCAGCACACCGACCATTCCGGCCGGATGCGGCTCTCCACGCCGAGCCGGGCGGCCTGTTCGACGGTCAGCGTGCCCTCGCGACGATGAATCAGCCAGTGGCTGACGCCGTCCGGTCCATGCACGTCCACCCGGCCGTCATGCTCGGCGCGCCGCCAGGTGCCGCCACCCGGGGCGGTCGGGTCACCGATCCGCAGTTCGGTCAGTCCAGGCAGGGCGAGCAGCAGGTCCACGGCCCGCGCGGCGGCCTCGGCCAGCAGTGCCGGACCGTCGACCTCGGGCCGCAGCGGCAGCCGGACGTCGGTGTCGAAACCGGCCGGAAGTGGGTCCTCGTCAATCGACACCGGCCAGACGAGCCGCAGCACCGGCACCTCGCCACCGCGCTCGGCCAGCAGTTCGGCGAGTCGGTCGAACTCTCCGGCCACCGCCCGGGTGTGCAGGGCGGAGAACAGCACGCCCCCAGATGTCGACACCACCCTGGGCGCGTCGGTCACCGCGAGCACCGCGGCGAACCCGACACCGAACCGGCCGACCTGATGACCGGCGCGCTTCGCGGAGGCCCGCAGCGACGCCAGGGCGGCCACGCCGTCCGCGTCCAGCGGTGCGCCGGTGTTCGCGACGCGCAACTCCGGACCGGCGTTGGTGTCGACCAGCCGCAGCCAGACGGTCCCGCCCGGACCGCCCTCGGCACCCTGGCAGGCAGCGGCGGCGTCGGAGGCGTTCTGGGCGAGTTCGACGAGGAGCCGGTCCCGATAGGCGCCGACGCGAAGGTCATCCTCGGCGTTGGCGTCCTCGCGGAACCGGGTGGGTGAGTCGCGCCACCCGGCCAGTACCGAGGCACGCAGCGCGGCCGTCTGAAACGGGTCGGGGCGGGACGGGTCGGTCACGAACCTAAGTCTGGTCGGATTCCGGACCGGGCTGAGCCTCGGGTTCCGATTCGGCTTCCGGCTCGGGCCTGACGGCGTCGGCTTCGGACTGGACTTTGGGCTCGGCCGCTACCTCGGCCGTGGCTTCGGGCTCGGGTTCCGGCTGGACCTCGGCCTCTCCCGCCTGGACCTCAGCCTCGGCCGCCGGGGCTTCAGCTTCCGCTTCCGGTGCTGCCTGGGCTTCCGCTACCGGGGCCGCGACCGCGGCCTCCGGCACGGGGGCCGATTCGACCTGTGGTTCGGGTGCCGGCCTGGGAATCACCGGCTCCATCTCCATCACGCTGTCGTCGTAGACCAGATCCGCGATCGGCACGGCCGCGGTGGCCTCGACCTCGACCTCGGAATGCGCGCCACAGCCGTACTCGACATGCACCACATGCCCATCGGCGGGCGCGAGTTCATTGCCACACACGCCGAACGCGGCTCGCAGCGAACCGGCCATCGGGAGGTAGAACCCGCAGGTGCCGCAGTGTGCGGGCGCGCTGCGGGCCATCTCCGCGCGCGGCCCGAAGTCGCCGCCCTCCCAGCGGCGCGCGGCGGCCAGCCGACCCTCCCGGGACATCACCCGCACCCGGCCCAGCCCGAGGTCGGTGGCGACCTCCTCCACGTCCGGATCGTCGGACTCCACATACGCCGGGACCAGCCGGTAGTCGCCGGGCGGCGGCGGCATGAGATCACCGACACCCAGGTCACCCGCGCGCACCCGCTGCCGCCAGGGCACCCAGGGCGGCGCGATCAGCGCGTCCGGGCCGGGAACCAGCACGACCTCGTTGACCGTCACGGGCTCGTCCGGCCCGGCATGGGCCACGACGACCGCCCACCGCCAGCCGCGATAGGCCGCCAGGGTGGCCTCGAACAGATGAGTCGCGGCGTGCCGACCCTCGGCGCGTACGCCGACGTAGTCGCCGACCGTGTCGTCACCGTCCCGCGCCGCGGCGGCTCGAGCCAGGTCGACGGCCGCCGCCAGCTCGGCGTCGGGCAGCTCGTCGACGCGCTCGCCGACGGACAGCGGGCCGTCAACCGCGCAGTTCGGAATGGGTGTCACGGCTATCGATTGTGCCCCACGGCCGAGTTGGCCAGTTACACGCCGCCCACCCGCGAAATGGGGCAGGATGGTGAGGTGATCCGCGCTGGTTCGGCAGACCAGTCCGGCGATCGACGCCGGGCGGATCCCGGCTGGCGTGACGCGGGTCACCAGCAGCCTCCCCCGAATCAGGGACTCCGGCCCCCGCCAGCGAACGGGCCGGGTCCGCAGCCACCTCGGTACGGCCCACCGCCGCACGGTCGCTACAGCGAATGGTCGTCCGTGCCGCCGGGTCGAGCGTCCTCCTGGACGGCCGATCAGTCCGATGACCTCGACCGGTACGGGCCGGATGGCTATCCGCGCGACGGCCGGCAGCGGCCCGGGCCGGGCCAACCGCGGCAGGGCCAGGCGGGTCAGTCACGACCCGATCAGGCGGGCCAGGCGGGGCCGGATCAGCCGCCGGACGGCGAACGACCGGCGGGCCCGCCACCACCGCGCAAGATCACCGTGACGCGGGTGGCGTTCTGGCGCGGCCGGCAACTGTCCGGGCGTGTCGTCCACACGTTCCAGCGCGCCATCCACGCCGACGGCGCCAAGGAGTCCGGGCTCACCGCGTTGACCTACGCGGTGATGCTCAACTACGCGTCGTCCGCGACCATGGCCGTCGGCCTGGCGAACACACTGTTCTTCTCCGCCGCCACCTCGGCCAGCCACACCAAGGTCGCGCTGTACCTGCTCATCACCGTTGCGCCGTTCGCGCTGATCGCGCCGGTGATCGGGCCGGCGCTGGACAGGGTGCAGCGCGGCAGGCGGTTCGCGCTCGCGGTGGCCAGCGTCGGGCAGGGCCTGCTGTGTGTCTTCATGGCGTTCCACCTCAACGACTGGATGCTGTATCCGGCGGCGCTGGGCACCATGGTGCTGTCCAAGTCGTTCGACGTGCTCCGTGCCGCGCTGGCGCCGCGGGTGCTGCCCTCGGGCATCACGCTTTCCAAGATCAACGCCCGGCTGACGGTGTTCGGCCTGGGCGCGAGCATCGTGTTCGGCGCCTTCGGCACCGGTGCCGCCAAGCTGTTCGGCTCACCGGGCGCGCTGTGGCTGACAGCGCTGCTGTGCGTCGTGGACGCCTGGCTTTGCCTGCGCATCCCGTCCTGGGTGGAGGTCACCGAGGGCGAGGTGCCGACGTCGGTGATGGAGAAGCCGCGCCGGGCACGCCGTCAGCCGCTGGGCCACCAGGTCGTGCTGGGACTGTGGGGCACCGGGACGATCCGGGTGCTGACCGGGTTCCTGCTGCTGTTCCCCGCGTTCGTGATCAAGACGATGGACGAGCATTCGCCGTTGCGGCAGTTGCTGCTGCTGGGTGTGATCGGCGCGGCGGCCGGTGTCGGTAGCTTCGTCGGCAACATGATCGGCGCCCGGCTCCGCATCGCCCGGCCCGATCGGCTCATCATCGGCTGTCTGGCCGGGGCGCTGGTGGCCGCGGTGGCCGCCGCGCTGCTGCCGGGCGTGGCCATGGTCGCGGTGGCCGCCCTGCTCGCCGCCACCGCCAGCGGCCTGGCGAAGATCACCCTGGACGCGACCATCCAGCAGGACCTGCCCGAGGTGTCTCGGGCGTCCGCGTTCGGCAGGTCGGAGACCGTGCTGCAACTCGCCTGGGTGTTCGGTGGCGCGCTGGGTGTGTTGCTGCCCACCCACTTCGTCGTCGGGTTCGCCGTGGTCGCGGGGGTCATGGCGGTCGGCCTGACACAGACCGTGCTGGTGAGCCGGGGCCGGAGCCTACTGCCGGGGCTGCCCCGGCTCCGGTTGCCGCTGCCCAGGCTCGGCAGGTTCGGTGCCGGAGCCGCCGAGGCCGCGCCGGCGGCCGCCGCGGCGGAATCGACACCGGAAGGTCCCGGCGAGGCACCGACCCGGTTCGCGACCAAGGCGTTGCCCACCGAGCGGCTCGACGGCGATCGCTGAGCGGACACCGGCGTCAAACAATGGCGGTGTGGCCGATCGATTGCATAGGGTTCAACCCGTGCACCGATCCACCCCGTCGCGTGGCCGGCGTGCCGCCCTGGCCACGCTGGCGCTGCTGATCGTCGCCGGTGTCGGCGTCACGGCCTGCGACGTGCCCAAGCCGGTGGTGACGTTCTTCTCCGCCGGCCGGACGGTGACCACGTTGCCGTCGAAGTACTGCAACGACAACCTCACGTCCTGCCAGAACGCGAGCGTGCTGGCCCGGCTGGCGGTTCCGGCCGGCGGGCCCTTGCAGATCTCCGTGCCACCGCGGGTGGCGGCAACGCCCTGGCTGGTGGCCTTCACCTACCGGCAGGCCAACGGCCAGACGGCGCAGGGCCGCAGCGCGCTGTTCCCGGCCGGCCAGCGGTACGCGTACACGCTGACCATGCCGACCGGCGCCGACCGGTTGGAGACCGTGGAGGTCGACCAGGTCGGCGCCGCGCTGAGCATGGACCAGAACGGCTACGAACTGTACGTTCGCGCCGTCTGGGACCTCAGCGCCACGAGCTGACGGGGATGACGGGCCGGGTTTACGGGTCGAGGTCCCGCGCCACCGCCCGCATCAACTCGCCGATCCGCTTGGTGAACTTGCGGTCCGGGTACCGGCCACGCCGCAGGTCCGGCTGGATCTTGTCCTCCAGCAGCTTGATCATGTCCTCGATCAGCCCGTGCAGTTCCTCGGCGGGGCGACGACGGGCCTCCACCACGGAGGGTGGCGGCTCCAGCAGCTTCACCGACAGCGCCTGCGGGCCACGCCGGCCCTCGGCCATGCCGAACTCGATGCGCTGACCGGCCCGCAGCGTCTTGACGCCCGCAGGCAACGCGGACGCGCGTACATACACGTCTTCGCCGCCATCCTGGCTGACGAAGCCGAACCCCTTGTCCGAGTCGTACCACTTGACTCTGCCGGTCGGCACTACGCTCACCGTTCTTTCCTGGACACCTCTGCCGCAGCGCCGACGCCCCGGGTGCCCGGGCGTCCTTCGGCACGACGAACGCGTCCCGGGAGTACCCAGGACGCGGGTTCCCCAGCGTAGCGACATCGCCGGGCAAACGACACGTTACGTGGCTCCTTTTGCCCATACGGCCCAACGTTCCGGGCACCACGGGCGTCATGACCGCTACGCTGGCAACGTGACCGTGCCGGTACGAGGGGGCGAGGCGGAGCCATGCGGACAATCCTGAACCTGGTCTGGTTGGTGCTCTGTGGCTTGTGGATGGCGCTGGGGTATTTCGTGGCCGGCCTCGTGCTGTGCGCGCTGATCATCACGATCCCGTTCGGCGTCGCCGCGTTCCGCATCGCCTCGTACGCGCTGTGGCCGTTCGGGCGCACGGTCGTGCCGCGCCGGGACGCGGGCGTCGGCTCGGTGATCGGCAACGTGTTGTGGATCCTGCTTGCCGGCTGGTGGCTGGCGCTGGGCCATGTGATCACCGGCATCGCGTTGTGCGTCACGATCATCGGCATTCCGCTCGGGCTGGCGAACTTCAAGCTGATCCCGGTGTCGCTCACACCGCTCGGCGTCGAGATCGTGCCGAGCGACATGGTCTACTAGGTCCGGATCACACCGAGCCCAGACCGAGGATGTCCAGCGCGGCGGCCCGCATCTCGACCTTGCGCACCTTGCCGGTGACCGTCATCGGGAACTCGTCCACCACGTGCACGTAGCGCGGGATCTTGTAGTGGGCGAGCTGGCCGAGGCAGAACTCGCGCAGCGCGTCGGCGGTGATCGGGGCCGCGCCCGGCCGCAGCTTGATCCACGCCATCAGCTCCTCGCCGTACCGGTCGTCCGGCACGCCGATCACCTGCGCGTCCACGATGTCCGGGTGGGTGTAGAGGAACTCCTCCACCTCACGGGGATAGATGTTCTCGCCGCCCCGGATCACCATGTCCTTGATGCGCCCGGTGATACCGACGAACCCCTCGTCGTCCATCACCGCCAGATCGCCGGTGTGCATCCAGCGGGCCGCGTCGATCACCTCGGCGGTCTTGTCGGGCTGGCTCCAGTAGCCCAGCATCACCGAGTAGCCCCGGGTGCACAGCTCGCCGGGTTCGCCGCGCGGCACGGTGAGACCGGTCGCCGGGTCGATGATCTTGACCTCCAGATGCGGCCCGACCTGGCCGACGGTCGACACGCGGCGTTCCAGCGAGTCGTCCCTTCGGGTCTGGGTGGACACCGGTGAGGTCTCGGTCATGCCGTAGCAGATCGACACCTCGGACATCCCCATCCGGTCGATGACCTGCTTCATCACCTCGACGGGGCAGGGCGAGCCGGCCATGATCCCGGTGCGCAGTGTGGACAGGTCCAGCGAGTCGATCTCGGCCGAGTTCAGTTCGGCGATGAACATCGTCGGCACCCCGTACAGCGAGGTGCACCGCTGCTCGGCGGCCGCGCGCAGGGTGGTCACCGGCTCGAACGCCGGGCCCGGAATCACCACGCAGGCGCCGTGCGTAGTCGCCGCCAGGTTGCCCATCACCATGCCGAAGCAGTGATAGAAGGGCACTGGCACACAGATCCGGTCCTTTTCGGAGTATCCGCAGAGTTCGCCGACGAACAGCCCGTTGTTGAGGATGTTGTGGTGCGACAGCGTGGCGCCCTTGGGAAATCCGGTGGTGCCCGAGGTGTACTGGATGTTGATCGGGTCATCCGGGGACAGCTCGGCGCCGATCTCGATCAACCGGTCGCGGTCCGCGCTGCCGCCGCGGGCCACCAGGTCGGCCCACGACTCGGTGTCCAACAGCACCACGTTGACCAGATCCGGGCAGTTGGGCCGGACCTGCTCGATCATCTCGGCGTACCGGGAGGTCTTGAACTCGATGGCGGAGATCAACGTGCGCACGCCCGACTGCCGCAGCACATAGCCCAGCTCGCTGACCCGGTATGACGGATTGATGTTGACGAGGATGGCGCCGATCTTCGCCGTCGCGTACTGGACGAACAGCCATTCGGCGCGGTTGGGCGCCCAGATCCCCACCCGGTCGCCCTTCCGCACACCCAGCTCGGTCAGGCCGAGCGCGACCGAGTCGACCTCGGCGGCCAGCTCGCGGTACGTCCAGTGACGTCCGTCGGCGCAGTCCACCAGCGCCTCGCGAGCACCGAACCTGGCCACCGTGCGGTCGAAGTTGGCGCCGATGGTGTCCCCCAGCAGCGGCACGGTGGAGGTGCCGGAGGCATAACTCGGCACGGCGGGAATCACCGGGGCGGGGGTGGCGGTGGATGTCCGGCTGGGCGCGGACGGCATGACGACCTCCGACGGAACGACGGTGTGGCGACGGTGTGGCGCACACCATAGTCACCCGGATCGGCGGCGAAGTCGAGCCACGCCGCAGCGCCGGTTGACCGGTCAGGGTGCCTCGTCGCCGCCGGATTCGCCGGTGGCACCGGTCTCGGCCGTGTCGTCCTCGGCCGTGTCGTCCTCGGCCGTGTCGTCCGGGGAGGCGTCCTCCTCGTCGGGACTCCAGGGCAGCCGAACGACCAGGCAGGGGCCGCCAAGGAACAGGCCACCGTCGACGTTGAGCGCCATGCCGCCCGCATACAGGTACGGCCCCTCGACATCCTCCGGGTGGATGCCCAGCTGCTCCGGGATCAGGCTGTGCCCGTGCACGATGCGCCGGCCGCCGAGCTGGCGCAGCACCTCGTCCGCGACCTGCGCGCCGAACGGCCCGCGGAACGCGTAGCGGGTGGTCATCCGCCGCCAGCATTCCCACCATTCGACGATGTCGTCACCGGCCAGCAACTCGCGCACGGCGGAGTTGATCTCGTCCTCGGTCCGCCCCCAGCGGAAGTACTCGATGGTGTCCGAATGCATCAGCACCTGGTCGCCGGCATGCGCCAGCACCGGCAGTTCGGCCAGCCACTTGACCTGGGCGTCGGACAGTGCGTCCTGGTCGGCCGGCTGACCTCCGTTGATCTCCCAGCTCCGCTGGAAGCTGCGTTTCCCCATCCCGGACGGCACCTCGGTGGCACCGAACCGGTGCACGCCCAACGCCAGGATCTCGTGGTTGCCCAGTAGCGCGCGCACCTCGCCGCGGGCCTCCTCGGCCTGGTCGACCAGCCGCATCACCACGTCGACGACGCCGGCGCCGTCCGGACCGCGATCGAAGAAGTCACCGAGGAACCACAGCCGGGCGGTACCACCGCACCACGCCTCGTTGGCGTCGACGAGACCGGCGGCGCGCAACGCGTCCACCATCTCGTCCCGGTGCCCGTGCACGTCCCCGACGACCCAGGTGGCCGATTCCTCCGGCCCGCCCGGCTCAGCCGCCGCCGATGTCCCCTCCCTGTCCACACCCACGACGATAAGCCGACCGTGAGCAGCGCGAACAAACAGGCGGGCCAAACGGCCACGGCCACCGGGTTCGTTACGAATGATCGTCCCAGACGGTGATCGCGGTGGGCGGCACCAGCACCCGGCACGCGGTGCCCAGAGCGGGCGCGCCCGCCGCCGGCACGCTCGCGGTCAGCTCCCCACCGCCGGCCAGGCTCACCTCGAGCTCGGCGACCGGGCCGAGTTGCACCACGTCGATCACGGTGCCGGGATGGCCCATGTGGTCGGTGCCCGCCGGGAGCAGTCGCACGTCCTCGGGCCGCACGCACCAGCTCACCCGGTGGCCCACCCGGTCCGGCGTGGCGGTCTCGATGCGCATCGCCCCCGCCCGCAGCAGGCCGCCGGCCTCGATCACGCCCTCACCCAGGTTGCGGACCCCGAGCAGCCTGGCCGCCATGGGCGTGGCGGGGTGGCTGAACACCTCCTGGGTCCTGCCGGCCTGCACCACCCGCCCGTCGACCAGCACGATGATCTCGTCGGCGAGCAGCGCGGCCTCCTCCGGATCATGGGTGACCAGCACGGTGGTCATCGCGGTGTCCCGCTGCAGCCGGCGCAGCACCCGCCGCAGCTCGTCCCGCACCGGCGCGTCGAGCCCGGTGAAGGGCTCGTCCAGCAGCACCAGGCGCGGCTGCCGCACCAGCGCGCGAGCCAGCGCGACCCGGCGCTTCTGGCCACCGGAGAGCTGGTTGGGGCGCCGGTCGGCCAACTCCTCCAACTGGAGCTTCGCCAGCCAGTACGCGCCCACCGCCGGATCGGCGCCCACCCCGAAGTTGATCTGCCGCCACACCGACATACGTGGCAACAGCGTCGAATCCTGGGGCAGATAGCCGATCCCGCGCTGCTCGACGGGAGTCCTGCTGATGTCCACCTCGTCCAGCAGGATCTGCCCGGACTCCGGGCGCAGCAGCCCGGCCAGCAGCCGCAGCGTGGCCGTCTTGCCGGAGCCGGACGACCCGAGGATGGCCAGATGCCGTCCACGGCCGGCATGCCCGACGTCCACCCGGAATCCGCCGAGCCGGGCCCGCAGCTGGAAATCGAGCCGGGGGCTGGTACTCGACTCGGGCCGGCGCGGCGCGGGCAGCACGGTTTGCCTGCGGCGCCGGACGGGCCAGGGGAAGCGGACCTCGGCGAGCAGCAAGATCACCAGGGCGGCGAGCATGGTTACCCCGACCGGGATCGTGGTTGAGTTCAATCCGGAGCCGCTGAACTGCACGTAGACGAACACGGGCAGCGAATACGGGTGGTAGGCCAGCACGACGGTGGCACCAAACTCGCCGAACGCACGCAGCCAGGCGAGCAACATCCCGGCGCGGATGCCACTCATCGCGCAGGGCAGCGCCACCCGCAGCGCCCGGGACCACGGCCCATGACCGAGCGTGGCGGCGACCTCGGCGAGCGCCGGATCGACCGCGTCGAACGCGGACCGAGCCGAGACGATCAGGAACGGCGCCGCGACGAACGTCTGGGCGATCACGATGCCGATCAGATTGTCGGTCAGGTTCTGGCCGGACAGTTCCCCGATCGGCGAGTACGGACCGACCAAGTAGATCAGCAGCAGGCCGCTGATCAGTGGCGGCAGTGCCAGGGGTATCTGGAGTAGCGCGCCGAGCACCGAGGCGATCCGGCCGTGGCTTTGGGCCAGCACATAGCCCAGTGGCACGCCCAGCACGGTGACGATGGCCGCGCTGATGGTGGCTGTTACCAGCGACACCACCAGCGCGTCCATCACACCCGGCGCGGCCATCTCGGCCCGCGGAATGGTCGGCAGCCGAACGACGAAGGCGACCAGCGGGATCAGCAGGTAGAGCAGCAGCAGGCCGCCCAGCCAGGGCAACGGCGTGCGCCAACCCCGGGTGATCGCTGCTGTCATGTCGCGCCGGTCATTTCACAACGTCATTTCGGACCGCGATGCGAGGGATGTCGGGGGCGCTACTTCACGCCCAGCACGGTATGCAGCTCGGTGGGAACGGCGCTCGTGTCGCCGGTGACCTTGATCGGAAGAAGCGTGTAGCCGTGCTTCTTGAGCAGTGCCTGGCCGTCCGGGCCGAGCAGCTCCTGCACGAAGGCGATCGCGGCCGGCTTGTTCTGGGCGTTGTTCAGGACGGTCACCGTGTAGGTCGCGGAGAGCTTGATCGTGCCCAGGGTGACGGTGGGGATGTTGGCCTCGGCCGCCTCGCTGGAGTAGAAGAACCCGGCGTCCAGCTGACCAGCCTGCAACCGCCCGACCAGCTGCTCCTCGGGGAACACGGTCGCGACGTTCGCCGGCAGGTTGGCCTCGCTGATCGCCTGAGCGCCCAGCTTGCCCTTCGGATCCAGCTTCGGGTCGGTGCTGCCCAGCCGGAAGCCCGGCTCGGTGACGACCTCGTTCCACGGCTTGCTCTTCAGATCGGCGGCGAACTTGCTGTTCGGGTCGTAGCCGAGCACCAGGGGAGAGGTGGCGAAGCTGGCGTACCAGGACTCGTAGTTACCGTTGCTGGCGCCCATCAGGCCGTCGTTGGCGCTAGTGCTGGCGCTGATGAACACGTCCGCGACGGTGGTCTTCGCCTTGATGTCATTGACCAGTGCCGTGGAGCCGGCCGCCTTGCCGTTGAACGTGCCGCCGGTGGACTTCTCGAACGCCGGTCCGAGATCCTTCTCCATGAGATTGGTCAGCGAGGCCGCGTAGAGCACATGTGCGGTGCCCGGTGACGTGGTCGTACTCGTGGTGCTGCCGGCACCGCCTGACGTGCCGGACGAGCAACCTGCCAACGCACCAATGGCCAGTACCGCCGGCAACACGATGGCGGCGAGCAGAGCGTGACGTCTTGTTCTCATGGCCTACTTCCCGGGGGTTTCGATAACCACATTCGTTGACTTGATCACCGCGACCGCCAACGACCCGACCTCGAGTCCGAGATCGCGGACGGCCTCACTGCTGATCAACGACACCACTCTGTGCGGTCCACACTGCAACTCCACCTGAGCCATCACCCTGTCGGTGATGATCTCGGTGACCAGGCCGACGAACCGGTTCCGGGCGGAACGGGACACGTCGGACGGATCGGCGATATCTACTGCCTGAGCCTTGGCGAACTGCGCTAGTTCGGCACCGTCGATGACCTTCCGGCCCGCGCTGTCGACGCCGGAGTGCAGCAGACCGCTGTCCACCCAACGCCGCACGGTGTCATCGCTGACCGCGAGCAGCCTCGCCACTTCAGAGAAACGGAACTGAGGCACGGGACGGACGATAACTCCGCAGATGCGGCTTAACTAGTCCAAGAACATCTGATTCACGCTTGCGATACGGCGTTTACACAGACGAAACAGATCGTTCCGCCGGCTGCCGCAGTCACCGCGTCCGATCGGCCGCCAGCCTGTCCTTGTGCCTCGTCAGCGCCGCGATGAGCTCCGTCAGATACCGCTCGACAACGGCCAGTTCGTCCGGCGTGTAGCCGGCCATCACCTGCTTGAGCCCCTCGGTCAGGCCGTCGTAGGCGTCCCCGTAGCGGCCCAGGCTGTTCTGCGAGACCTCCACCAGCACCTTGCGCCGGTCATGCGGGTCCCGGACCCGGCGCACGAACCCCGCGCGCTCCAGCCGATCGATCACCCCGGTCACCGCGCCGGTGGACAGCCCGGACTGCTCGGCGATCTGGCCGGCGGTCAACGGCTGTTCCGCGCGCAGCGCGAGATCCAGGCACTTGTGATCGGTCGCTGACAGACCGACCCGCTCGGCGATCTTGCTGTGCAGGCCGGAGATCACGGAGCTGAGTTCGCGGCCGAGGGCGGAGAACCGGTCAAGGGCGTCCTTCGACACGGACTGCTCGCTGCTGGGGTTCGACATGACTGTCACCTCTTGTAGGACTTGACTTCCATACTAAGAGGCTTATCTCGTAAGCCGCTTGCTCATGGGAAAATGATAGCCGTGTCCTGCCCCGACACCCGCGCCTCGGCGCCGTGCCCGTGGCGAACCAGTCAACTTCTTGTTCGCGGACGAACCGCGCCATATATAACGCAGACGCGGAGCGCCGGTCGTCATACCGCCGGAGACGCGGACGGCGAGGTTAGCCTGTCCTCACCACCGACGGTTAGGCTCGATGATGTGACGGCGACCACGATCTTTCTCGGTCTCCCAGCAGTGGCGGACAGCGTTGTCGCGCCGGCCGAACCGCGCCCCGACTCGCCCGCCCTGCTGGACACCTTCGGCAGGATCGCGACCGATCTGCGGGTGTCCGTGACCGATCGGTGCAACCTGCGCTGCATGTACTGCATGCCGGCCGAGGGCCTGGAATGGCTGCCCCGCCCGGACCTGCTCACCGACGACGAGATCGTCCGCCTGGTGCGCGTCGCGGTGCTGAGGTTGGGGATCACCCAGATCCGCTTCACCGGCGGCGAGCCGCTGTTGCGCCGAGGGCTGACGGAGATCATCGCGGCGGTCGCGGAGCTGGACCCGCGACCGCGAATCTCCATGACCACCAACGGGATCAGTCTCGCGGCCCGGGCCGGCGAGCTCGCCGAGGCCGGCCTCGACCGGATCAATGTCTCGCTGGACACCCTGCGTCCGGATCGGTTCCGCCGGATCACCCGGCGCGACCGGCTCGACGACGTGCTCGCCGGACTCGACGCGGCCGCGGCCGCCGGGCTGGACCCGGTCAAGGTCAATGCCGTGCTGCTGCGCGGCATCAACGACGACGAGGCACCCGAGTTGCTGCGCTACTGCCTGGACCACGGCTATCAGCTGCGTTTCATCGAGCAGATGCCGCTGGACCCGCAGCACGGGTGGAGCCGGGACACCATGATCACCGCCACGGAGATCCTGGACCGGTTGCGGGCCGAGTTCCGGCTGACCCCGAGTCCGGCCAGGCGTGGTTCGGCCCCCGCCGAGCGTTGGCAGGTCGACGGTGGACCGGCCGAGGTGGGCGTGATCGCCTCCGTGACCAGGCCGTTCTGCGCCGCGTGTGACCGGACCCGGCTGACCGCGGACGGCCAGATGCGCACCTGCCTGTTCAGCCAGAACGAGACCGACCTGCGTGGGCTGCTCCGTTCCGGCGCCGAGGACGAAGAGGTGGCGGAGTCCTGGCGGACCGGCATGTGGGGCAAGCTCGCCGGGCACCAGATCAACGCGTCGGGTTTCGCCCAGCCAATCCGGCCGATGAGTGCCATTGGCGGTTAGGACCGCGCCGAACGGGGAAAACAAGACGCAGGCCAGGCAGAACGCGAGCGTGGACGGGCGGATGGGCAGCGAAGCCAGCACCGGCAATGCCGTTATCGGCACCGGTATTGAGGAAGACACCGAGCGGGAGAACGGCAGCACGGTGGTACGGGTGCGGTATTTCGCGGCCGCCCGCTCGGCCGCCGGAGTTGCCGAGGAGGACGTCGAAATCGGCCGCCAGGCCAGCGTCCAGGACGTGTTGGCGATGCTGCGCGACCGGCACGGCGAGAGATTGGCCACCGTTCTGACCGTGTGCAGCCTGCTACTCAACGCAGTCGTTGTACACGATTCCGGGGCAGCCGTTCCTGCCGGAGCCGAACTCGACGTGCTTCCGCCATTCGCCGGCGGATAGCCGCGAATAGCCCATTGTCATGGGGTTATCACCCTCCGAAACCAATTTGAGGGTTTGAAAAGGTTGCCCTGAGGTGACCAAGCACTCAATTTCTGGACCACCGAGGGTGATCGATCTCGGAATGGAAACGGCTTGGTAACGACCCCCTGAACAGGCGTGACGACCACAATCGCTCCAGGACGCCAAACGTTACAGTGACGAGCAACACATCCTGTAACGTTTCCGATCACGAATTTGGTTACGTACGGTCGCTTCTCGGTCGGCCCCGAACCGACCAACCCCCAGGCGGTCGTCGCCTAACCCTGTCCACCGGACGCCTGGGAAGCCCCGACCCCGAGTGGAAGAAAGCCTGTTGGACAGGGACCGCTGGGATGGTCCCGGCCGTAACGGCCGAGACACGACCGGTCACTCGAGACCGACACCGGTGGGCCACTGGCCCTCGCCCAGTGCGTCGCAGTAGGCGGGCAGGACTGGTATGCAAATGGCTCTCAACCGAGGCAAGCACCGCAAGCAGTCCCGAATCGTGCGCGGCATTGCCAAGGTCGCCCTCGCGGGCGCCATTGTCGGCGCTCCGATGGCGATTGCGGCCGCACCAGCCAACGCCAGCACGGTCAACTGGGACGCAATCGCCCAGTGCGAAAGCAGTGGCAACTGGGCGGCCAACACCGGCAACGGGTTCTACGGTGGTCTGCAGTTCACCGAGAGCACCTGGCTCGCGTATGGCGGCGGGCAGTACGCGTCGTCTGCCAATCAGGCCTCGCGCTCCGCGCAGATCACCGTGGCCGAGAAGGTTCTGGCTGGCCAGGGCATCGGCGCGTGGCCGGTCTGCGGCAAGAAGGCCGGCAGCACCGCCAGCTACAGCGGCACCAACACTGGTGGTTCGAGCAGCAGCAAGAGCAGCAGCTCGGCCAAGAAGAGCACCACCACCACCAAGAAGGCCACCACCCCGACCACCACGTCGGCGAGCACCGGTGGCTCGTACACCGTGCAGCGGGGCGACACGCTCTCGAAGATCGCGAGCAAGCAGCACGTCTCCGGTGGCTGGCGGGCGCTGTGGGCCAAGAACAAGGGCGCGGTGTCCAACCCGAATCACATCTACGTGGGTCAGAAGCTGGCCCTCTGATCCCGGCCGGCGTCATGCCGGATGGGTTCTGGGGACCCCGTCGTAACCCCGATGCGGCGGGGTCCCCGCTTTCCACAGGTTCCACATCTCAACAGTGGCCAGCTCAACGGTGGTTGCCGTGCCGGTGCGGTCGATGGTTGACCGCTAAGGGCAGTTGACCCACTCGTCGGTGCCGTCGGTGAAGGTCTGCCGCTTCCACACCGGAAGCCGGCGCTTCACCTCGTCGACCAGGTCCGAGCACACCTCGAAGGCGGCTTGACGATGGTCGGCCGCCACCGCCACGGCGAGCGCCACATCACCGATGGCCAGGGTGCCGAGCCGGTGGCTGACCGCCAGCGCGCGGACCCCCTCCGCCCGTTTGGCGAAATCGGCCGCCACCTCGGTGATCACGTCCCCGGCGCTGGGATGACCGACGTACTCCAGCTCCCGCACGGACCGGCCATGGTCGTGGTCCCGTGCCACGCCGGCGAAGGTCACCACCGCTCCGGCGGCGGGATCGCCGACCAGCGCGGCGAGCTCGTCCACGGACAGCGGCTCCTCGGTGACCAGCGCGCGAAGCACCCGGGCCGGCGGACCTCCCACGGGCGGTTCCGCGGCCGCGTGGTCGTTGCCGAGACCATCGTGGTGCTCGTGACCCTGTTCGCCGTTGCCCTGATGGTCGTGACCATGCTGGTCGTGACCATGGTCGCGGCCCTCGATCTGGTCCACCGCGTGGTCCAGCACCTCGCCGAGCACGGCCAGCCCGTCCCGGACCCCACCGGTCGAGCCGGGCAGGTTCACGACGAGGGTGTGTCCGACCACGCCGGCCACGCCTCGCGACAGCACGGCGGTCGGTACCCTCGGCGCGCCGGCCGCGCGGATCGCCTCCGCCAGCCCCGGAATCTCGTAGTCCAGGGCCGGCCGGGTGGCCTCCGGGGTGCGGTCGGTCGGGCTGATCCCGGTACCGCCGGTGGTGATCACCAGGTCAACCCCGGCCCTGGTGGCCTCGGCCAGTGCCGCCGCCACCGGATCGCCGTCCGGCACCACGGTCGCCGGCGGAACGTCATAGCCCCGATCACGCAGCCAGTCCACGATGATCGGGCCACCCCGGTCGGGGTAGACGCCCGCCGCGGCCCGCTGGGACGCCGTGACGACCCGCGCGGTCCTGGTCGATTCGCTGGTCGATTCGCTGGTCGATTCGCTCATCGGTGCACCGTCCTCATCGGTCCCCCGGGCGCGTCCACCTGCCGGTCTTCCCGCCATCCTTGCTCTCCACGCGCACGGCATCCAGCACCGCGGCCGGATCGACGGCCTTGACCATGTCGTGGAGCGCGAGTCCGGCGCCTGCCACCGCGGTCAGCGCCTCCATCTCCACGCCGGTGCGGTCGGCGGTGCGCACGGTGGTGGTGATCCGCACCTCGTCCTCGCCGAGCGCGAGGTCGACGCGCACCGCGGTGATCGCGATCGGATGGCACAACGGCACCAGGTCCGGGGTGTGCTTGGCCGCCATGATCCCGGCGATCCGGGCGGTCGCCAGGGCGTCACCCTTGGGCAGGTTGTCGGCTCGCAGCAGCCCGATCACCTCGGCCGTCGTACGAAACACACCGGTCGCGACGGCGGTGCGCGTGGTCACCGCCTTCTCGGACACGTCGACCATCCGGGCCGCGCCCGAGGAGTCCACATGGCTCAGTTCGCCCACATGGGAAACCCTAGGCCGACGCGGAGCCGGATGCCCGTGGCGGAGCTACGCGGGCAGGCCCGACGAGCGGTCCGCCTCGGCCGCCCGCTTGACCGCCTCCGCGACGGCCGGCGCGACCCGGGCGTCGAACACGCTGGGCACGATGAACGACGAGTTGAGCTTCTCGTCGTCCACGATGTCCGCGACCGCGTCCGAGGCGGCCAACAACATGGTGTCGGTGATCCGGTGCGCCCGGGCGTCCAGCAGCCCACGGAACACGCCGGGGAACGCCAGCACGTTGTTGATCTGGTTCGGGTAGTCGCTGCGACCGGTCGCCACCACGGCGGCGTGCTCGTGGGCGGCCAGCGGGTCGATCTCCGGGTCCGGGTTGGCCAGCGCGAACACCACCGGATCGGTGTTCATGGTGGCGACCTGCTCGGCGCCGAACAGATTCGGCGCCGAGACCCCGATGAACACGTCCGCGCCCACCAGCGCGTCGTGCAGGCTGCCGGTCATCTGATTCTCGTTGGTGCGCTCGGACAGCCACCGCATGTTGGCGTCCATGCCCTGCCGGCCACGGTGCACGATTCCCTTGATGTCCACCGGAAGAATGTCGGCGGGCTGCTTGAGCAGCAGCAGCCGGATGATCGCCGAGCCGGCGGCGCCGACCCCGCACACCACGATCCGGCAGTCCCGGATGTCCTTGCCCACCACCCGGAGCGCGTTGCGCAGCGCGGCGACCACGACGATCGCGGTGCCGTGCTGGTCATCGTGGAACACCGGGATGTCCAGCTTCTCGCGCAACCGCGCCTCGATCTCGAAGCAGCGCGGCGCGGCGATGTCCTCCAGGTTGATGCCCGCGTAGACCGGGGCGATCAGCTCCACGGCGCGGATGATCTCCTCGGTGTCCTGGGTGTCCAGGCACACCGGCCACGCGTTGACCCCGGAGAACTGCTTGAACAGAGCGGCCTTGCCCTCCATGACGGGCAGCGCCGCGGCCGGGCCGATGTTGCCCAGGCCGAGCACGGCCGAACCGTCGGTGACAACGGCGACGGTGTTGCGCTTGATGGTCAGCCGGCGGGCGTCGTCCGGGTTGGCCGCGATCGCCTGGCAGACCCGTGCCACGCCCGGCGTGTACGCCCGGGACAGATCGTCGCGGTTGCGCAGCGGGATCTTCGGCGTGACCTCGATCTTGCCGCCGAGGTGCATCAGGAAGGTGCGGTCGGAGACCTTGCGGACTACCACGCCCGGCTGATCGGCGAGCGCCGAGGTGATCTCGTTGGCATGGTCGCCAGAAACCGCGTTGCAGGTGATGTCCACCACGATGCGATCGACGTGGGACTCCACCACGTCGAACGCGGTCACCACACCACCGATCTTGCCGACGGTCGACGCGAGGTCACCGGCGGAACTCGCCGCGGGTGGTGCCTCCACCCGGACAGTGATCGAATAGCCCGGGCCAGGCACAGACATAGCACTCCTCAAGGTTGATTTCGTATTGATCGACAGTGCGGGCCGATGGTGACGTGCGACCGTCATCCTTCACCGCGGCGAGCTCCGCCGCAGGTCATGGCGGCTACTTGTTGATGACCGTCACCGGGTGCGTATAGGGCAGTTTTTCCGCGGGAACGGGGAATGTCTCTTCGCCGAACGGGGACAGCGATCCCTGGCGATCGGCCGCCACCTCACTGACGGGGTGGTCGTGGTCACCCGCACCGCCAGGCCAGGTCGGATCGATCCCTTGGATCCTCGCCTCTGGCTTGCCTTTGGCCACGATGCCTCCTTGCACTCCACAGCCTGCTACAAGATTAGTGTGCCGCACGCATGGCACACGTTGGTGACTACCGTGGTAACGATGTCTGCCACTTCACTCGCGGACTGGTTGCGGCAGCGAGATGACAAATCGCTGGCGGCGCTGCTGCAT
Source organism: Pseudonocardiaceae bacterium (assembly GCA_036384655.1). Lineage (GTDB taxonomy): Bacteria > Actinomycetota > Actinomycetes > Mycobacteriales > Pseudonocardiaceae > DASVLX01. The sequence continues at coordinate 18,712 of DASVLX010000078.1, forward strand.
GCCCGGCCCGATCTCGCCACGCCCGCGCCCGCCGACAGCACCGTGCTGGCCACCCGGGCGGGCACCTGGGCGTCGGTAGCCCGTGTCTGCGAGGAACTGGACAGATTCACCCTGACCATGCTGGAAGCCCTGGTCGTGGCCGATGCGGACGTCCGGCCGGCGTCGATGGCCGCGCTGTGCGCGCTGCTCGGCCCCGATGTGCCGGAGGTGCGCGCGGCCGAGGCGATCGACCGGCTGCGCGGGCTGGCGATCGTGTGGGACAGCACGGAGGACGGCCTGTCCCTGGTGCCGACCGCCCGCGAGGTGATCGGTCCGTATCCCGCCGGACTCGGCACGCCGTCCCACGATCTGGACGGCAAGGACGTGGCCGCGTTGCTGCGCCGGCTCGGCGAGGACGAACGCCGGATGCTCAACCGGCTGGCCGCCGGGTCACCGATCGGCCGCACCCGGGAGGCCGCGCCGCTTCCGGTCGGTGCCAGCGACTCCGCCCGCAACTCGCCGGTGCGCAAGCTGCTCGGCCTCGGGCTGTTGGTCCGGCACGACACCGACACGGTGGAACTGCCCAGGCAGGTCGGCCTGGCGCTGCGCGGCGAGCGGCCGCTGGGCAGGGTGGTGGCCACCGAGCCGAAGCTGCCGACCGTGCCCCGGGACGAGTCGGCGGTGGCCGCGGCCGGCGCCGGCGAGGGCGCCGAACTGGTCAGGCATGCCGAGTCGATGCTGAACCTGTGGTCCGAGGAACCGCCGCCGGTACTGCGTTCCGGCGGGCTCGGCGTGCGGGAGCTGCGGAAGCTGTCCCGCCAACTGGACGTCGACGAACGGCGCGCCACGCTGCTCGTCGAGCTGGTCTCGGGTGCCAACCTGATCGGTGACAGCGAGTCGAGCACACCGGAGTGGGTGCCCACCACGCTCGCCGACGACTGGCTTGCCGCCGGCACCGAGCACCGCTGGGCGACCCTTGTCGCCGCCTGGCTCGATCTCCCCCGGCTGCCAGGCCTGGCCGGCGGCCGCGACGACAGGGAGCGGCTGCTCTCGCCGCTGTCCGCGGAGCTCCAGCATCCGATGGCGGCCCGGGACCGGCACTGGATCCTGCGCACGGTGGCCGAGCTGCCCGACGGTATGGCGATCGACGAGCCGGCCGACCGGCCGGCCGCGTTGATCGCCCTGCTCGGCTGGCGGGCGCCGCGCCGGGGTGGCCGGCTGCGCGACGATCTGGTGCGTTGGACGCTGCGCGAGGGCACCTCGATCGGTGTGCTGGCGATGGGTGCGCTGACCCCGGCCGGGCGGGCACTGCTGACCGAGGGCCCACAGGCCGCGGCCAAGCAGCTGGCCGCCGCGCTGCCCGAACCGGTGGACCATGTGCTGGTGCAGGCGGACCTGACGGTCATCGCGCCCGGTCCGTTGGAGCGCTGGCTGTCCACCGAGCTGGGGCTGGTCGCGGACGTCGAGTCGGCCGGTGCCGCGACCGTGTACCGGGTCAGCGAGGCGTCGGTGCGGCGCGCCCTGGACGCCGGCCGGTCCGCACTCGACCTGCACGAACTATTCCGCACCCGGTCCAGCACACCGGTGCCGCAGTCGCTGTCGTACCTGATCGACGACGTGGCCCGGCGGCACGGCCGGCTGCGCGGCGGCGCGGCCGCGTCGTTCCTGCGCTGCGACGATGAGGTGCTGCTGGCCGAGGTGCTGGCGAATGCGGCCGCCGCCAGGCTGGAACTGCGCAAGATCGCGCCGACGGTCCTGGTCTCGCCCGTCCCGCTGATCGACGTGCTGGAGGAGTTGCGCGGCTCCGGGTTCACCCCGGTCGCGGAGGGCACCGACGGACGGGTGCTGGACGTCCGGCCGGCCGGTCGGCGGATCGCCCCGAGGGCCCGCCAGGACCGCCGGGTCGGTCTGCCGCCGGTGCCCAGTCCGGAGCGGCTGGCCGCCGTGGTGCGCCAGCTCCGGGTCGGTGATGAAGCGGCGGCGAACCACCGAGGGCGGGTCGCCGGATTCCCGGGCGGGGCCGGCAGCCCGTTACCGGTACTGCGTGACGCGGTGCGCGCCGGACACGCGGTGTGGCTGAGTTTCGTGGACTCGCACGGGATCGCCACCGAGCGGTTCGTGATGCCTCTCCGGGTGGGTGGCGGCATGCTGGAGGGCCGTGATCGCGGCAGCGATGAGGTCCGCCGTTTCCCGCTGCACCGCATCACCCGCGTGGAGGTCGCGGACGGCGAGGGCGACGAAGGTTAACGCGACATAGATCGACAACGTTCAACGCTGTCAAACTGACGAAAACACCCCTGTTCGGGTCCGAGCTCCGATACGGTCGGAAAGTCCGCCCGGTTCTGTTCCGACCGTCTCATCTGAGCCCGGAGACCTCACATGGACATCGACTACGAGGATGACCGCCGCCGCCAAGCTCGCCGTGTCGTGTTCGTACGCCTGTTGGGTGCCCGGTTACGCCGGTTACGTGAAGCCCGCGGTTGGACCCGCTTACAGATGGTCAGCGTCGGTGAGCTCGACATCGGGATGCAGACGCTGGCAACGTACGAATACGGCAGCAGGGAAATGCCGGTGGGCCGGTTATTCCAGCTCGCCGAGACACTGCTCGTTCGCCCCCAGGACCTGATCGCTCCGGTCTGCGACCGCGTCAGTGGTTGGCGCGCCGGCGACGGCCCCAGACCCGCCGACGGCGTCACCATCGACCTCCGCGAGCTGGCCGTCGAGCAACGGCCGATCCTCGCTCCGGCGCGCCGCTGGGCCCGCGCCTGGCTGCGTCACACCGTGAACAAACACCCCAGCTGGCCCGTGTACGTGGAACTCTCCTCGGCCGCGATCGCGTCGCTGGCCTTTGTCTGCGGCACCGACCCCACCACCGTGATCGCCGCCCTCCGCTCCCCCTGCCCGTTTCCGGATTCCGCACATCCGCACCGCGGTAACTGACCTGCGCGTCGAGTCGGCACTGTCACGGATTTGGTGGTGTGAATGGTGGTGCACCGGGTGGACTCACAACGACCGTCGCAGCAGCCGCCAGCGCTCCGGCAGCGGATTTCTGGCCCTTGCGACTGAGATACTGCCATCCTCCGATCAGCGCATGCGCCACGTTGCGAGGGTGTTTCGGGTCGTCAGTGTGTTCAGGCCAGGGATCCCTGGTCACGCCAAGGCCGGAAGCGCGCGGGACACCGGCGGGCACGGCGACAATCACGGAACTCTGACGGAATCGCCGACTGGCTGCCGGACCCGGCTAGCGGACCGGCAGCGGCAACCGCTGCACCCGCATGGCGTGCTCGACCAGGGTGATCAGGACCTGCTTGGTGGACAGCCGATCGCGGGCGTCGCAGGCCACGATCGGCACGCTCTCGTCCACGGTGAGCGCCTCGCGCACGTCTTCGATGCGGTGGTGCAGATAACCGTCGAACCGGTTGATCGCCACGACATAGGGCAGCCGGCGGTCCTCAAAGAAGTCGATGGCGGCGAACGCGTCGGCCAGCCGGCGGGTGTCCACCAACACGACCGCGCCGATCGCACCGCGCACCAGGTCGTCCCACATGAACCAGAACCGGTGCTGTCCCGGCGTGCCGAACAGGTAGAGGATCAGGTCGGATTCCAGCGACAGCCGGCCGAAGTCCATCGCGACCGTGGTGGTGGTCTTGTCCGGGGTGGCCGACAGGTCGTCGTGGCCGACGCTGGCCTTGGTCATGAGCGCTTCGGTGGTGAGCGGCATGATCTCGGACACCGAGCCGACCAGGGTTGTCTTGCCGACGCCGAATCCGCCGGCAACCACGATCTTCGCCGATGTGGCGGTGTGCCGGCTGCCCGGCACGTCACGTGCGCTAGAGCCTGCGAAGACCACTGAGTACCCTTTCGAGGAATTCCATGGATGGCCGGTCGCCGACGACCGCGCCGGTTGCGTGCACCATCAGCAGCCCCATGCCGGCCATGTCGCCGATCAGCACCCGCACCACCCCGAGCGGGAGACGCAGGTACGCGGCCACCTCGGCCACCGACAACGGCTTGTCCACGCACAGCTCGCGGATCGACCGGTACTCCGGCATCAGATTCTCCTCCGCGTCCGGGTCCCAGCCCCGGTCGCTGGCGGACACCAGTGCCTCGATCGCCAGGTCATAGTCCGGACGGGTACGGCCGCCGGTGCGGGTGTAGGGGCGGACCAGCGAGCCAGTCTCGGTCACCGGGTCGGGCGGCGGCGGCTCCATGTGCGTGTGCTGGGCGGCCGGCTCGACGGCAACCCATTGCGGCTGCTGGGGTTCGTACTGATCCTGTTCGTACGCCTGGGGCTCGTACTGCTGCTCGTACTGCTGGGCCTCGTACGCCTGCGGGCCGTAGGACGGCGAGTCATAGGCCTGCTGCTGGTCGTAGGTCGGCTGGTCATAGGTCACCGGCGGCGGGTCGTCCGGCGGCATGTCCGGCTGGCAGAACAGGTCGGCGCCGTGCCCGCCGAACAACCCGTTCCGATAGCCGCTGATGTCGAACCGGTTCGGCACGTCCGGCACCGCGTATTCCGCCGGCTCGTAGAACTCGTCAGCGGCCATGTCCTTGGCCATGTTCTCGCGCCTTTCCCCCGGGTTGTCCGGTGGTTCGCCGTCCTCATACCGTCGGTCCCAACCGGCCGGCCAGTCCTGCCGGGCGAGTTGGTCCTTGAGTCGTGCCTGCCAACCTTCACGACCGGGATTCATTCTGGCGCCCCGGCGTCGCGGCGAAGTCGACAGGCTCGACTCATCGCCGTACCGCGCCCTGCAACTGGGCCCGTAGCTCCGGTGTCATCTGCTGGCCCACCCGCTCGACAAGCAGGGTCATCTCGTAGGCGACCAGCCCGATGTCGCAGTTCGGCGCGGCCAGGACGGCCAGGCATGACCCGTCACTGATGGACATCAGGAACAGGTAGCCACGGTCCATCTCCACCACGGTCTGGTTGACCATGCCGGCCTCGAAGCACCGCGCCGCTCCCTGGGTGAGGCTGACCAACCCGGATGCCACGGCGGACAGTTGCTCGGCTCGATCCCTCGGCAAGCCCTGTGACCCGGCCAGCAGGAGCCCATCGGCCGAGACCACGACCGCGTGGGCGACGCCCGGGACTCTGCGGACGAAGTCGGTGATGAGCCAGCCGAATGTGCCTGGCTGCTGCATAGGCCCTGTCACTCCTGCTCGTCATCGGAACGGTGCACCAAAGACTGAGACGTCTCACGAGAGTATGCCTCCGTTGAGGCATGACGACCACGACGCAAGCCCTGTTGGAAACTAGACATCCGGCTGCGCACCACGTCGGCGGAACGGGACGGCAGACTCGGCTGGATCTGCGTCGCCGGCTCGTTCCCCACCACCGCCGGCTGCGGCGCGGTGGAGATCGACCCCGGCACCAGATGTGCCCGGGGCACCCGCTTCGGCAGGCCGGCCCCGGTGGTCTCGCCGGCCTGGTTGTTCAGCAGGGACTCCGCCGCCTGCCAGCCCTCGTCGGCCGGACCCCGCCACGCGTCGAGTTCCGCGCCGCGCTGGGCGTTGCGGCGCTCGGCGCCGCGGTATTCGGTTCCGAGGCTGGCCATGGCATCACCCAGGCCGAAGCCGTTGCCGGTGCTGGCGCCAATGTCAGCGCCAATGTCAGCGCCAATGTCACTGCCAATGTCACTGCCCCGACCACCGCTGGCCGCGCCGAGCAGCGGCTCCTGATCACCAGCGGTGTCGCCGGCATGGTTCGCCCAGGTCGCGACCTCTCGGCCGGCCCTGCCGGGAACCCGGCTGGGCAGCCCGCCGAACCCGCCGCCGACGGCGGGCATCGCCCGGTGGGTGTCCTCGCCCATCTCATCGAACTCGGGGCCGAACTCGGTGCTCTCGCCGATGCCGACGGCCGGGTTCGCGTCGCTCTGGCCGGCGGTGTCTTCGATACCGGTGCCGGTGTCGCCGTTGATCTCTTCGTCGAATGTGCCGCCGAAACCGCCATCGCTGCCACCGCTGTGGAAGCCGTTGCTCGCGACCGGATCCGTAGCCGCGTTGTTCGTAGCCGCGTTGTTCGTAGCCGGCGCGTACTCGCCGAGTTCGGCGCTGGCCGGCTGCTCCGCGAACTCATCCGCCGGCGCCTCGGTCGCTGGCGCCTCGGCGGTTGGTCGCGCCGATTCCGACGCCGGCGAGCCGGCGGCCGGTGCCTGGTCGGCGTCCTGTCCGCCGGCCGGCACGGCACGGAACCACTGGGACAGCACGGCCTCGTAGATCGGCAGCCGCACGGTCGGCGCGTCGAGATCGCCGGACGCGTTCAGCCGGCCACTCGTGCCGGTGAGGAAGTCGGCGGAGAACGTCTCCTCCTCGACGGGGTTCTCGCCGGGCTCCGGAACCGGCTCCGCGTCGACGGCGGTGTGGGCCTGCCACAGCGAGACCGGCTCATCCGGCTCCGGCTCGCCGGGCCGACCGGACTCGTCGATCGCCGACTGTTCGTCGGGCAGCGCGGTCTCCGTCAGGTCCTGGAACAGGCTGCCGCCGGACATCGAGGTCAGTGCGGGCGCCGACTCATCGACGCCGAACCTGCCGGTCGGCGCGAAGTCGTTGCCGGGCAACGAATTTCCCGGCAACGAATTTCCCGGCAACGAATTTCCGGGCAACGGGCTCAGCGGCGGCAACGTGCCGGACTGGCTCTGTGGACGGTCGTCCCGCGTCTTCCGGTTGGCCACCCCGAAGGCGCCGGCGATGCCGGCCGCCGCGCTCGCGGGTCCGCCGCCGGCCGGGGCCGCGGTGTGCGGGCGGGACGGCCCATGCCCACCGAGCATCGAAGACGACGATTGCTCGTCGCCCTCGTACTGCAACAGCTCCGGCGGCACCACGACCAGCGCCACCGTGCCGCCGTCGAGATCCTCGTTGGCGCGCAACCGAACCTTGACGCCGTGCCGCTGCGCCAGCTTGCCGACCACGTACAGGCCCATCCGCCGGGTCACGCTGACGTCGATCTCCGGTGGGTTGGCCAGTTGGTCGTTGGCGGCCCGGAGATCGTCCTCCGTCATGCCCACGCCGCGGTCGGTCACCTGGATGGCCAGGTCATGTCCCTTGGTGGCGGCGATCCGAACGCTGACCTTGGTCTTCGGGTCGGAGAAGGTGGTCGCGTTGTCCAACAGCTCGGCGACCAGATGGATCAGGTCGTTGACGACCCGGCCGGCGATCAGCACGTCCGGCGAGGGCCCGGCCTCGATCCGCGCGTAGTGCTCGACCTCGGAGATCGCGGCACCGACCAGTTCGCCGATCGGCACCGGACGACTCACCCGCTTGCCGAGGCCGGTACCGGACAGCACCAGCAGGCTCTCGCTGTTGCGCCGCATCCGGGTCGCGAGGTGGTCGAGTTCGAACAGGTTCGCCAACTGGTCCGGGTCCTGCTCGTCGCGCTCCAGCCGGTCGATCAGGCCGAGCTGCCGTTCCACCAGGACCTGGCTGCGCCGGGACAGGTTGACGAAGATCGCGTTCACGTTGTCGCGCAGCACGGCCTGTTGCGCGGCCAGCCGCAGTGCCTGGCTGTGCACGACGTCGAAGGACCTGGCCACCTCGCCGATCTCGTCGGTGCTGAACACCGGCACCGGCTCGACTTCCGTGTTGGACGCGGCGATCGGGTCCGGATCCGCGAGGATGCGCTCCACGTTCTCCGGCAACCGGTTCCGCGCGATGTTCAGTGCGCCGGCCCGCAGGGTGCGCAGCGCGCGCAGCACCGAACGGGCCACGGTCAGCGTGATGATGAAGGCCAGCAGCAGCGCGCCGAGAATGATCCCGGTGTCCCGCATCGCCGCCGTGCGTGCCTGCGAGGCCAGTTGGCCGGTCAGCGAGTCGAGCCGGGAGAAGGTGCCCTGCTCCAGGGTGCGCAGCGACCCAGTGGTCTGGTCACCGGCCTTCTGGGTCGCGGTCACGTCGATCACGACCTGCTGGTTCTGCTCGGCCTGCGAGATCGCGGTCTGCGCGAGCTGGGACCGCTGGTCGGCCGGCAGGCTGGTGGCCTGGCCCGAGATCTGCTCCCCGGTGACAGAGTTGTCGCTGGTCAGTTCGTCGAACAGGGCCTGATACCGGGACTGGGAGGCCTGGAAGTTGTCCAGTCCGGTCGGCGGGAACGACTTCTCCTGCGCCGCGACCAGCAACAACGCGTTGCCGACCGAGTACGACTCCTTGGCCAGCCGCAGTTGGTCCAGTCCGACCGCCTGGGCGTACAACCGCTGGTCGGTGACGCCGAGCGTGGCTGACTGCTCGGAGTGGATCAGGGTCTGGATGATCGACGAATACTGGTTGATCACCCCGATCTCGGGGGACTGGTTGTTCGTCACCGCGCCGCGCAGGCTGGCCAGGCCGTTGAGTGCCGTCGAGGCGTTCTGCATGGCCTTGGCCGTGCCGCCATCCAGTCCCTTGGCGGCCGCGAGCTGCTGCCTGAACCGCGTCAGCGCGCTGTTGACGTTGTTGGTGTCGGACCCGAACGCGGCCGTGCCGACGCCTCCCTTGGAGGCGGTCACCAGCGCGCCCTGCTCGCGTTCGATCTGCAGGTTGTCGACGACGGTGGACAGCGTGCCGGCGAGCGCCAAATTCTGGTTGGCCTGCTGGTAAGCGCGCAGGCTGGACACCTGGTCCTGGACCCGGAAGGCGCCCAGCGCGATCGCGGTGATCGCCGGGATCAGCATCACCATGGCCAGTTTCCAGCGCAGCCGCCAGTTCGACGGCCGCCAGCGGCCGGTCCGGCGGCGCTTCTTCGCTTCGGCCGCTTTCCGGGCTTCGGCGCTCTTGTCGGTCCGGGTCGGGGAATCCGGGTTCGACGAGTCCTTGCCGCGCCCAGCGAGGTCCTGCTTGTCGGCGTCTCGCCGACGTTTGCTGTCAGCCACCCTTAACACACCTTGGTTCGGCTGTGGTGATGGAAGTGTCCGATCTGCCCGGAGCGACGGGTGTCGCGCTGGCACCCGCCTCGGACCCAGTCATGCGGTCACTCCCTCACTGCTTCACCCCTCCACCGCGACGGTCGTAGCCGGGCAGCTCCGATGTCCCCCCACTCGCGCTCAAAGAAGGTATCGAATGCCACGGTCCGTGTCAGCCCATCGAACCGAAGGGCCATGTCGGGTTAAACCTCCGGCGGCGAGCCGGACAGCCTACGCGGCGCGATCGATCCTGTCGGCTCCGTGACCGCTTCACCCGGTCGAGGCGAGCGCGGCGCCGAACCGGCCAGTTCACGCAATCGGGGGAGGCGTCGTCGTCCGCGGCCTGTAGCCCAGATCACGGTCCGTGTCCGGTCGTGATGTGACCGATATCATGGTTTGACGGCCTCGTTTGCGACCGCCCGGTATCCGCGTGTTTCCGCCCGCTCCGGTCGCGCCCGCGACCCGCCGTGTGGTCGCCGTTGGCACACTGGAGGGGTCGCGAAAGCAAGGAGCTTACCCGTGCCCGACGGCCCATTGATCGTCCAGTCTGACAAGACCCTGCTGCTTGAGGTCGACCACCCGCTCGCCGACGAAACGCGCAACGCCATCGCGCCGTTCGCCGAGCTGGAGCGCGCGCCCGAGCATGTGCACACCTACCGGGTGACCCCGCTGGCGCTGTGGAACGCGCGGGCCGCCGGACATGACGCCGAGCAGGTCGTGGACGCGCTGGTGCGCTACTCCCGGTACGCCGTGCCGCAGCCGCTGCTCGTCGACGTCGTGGACACCATGTCCCGGTTCGGTCGGCTGCAGCTGGTCAACAACCCGGCGCATGGCCTGGTGCTCAACTCGCTCGACCGCGCGGTGCTGGAAGAGGTGCTGCGCAACAAGAAGATCGCCCCGATGCTGGGCGCCCGGGTCGACGACGACACCGTGGTCGTGCATCCCAGCGAGCGCGGCCGGCTCAAGCAGATGCTGCTCAAGGTCGGCTGGCCGGCGGAGGATCTGGCCGGCTATGTCGACGGCGAGCATCACGCGATGCAACTGACCGAGGACGGCTGGGCGCTGCGCGACTACCAGCGTCAGGCCGCGCAGACCTTCTGGGCCGGCGGCTCCGGAGTGGTCGTGCTGCCCTGCGGCGCCGGCAAGACGCTGGTCGGCCTCGCCGCCATGGTCCACGCCCAGGCCACCACGCTGATCCTGGTCACCAACACGGTCGCCGGCCGGCAGTGGAAGCGCGAACTGATCGCGCGGACCTCACTGACCGAGGACGAGATCGGCGAATACTCCGGCGAGCGCAAGGAGATCCGGCCGGTCACCATCGCCACCTACCAGGTGATCACTCGCAAGAGCAAGGGCGAATACCGGCACCTGGAGCTGTTCGACTCCCGGGACTGGGGCCTGATCGTCTACGACGAGGTACACCTGCTGCCGGCGCCGGTGTTCCGGATGACGGCCGACCTACAGTCGCGTCGCCGGCTCGGGCTGACCGCCACCCTGGTGCGCGAGGACGGCCGGGAGGGTGACGTGTTCTCGCTGATCGGGCCGAAGCGGTTCGACGTGCCATGGCGGGACATCGAGGCACAGGGCTGGATCGCGCCGGCCGCGTGTACCGAGGTCCGGGTCACCATGACCGACCACGAGCGGCTCACCTACGCCACCGCGGAGTCCGAGGAGCGGTACCGGATCGCCTCGACCGCGCACACCAAGCTGCCGGTTGTGCGGGCGATCCTGAACCGCCACCGCGGCGAGCCGACCCTGGTGATCGCCGCCTACCTGGACCAGCTGGAGGAACTGGGCAAAGAGCTCAACGCACCCACGGTGCAGGGCTCGACGACCACGAAGGAGCGCGTGGCACTGTTCGACGCGTTCCGGCGCGGCGAGCTGCCCATCCTGGTGGTGTCGAAGGTCGCCAACTTCTCGATCGACCTGCCCGAGGCGTCCGTGGCCATCCAGACCTCCGGCACGTTCGGTTCGCGCCAGGAGGAAGCGCAGCGGCTGGGCCGGCTGCTGCGGCCCAAGAGCGACGGCCGGCAGGCGCACTTCTACACGGTGGTGTCCCGGGACACGGTGGACACCGACTACGCCGCGCACCGCCAGCGGTTCCTGGCCGAGCAGGGCTACGCCTACACCATCGTGGACGCCGACGACCTGCTCGGGCCGACGGTTCCCGAGGTCGACTGAGACCTCGCCGGCCAGTCAGGCCAGGCCGGCCGGCCGCTCACCAGATGTACAAAATGGATGGTCTGGCTGTCGATACTGGCCAGCTCCGGTATCGCCAGACACCGACATCATCCGGACTAGCCACGGCCACATCGCCATCAGCTGGACGTAAGCAACCAAACACGCTACGTTTACCGCCGAGAGCGAGGTGGGGGGCATGAACGCCGCTCCGTTGAAACAGCAGATCTACCTTCTGGGCTGTGTCGAACAGCTGATCAAGATCGACGAATTCCTGGCCGCGCACGAAGCCGACAGCCGTGGCTTTCCCGCGCAACGATACTTCCTCAGTGCCATCGAACCCACCGATCGGATCAATCTGCCGGCCGAGCTGTTACGGATGCTGGGGCTGGTCACCGAGGCATTGCGGCGTGGGTCGGCCGTCACCGTCGCGCCGCGGACGATAACCGTGACCGCGCAGGAAGCCGCCGGTCTACTGGGGATCAGCCTCGCCACCGTGATCAAGTTGGTTGACGAGGGCAACGTCACTCATGAGGGTGACGGTAAGGACTGCACATTTCTGCTACGCGACCTACTCGATTACCGGGAACGCCGCCGCGCCGAACACAACGCCGCCCTCCGACTTCTCTAGCCGGATTCGACCGCGCCAAATGAAACATCACCGCTCCAAATGAAGCATCACCACGGCGAGCGTGTCCGGCTCCCGTCAGCACGTGACCGTCCGGCATTCGTCGCCGGCGCGGGGGTTATCGTGACCCACAACCTCAAGGACTTTCCGAGTGGCAGGTTGCCCAACACAATCGAGGTGGCCCAACAGATGCTGGTCCCGCTGATTCATCGAGCATCCGCCGAGTCGGATGCTCGATGAATCAGCGGGGTTCGGCGAGGACGGCGTCGGTAAAGGCGGGCCAGGCGGTCTTCGCCCAGTCGCCGAAGGACCGGTCGGTCAGCGCCACGCAGGCCATCCCCGCGTCGGGATCCACCCACAGAAACGTGCCGGACTGGCCGAAATGGCCGAACGTGCGCGGCGAACTGTTCGCTCCGGTCCAGTGTGGACTCTTGTGGTCGCGCAGCTCGAAACCGAGGCCCCAGTCGTTGTTCTTCTGGTAACCCAGCCCGGGCAGCACCCCGGACAGCCCGGGGAAGGCAACCGTGGTCGCCTCCGCCATCATCGCCTCGGACACCAGCGTCGGCGCCTGTAGCTCGGCCGCGAACTTGGTCAGGTCGGAGCAGGTGGACACGCCGCTCGCGGCGGCCGAGCCGTCCAGCACGGTCGAGTACATGTGCAGCGGGGTGAACACCGCCTCCCGTGCGTAGTCGGTGAACGAGATACCGGTCACCGACGCGATCGTCTCGGCGATCAGGTTGTAGCCCGCGTTCGAGTACAGCCGGCGCCTGCCCGGCTCGGCGACCGCCTCGGGCTTGTCATACGAGAGGCCGGAGGCGTGCGCGATCAGGTGCCGCAGGGTGGACCCGGGCGGACCCACCGGGTAGTCCCACTCGATCGCGCCCTCCTCCACGGCGATCAGCACGGTGTACGCGGTGAGCATCTTGGTCACCGAGGCCAGCTTGAAGGGCAGGTCCCCAGACCCATGCGCGCCCAGCACCGTTCCCTTGGCGTCGACCACGGCCACCGCCACGTTGTCCACCGGCCATTCCTCGACCGCACGCAGGCTTCGCATGAAGGCAACCGTACGAGATATGGCAACCGATGCGCACCGGCGGTGTTGAAGCACACGCGCGGTGTCGTGCCGGCCGGGGGTGCCAGGATGTCCGGGGTGGACAGCGAGACGGTGAACGGTCGGCCGGCGCGGCCGATCAGCCGGCCGAGGCGGGAGACCCGGCGGAATCGGTCGAGTAGTCCGGGTATTCGGGCGTCCAGCGGGTGTTCCGAATGGCCGCGCGCAGCGCGTCCTCATCCCGCTCCGGCGCGACCCCGTCGGCAACCGCCTGCCGTGCCACGGCCAGCGCGATGTCGGACGCGATCTCGGGCAGCCGTTCCCAGGCCGGTAGCAGCGGCGCGGCCGGATCGGCCAGCGCCGGTGAGGCGTCACCGAGCGCGCGGGCGGCGGCGCGCATCATCGCGTCGGTGACCCGGGTCGCTCGGCTGGCCACCACCGCGAGGCCCATGGCCGGGAAGATGTAGACGTTGTTGCACTGCGCCACCGGGCGCCGCCGACCGTCGGCACCGGTCAGCGGCGGGAACGGCGAGCCGGTCGCGACCAGCGCCCGACCTTCCGTCCAGAAGTCCAGATCCACCGGCCGGGCCTCGGAGCGGCTGGTCGGGTTGGACAGCGGGAAGATGATCGGCCGTTTGGTGCGGGCGGCCAGCGTGCGCACCATGTGCCCGCCGAACGCGCCGGTGGCTGTGGACAGCCCGAGCAGCACGCCGACGTCCACGTTTTCGACCACGGTCGTCAGGTCCGGCAGGCCGGTCGGCGCCCAGTCGGCGATCCGCGCGCGTGGCTGGGCGTAACGGCGCTGTGCCTGGCTGAGGTCGGCTCGGTCGTCGGTCAGCAGGCCGTGTACGTCGACCACCCAGATCTGGTCGCGCGCCTGCTCCACGGACAGTCCGTCGTCCACCATCTGCTGAGCGATCATGTCGATCACACCGACGCCCGCCGAACCGGCGCCCACCATGACCACGTTCTGCTCCCGTAGCGGCCGCCCGGTGACCCTGGTGGCGCCCTGCAGGGCGCCCAGCGCGACCGCCGCGGTGCCCTGGATGTCGTCGTTGAAGGTGAGCAGCTGGTCACGGTAGCGCTCCAGCAGCGGCAGCGCGTGCGGGGTGGCGAAGTCCTCCCACTGCAGCAGCACACCGGGCAGCTCGGCCTTGACCGCTCGCACGAACTCGTCCACGAAGTCGAAATAGGCGTCCTCGCCAATCCGTTCGTGTCGCCAGCCGAGGTACTCCGGATCACCGAGCAGGGCCGGGTTGTCAGTGCCGACGTCCAGGATGATCGGCAGTGTGCGGGCCGGATTGAGCCCGCCGATCGCGGTGTACAGGGACAGCTTGCCGATCGGGATGCCCATCCCGCCGATGCCCTGGTCACCGATGCCGAGGATGCGCTGGCCGTCCGTCACGACGATCACGTCAACCGCATGATGCGGGCGGTTGCGCAGTGCCTCGCGCAGGTACTGGCGGTCCGGATATGCGAGGTAGAGACCGCGCGGCCGGCGATAGACCGCGCTGAACTTCGCGCAGGCCTCGGCCACCGTGGGGGTGTAGATCAGCGGCAGCGTCTCCGCGATGTGCTCACCGACCAGTCGGTAGAACAGCACCTCGTTGCGGTCCTGCAGGTTGCGCAGGAACACGTACTGGTCCAGATCGGATGCCTGGCCCCGGCATTCCCGCCACAGCCGGGCCACCTGCTCGTCCAGGGTCTTCACGTTGGTCGGTAGTAGGCCCATCAGGTGGTGCGCCAGGCGCTCCCCGCGGGTGAACGCGGTTCCCTTGGTACGCGAGGGGTCCTGCAGCAACGCGAGGCCGTCGGGTTCATGGACCGGTGGCGCCGGAACGGACTGCGGTGTTGAGGCTGACGGTGTTGAGGCTGACGGTGTTGAGGCTGACGACGGCATTGTCGGCTGATCTCCTCCGTGGACGACTCTGTGTGGCGACTCTGTGTGGACGACCTCAGCGCAGCTGACCGAGCGGTTGGGCGGCGGACCGGGCCGCGCGGGCCGCCACGGCCTGGGCCGCGCCACGCAGTTCCGGCGTGAGCAGCTTGCCGACCTGCTCGACCAGCGTGGTCATCTCGTAGGCGACCTGGCCGATGTCACAGTTCGGCGTGGCGAGCACTGTCAGGCAGGCCCCGTCCCGGACGGACATCAGCACCATGGTGCCACGTTCCATGTCCACGACCGTCTGCCTGACCTCGCCACCGTCGAAGTTGCGTGACGCGCCAAGCGTCAGGCTCGCGACGCCGGCGGTCACCGCGGCGAGCTGGTCCGCCCGGTCGGGCGGTAGCTCCGCCGACGCGGTGAGCAGCAGCCCGTCCACCGACACCACGGCGGTGTGCGCCACCCCCGGCACGGTCCTGGTGAAATTGCTGATCAACCATCCGAAACGGTCTAAAAGGCGCTCCGCATCGCTCATCTTGGCTGTTCTCCTGCCTCCCCTGTCAGGTCACGCCGGCAGGCCTGGACACCGGACTGGTACCGATGCATCACGCTGCGGGCGCGCTGCGCGTCCCGGCCGAGCGGCTGTTCGCCAGCGACGAACGGCTGCGGCCCCTCAACCAGATTCTCCTGCATATGCCGTCGCGGCACTCGTTTCGGCAGCGGCTCGATCCGCTCCGCGTGGTCCACTCCGAACCAGTCGACCGCAGAACTGTCCAAATCGGACGGCTGTGGCTGGTTGGGCCCCGATCCCGGATTATCCACGCGCCAATTCTGCCCTCATCGGCTGCCGGGGTGGCCGATGTCGGCCAAAGCGTGTCCGATCGGTTTCGCCACGTATTCGGTTTGCCGGGCGGTCCGGTCCCCGCTGCTGGTTCAGTCCCCGCTGCCGCCCGGTCCCACCTGGGGTTCAGTCCTTGCTCAGCCGGAGGAAGTCCTCAACGCCGATCACGCCGAGGATCTGGCGCACCGCCCAGGGCATCGCCTGGCGGGTCGGATCGTGCAGCAACTCCGGGGACCGGAGATGCTCCGAGTGGCCATGCGTCTGGAGGTCACAGCCACCGGCGGCCAGCACGTTGCGGACCCAGTCCGTCTTCGGGCCGTAGGTCAACGCGAGCAGATAGCCGCCCGGGATGGCGAAGACGTTGACGGGAGTGCGGTATTCGCGGCCGGACTTGCGGCCGGTGTGGATGACGATCCCAAAGCCGGGCAGGTGGCCGGCGACGGGCCCGGTGATGCGGTTGGTGACCCTGTTGTTGAAAGCGGCGACGCGCTTGGACAACACCATGGTCAAAATTCTATGCGTGTTGAATATGGCTCCGCCAGATCACTCACCACGACCTGGATTGAGCAGCCCGTGCAGGCGCTCGGGCAACCGCTTCTCCAGGCCGAAGGGCTCCAGATGTGTCTGGAACACCTCGGTGAACGCACGCTCCACGCTCGCGGTGTCCCAGCTGTCCCGCTCCAGGATCGGCTCCTTGAGGTAGGGCTGGCCGACCACATGCAGTTGCCGGCCGTTGCAGCGGATCACCTGCCCGGTGATGCCGTGCGACCGGTCCGACAGCAGGTACAGCACGACCGGCGCGACCTTGCTCGGCGTGCGCTCCGGCGGGGTGGCCCGCAGGCTGCGCTCGGAGTTCCACACCATGCGGGTGTGCGCGACCGGGCAGACCGCGTTGACCCGGATGCCGAGATCGTCCAGATCCAGCGCCCAGGAGTAGGTCAGCGACGCGACCGCGCCCTTGCTGGCCGCGTAGGTCGCCAGCTTCCGCTGGCCCATCATCGCGCCGGAGGTGATGTTGACGATGGAGCCGGCGGTGCCGTTGTCCCGCATCGCACGGATCGCGGCCAGCCCGCAGTTGATCACGCCGAACACGTTGACCTGGAACAGCTCGCGGATCCGCTCGATGTCGTCCTCCCAGGGCGGCGCGTCGTAGTTCAGCGCGGCGTTGTTGACCAGACCGTCGATCCGGCCGAACTCCTCCAGGCAGGTCCGCACGATCGCCTCGGCCTCGTCCGGATTGCCGACGTCGGATCCGTTGGCGACCGCCTTGCCGCCGTAGTGCCGGATGTTCTCGGCGGTGCGTTCGGCCAGTTCGGCGTCGATGTCGTTGACGACGACGTTCGCCCCGGCCTGCGCGGCGTGAATGGCGTATGCCTCGCCCAGGCCACGCCCGGCTCCGGTGATGACGATCGTCTTGCCGTCCAGGATGCCCATCATGTCGTGTCGATCTCCTCGCCCACCGCTGTCCGCGGTCGTGCCTGTCACGCCGCACGCGGTCGTCACTGTCCCCACGATCGGCCGCGCGGATGCGCAGGGTGAGCGAGATTCGATGAGTCGTCGGCGCATTGCGCCGAACGGGTCAATGACTATCGGTCCGGCCGTATGCCGGGCGTAATTTCCGGCCGGACTACGCACCGTGCTGTTCGCGGTACTACCCACTGTGTCGTCCCGCCCACAGGGTTATCCACAGGTCATCCCCAGGGGTGAATAACTCGGCTACTCCGAGTGGAGCAGAGCGATGGCCCGGACACACCAGGTGTCCGGGCCATCGACTGAGGCGAAAGACGGATCAGAAGTCCATCTCGCCGGCGCCGGGGGCGGCGGGGGCGGCGGGGGTCTTCTCCGGCTTGTCGGCCACGACGGCCTCGGTCGTGAGGAACAGGGCCGCGATGGACGCCGCGTTCTGCAGCGCCGACCGGGTCACCTTGGCCGGGTCGATGATGCCGGCCTTGACCAGGTCCTTGTACTCGCCGGTGGCGGCGTCAAGGCCCTGTCCGGCGGGCAGGTTCTTGACCTTCTCCACCACGACGCCGCCTTCCAGGCCGGCGTTCACGGCGATCTGCTTCAACGGAGCTTCCAGCGCCACCTTGACGATGTTCGCGCCGGTCGCCTCGTCGCCCTCCAGGCCCAGGCCGGTGAAGGCGGTCTCGGCGGCCTGCAGCAGGGCCACGCCACCACCGGCGACGATGCCCTCCTCGACGGCGGCCTTGGCGTTGCGCACCGCGTCCTCGATGCGGTGCTTGTGCTCCTTGAGCTCCACCTCGGTGGCGGCACCGGCCTTGATCACCGCGACGCCGCCGGCCAGCTTGGCCAGCCGCTCCTGCAGCTTCTCGCGGTCGTAGTCGGAGTCGCTCTTCTCGATCTCGGCGCGGATCTGGTTGACCCGGCCCTGGATCTGCTCGGCGTCACCGGCGCCTTCCACGACGGTCGTCTCGTCCTTGGTGACGACCACCTTGCGCGCCTTGCCCAGCAGCGACAGGTCCGCGTTCTCCAGCTTCAGACCGACGTCCTCGCTGATCACGGTGCCACCGGTGAGGATGGCGATGTCCTGCAGGATCGCCTTGCGGCGGTCACCGAAGCCCGGCGCCTTGACGGCGACGGACTTGAAGGTGCCGCGGATCTTGTTGACGACCAGGGTGGCCAGGGCCTCGCCCTCGACGTCCTCGGCGATGATCAGCAGCGGCTTGCCGGCCTGCATGACCTTCTCCAGGACCGGCAGCAGGTCCTTGACGGTGGAGATCTTCGAGCCGAACAGCAGGATGTACGGCTCGTCCAGGACGGCCTCCTGCCGGTCGGGGTCGGTCACGAAGTAACCCGAGATGTAGCCCTTGTCGAAGCGCATGCCCTCGGTGAGTTCGAGCTCCAGGCCCAGGGTCTGGCTCTCCTCAACGGTGATGACGCCTTCCTTGCCGACCTTGTCCATCGCCTCGGCGATCAGCTCGCCGATGGTGGTGTCCGCGGCGGAGATCGAGGCGGTGGCCGCGATCTGCTCCTTGGTCTCGACCTCCTTGGCCGCCTTGAGCAGCTGCTCGGCGACGGCCTCGGTGGCCTTCTCGATGCCGCGCTTCAGGCCGAGCGGGTTCGCGCCAGCGGCGACGTTCCGCAGGCCCTCCCGCACCAGCGCCTGGGCCAGCACGGTCGCCGTGGTCGTGCCGTCACCGGCGACGTCATCGGTCTTCTTCGCAACTTCCTTGACGAGCTCGGCCCCGATCTTCTCCCACGGGTCTTCGAGCTCGATCTCCTTGGCGATCGACACGCCGTCATTCGTGATGGTCGGCGCGCCCCACTTCTTCTCAAGCACGACGTTGCGGCCCTTGGGGCCGAGCGTCACCTTGACGGCGTCGGCGAGGGTGTTCATGCCGCGCTCAAGGCCGCGGCGGGCGTCCTCGTCAAACGCAATCATCTTGGCCATTGCGGTGTGGTCCTCCGGAATTGGGAAACCAGGTGCATCGGCCAGGCTCGGTGCCCGCGACGGACGACCGATCCCGGGCTTCCCGGTTCCGGCCTCACCGTCCCGACCTAGCACTCAGACGGTTAGAGTGCCAAGGTCGTGTTTAGCACTCGTGACGATCGAGTGCAAGCGGACGACCACGCCCTTCCGGGTGTCGTCCCGGCGTTCTCCGCGATCGGGTGAACGGGCCAGGCCCGTGAGCTACCCGAGGACGAGAACCAGGGCCACCGCCACGACCACCACCAGCACGCCGAGCGCGACGGCCGGTGCCACCCAGTGGGGTACCCGCCCGGTGTCCTCGTTGAACGCGGTGGAGGTGAACTGCACCGGGGGGCGCAACCGAACCGGCTCGCCGATCTTCGGCATCGGCGTCCGGGGATAACCCGGCCGGCCGCGCCCCGACCGGCCACGGCCCTGCTCAGCCGGCCGCGCTGGGATGACGCCCGGGTTGAGGGCCGGATACAGGGCGGTCCGCGCGGCCGCGATCAGCGCCCGGCAGTTACCGAACCGGTCGTCCGGGTTCTTGGCCATGCCACGGTTGAGCACGTCGTCGATCGCGGCGGGCAGCGAGGTCACCGAGGTGAGCGCCGGTGTCGGCGTGTTGAGATGCCCGGAGATCACGTCCGGCACGCCCCCGGCGAACGGCGGCTTGCCGGCCAGACACGCGAACAGCACGCAGGCCAGCGCGTACTGGTCGGTACGGCCGTCCACCGGTTCGCCGCGCAGATGCTCGGGCGCGGCGAACGTGGGAGAGCCGAGAAAGTCGCCGGCGCGGGTCCGGTGGCCGGTCGCGCCGCGCCGGGTCAGCCCGAAATCGGCCAGGTAGACATGCTCGCGCAGCGCGTCCCGGGTGGTCACCAGCATGTTCGCCGGCTTGACGTCCAGATGCACCAGACCCTTGGCGTGCACGGTGTCCAGCGCCTCGGCCACCTGGCCGAGCAACAGCAGCGTGCGTTCCGGGGTGAGCGGGCCGTTGGCGAGCAGGCTGGCCATGTCACAGCCCTCGACCAGCCGCATCGCGATGAACAACAGGCCGTCGACATCGCCGAAGTCGTACAGCGGCACCACGTTCGCGTGGTCGACCGCCGAGGTGTTCCGGGCCTCGTCCACGAACCGCTCGCGGAACTCGGCATCGTCGGACAGCGCCGGGCTGATCACCTTCAGCGCGACCTGGCGGTCCAGGCGTACGTCGGTAGCCCGGTACAACACGCTCATCCCACCGCGACCCAGCACGCCATCAATGCGGTAATGGCCGAGGCTGCGTCCGGTCAGGTCCTCCGACACGGAAGATCAGCCTAGTGGGTTTCAGGCTCGGCCGGAGTTGGTTCGGGACGCCAACCACGCGGCCATCGCGCGCGGGCTGCGCGTCTGGGTGACGAGCCGTCCGGGACCGACGAAATCGAGCAGCAGCCCCTCCCCGGTGCGCACCGACTGTGGCCCGCTCTGGGACATCGCGCGTAGCCGGCACCGCATCTTGTCCGGGTAGGCGACGACATGCCCGGGGTCGACGGAGACGAGGTCGCCGGAGGTCAGGTTCATGATGTCCAGTTGGCCGCAGCAGGACAGCACCAGTGATCCGGTCCCGGTGGCATGCAGCAGGAAGCCGACCTGGCCGCCGAACATGTCCTGGAACCCGGACCAGCTCGCCTCCAGCTGGACGGTGCCGGACATCGCCAGCCAACCGTCCCGAGCCACGCACCAGCCCTTGCTGCCGTCCAGGTCGAGGACGTACAGATCGCCGGGGGAACGCGGGGCGACGTCAACCCAGCCACCGTCGGCGGGCGCGGCGAAGGCCATCGCCTCCTTCCACGGCCTGACCATCTGTTTGAAGGGCGTCTCACTGGCCGGTTTGACACCGACGCCGTAACTGGACGCCAACAGGGTCGACGGGCCGGCACAGACCATCTCCCGCGGCGCCAGCAACAGCCGAGCCACCCCGAAAGTCGGCGTGTGCCGGGTTCGCACCTGCACGCCTGTCCCCTCCCCACCGTCGTTCCGCATGTGCCGACTCCACAGCCAACCGGGCGGTCAACCCGGCGGTCGGCTTGGCTTGGCTCGGCCATGCGGTGGTCGCGGTTGGTCGCGACTCGTCGCAGTCTGGCACGACGCGCCTGGCGAACGGAGCGGTCCGTGAAGTGATTCGATGCCAGATATGCCGCAGCTTTCCGTCGAAGAGCACCGGGCCCGGATCGCCAAACTGGTCGGCGCCACGCCGATCGTCGATCTGCCGCTCGCCGACTGCCTCGGTCTGGTGCTCACCGAGGACCTGATCTCCAGGGTGCCGCTGCCCCCGTTCGACAACTCCGCGATGGACGGGTACGCGGTGCGGTCCGCCGATGTGACCGAGGCCAGCCGCGCCCGACCGGTCGAACTGCCGGTGACCGCCGACATTCCGGCTGGCACCACCGAGGTCGCGCCGCTACGGCCGGGCACCGCGCAGCGGATCATGACCGGTGCACCGCTGCCGCGCGGCGCGGACAGTGTCGTGCAGGTCGAACTGACCGACGCCGGGATGCCGCTGGTCAGGGTGTTCAGCGAGGTGCGGCCGGGCACCTTTGTCCGGCGCATGGGCGACGACGTGCTGGAGGGCACAGCGGTCCTGACCGCCGGCACCGAACTGGGGCCGTTCCAGCTCGGACTGGCCGCGGCGGTCGGCGTCAGGACCCTGCGGGTGTGGCGCCGGCCCCAGGTGCTCGTGCTGTCCACCGGGTCCGAGCTGGCGTCCGCCGGCCAACCGCTGCTGCCCGGCCACATCTACGAGAGCAACGGCACCACGCTCAGCGCGGCGGTGCGCTCGATCGGCGGCGTCGCCCGACAGCTGGACATGGTGCCCGACGATGTGGCCGCCTTCCGCTCCGCGCTGCGGCCCCATCTGGACTGGGCCGATCTGGTGGTGACCTCCGGCGGGGTCAGCGCCGGGGCCTATGAGGTGGTCAAGAACGCTCTCACCGGGCAGGGCGTGGAGTTCGTCCGGGTGGCGATGCAGCCCGGTGGACCCCAGGGCGCCGGCCGCTACCAGGGCGTCCCGGTCGTCAGCCTGCCCGGCAACCCGGTCAGCGCGGCGGTGTCCTTCGAGGTGTTCGTCAAACCGGTGCTGCGCGCGGCCTTCGGACACGGCGACGACGGCCCGCCGTTGACCTTCGGCATCCTCGGCGAGGCGGTCATCTCGCCGGCCGGCAAGCGGCAGTTCCGGCGTGGCCGGTTCGAGCGGGGCACCGGCGAGGTGTTCCCGGTCGGGGGCCCTGGCTCCCACCTGCTCGCCGCGCTGGCCCACGCGAACTGCCTCTTCGTGGTGCCGGAGGAGGTCACCGAACTGGCCGCCGGGGCGCGCGTCGAGGTGCTTCCGCTCTGAGCGGGAACGCGACTCAACGGCGTCGCCGGATGGCGTAGCGTTGCTCCGGCATCACACCAGTCACACCGAACACCGTCCACACCGAACACCGTCCACACCGAACAGCGTCCGCACCGTCCACACCGAACACCCGAGCGCAAGGACATGAGCATCGACATCCCCGGCCGAAAGCCCACCGGCCTGCCGCATCTTCTCGATCTCGCGAAGGCCACCGTGCCGCCGATGCACCCGGCCGGGCGGCCGTTCGTGCTCGGTGGTGTCATCGCCACGGTGCTGCTCCGGCTGCTCTGGCGGCCGCTCGGACCGGTCGGCGCGCTGCTGACCGCCGGGTGCGCGTGGTTCTTCCGGGAGCCGAGACGGGTCACCCCCACTCGGCCCGATGTGGTCGTGGCACCGGCCGACGGCACGGTGTCCGCCGTGGTCGAGGCGGTCCCGCCGGCGGAGCTGGGACTGACCGAGCCGATGCTGCGGATCAGCGTGTTCCTGTCCGTTTTCGACGTGCATGTTCAACGGCTTCCGGCGGACGGCGAGATCACCCGGATCGCCTACCGGCCGGGCAAGTTCCTGTCCGCCGACCTGGACAAGGCCAGCGACGACAACGAGCGCAACGCGCTGTCGCTGCGCACCACCGACGGCCACGAGCTCGCGGTGGTACAGATCGCCGGGCTGGTCGCTCGGCGGATCGTGTGCGAGATCACCGAGGGCGAGCACGGGCATGCCGGACAGACGTACGGCCTGATCCGGTTCGGCTCGCGGGTGGACACCTACCTCCCGCTCGGCAGCCGCGTTCTGGTCGAACCAGGACAACGCACGGTTGGCGGGGAGACGGTGCTCGCCGAACTGTTCCCGGGCGAGCTGTCCGGTGAAACGGAGGGAACCGGTGGCGACGCGTAGTCCCAACCCGGTTCGGGTCCTGCCCAACGCGGTGACCGTGCTGGCGTTGTGCACGGGGTTGTCCGCCGTGCAGTTCATGCTCGCCGATCACCCGGCGCTGGCGATCGCGGCGGTTGCCGTGGCCGCCGTGCTGGATGGCCTCGACGGCCGGATCGCCCGGCTGCTCGACGCGACCAGCAAGATGGGCGCCGAACTCGACTCACTGTCCGACGGCATCGCGTTCGGCGTGGCGCCCGCCCTGGTGCTCTACATCTGGCGGCTGCATGAGTACCGGGCCGGCTGGGTGATCGCGCTGGTCTTCGCGGTGTGCATGATTCTCCGGCTGGCCCGGTTCAACACGCTGCTGGAGGACACCACCCGTCCGGTCTTCACGAAAGAGTTCTTCATCGGCGTGCCGGCGCCGGCCGGCGGGCTGCTCGCGTTCCTGCCGCTCGCGCTGTCTCTGCAGGTCGGCGAGGGCTGGTGGTCGCACCCGGCCGCGGTGTCGGTGTGGGCGGTGGCGATCGGCCTGCTGCTGATCAGCCGGATTCCCACGCTGTCCGCGAA
Organism: Pseudonocardiaceae bacterium; assembly: GCA_036384655.1. GTDB lineage: Bacteria > Actinomycetota > Actinomycetes > Mycobacteriales > Pseudonocardiaceae > DASVLX01. The sequence goes on from DASVLX010000078.1 coordinate 42,384, forward strand.
GACCTTCCGGGTGCCGCCGCGCGCGGTCGCGCCGCTGCTCGTCGCGGTCGGCCTGCTCGCCGCCGCCGTGCTCACCTATCCGCTGGGCACCGTGGTGACGATCATGCTCGTCTATCTCCTGCACATCCCGTTCGCGATGCGCCGCTACCACTGGCTCGCCCGGCACCCCGAGGCGTGGGCGGTGCCGCCCAGCCAGCGTCGCGCACTCCGGCGAGCCAGTTCGGCGATGCTCCCGGGACGGAGTCGGCGGCTGCGCCACCGGGTGGCCGGCATGGCGCGCCGGGCGGTCCGGCTGCCCCGGCGCAACGGCCATACGGTGGGCACGGCGCCCGGCACCACGATCGCGTTGCCGGCCGAGCCACCGCATCCGCCGACCCGGGTGATGCGGCGGCGCGGCTGGCGTCGAGTCGGGCTGCGCCGCACCAGTGCCCGACGGGCCGGCTGAGCACGACGCCGTCACCCATCTGCTCGGCGCCGTAGGCTCGTGATCGTGTCCTCAGCAGCACCGTCCGCCTGGATCACGTTGACCGCCCGACTGTCGCCGTCCGCGCTGGACTCGCGGCGAGGTGTGGTGCGGCTGCACCCCGAGGTGCTGGACGCGCTCGGGCTGCGGCAG
>DASVLX010000079.1:0-5306 GCA_036384655.1 Pseudonocardiaceae bacterium
CCTGGCCGAGCTCGGCCGGCCCGACCCGGCGGACCGGCTCGGGTGGCCCAGCGCCGGCAGCGGGGAAGCCGCCGGCCGGATCGAGGACCACCTGGTGCGGCGCGAAGACGACTACCTGGCCGACATCGCGGCATGCCGCCGGGAACTGATCCGCGGCGAGAGCTATGAAGTCTGCCTGACGAACCGGCTGCGGCTGCCCATCGACGGTCCCGATCCGGCCCACGATCTGGCCTTCTACCAGCGGCTCCGGCGGGCCAACCCGGCGCCGTACGCCGCGCTGCTGCGGATCGGCGATCTCACCGTGTTCGGTTCCTCACCGGAACGGTTCCTGCGGATCCGGCCGGACGGCGAGGTGGAGAGCCGGCCCATCAAGGGCACCGCGCCACGCGACCCGGATCCGCGGCGGGACGCGGAGTTCGCCGCCGCCCTGGCCGCCGACCCCAAGACGCGCGCCGAGAACCTGATGATCGTGGACCTGCTGCGCAACGATCTCGGCAGGGTGTGCGAGATCGGCAGCGTGCGGGTGCCCGAATACCTGGCCGTCGAGTCGTACGCCACCGTCCACCAGTTGGTGTCCAGCGTGCGCGGCCGGTTGCGGCCGGGCGTCGGCCCGGTCGAGTGCGTGCGGAGTTGTTTTCCCGGCGGGTCGATGACCGGCGCGCCCAAGGCACGGACCATGGAGATCATCGACCGGTTGGAGACCGAGGCACGCGGTGTCTACTCGGGCGCGCTCGGCTATTTCGGGCTGTCCGGCGGCGCGGACCTGAGCATCGTGATCCGCACGGTGGTCCGGCACGGTGACGAGCTCACCGTCGGCGCCGGTGGGGCGATCGTGTTGGGCTCGGACCCGAGGCAGGAATACGCGGAGATGCTGCTGAAGGCGGCCGCGCCGATGCGCGCCTGTCGAGCCCCGTCACGGCTCGCGGTATCGATGGCGGAAAATGGCTGAATCACACAGGGAGGATGCACGCTTGACTGAGCTTCAGGTCCGTTCGCTGATCAGCCAGGTCGAGGCCGCCGTATCGGCCGCGATCGACTCGGCGCTGCCGGAGATGACCGGTGCCGACCCGGTGGTGCGGCGATCAGAACACGCGGACTTCCAGTCCAATGCCGCCCTCGCGCTGGCCAAGCGTGCCCGCCGGAAGCCGGCCGAACTGGCCGCGTCGATCGCCGAGGCGCTGCGCGGCGGCCAGAATGTCGCCGGGAACACGCCGATCGCCGAGCTGACGATCACCGGGCCGGGTTTCCTCAACCTGGCCATCGCCGACACCGCGATCTGGTCGCAGGTCGCCGCCAAGCTGGCCAGCCCGAAGCTGGGGATCGGCACGCCCGAGCAGAGCCGGCGCACCGTGATCGACTACTCGGCGCCGAACATCGCCAAGGAGATGCACGTCGGCCACCTGCGCACCACGATCATCGGTGACTGCCTGGCCCGGGTACTCGGGTTCCTGGGCGCCGAGGTGATCCGGCAGAACCACCTGGGCGACTGGGGCACCCAGTTCGGCATGCTCATCCAGTATCTCGACGAGCACCCCGACGCGGCCTGGCATCACGACCAGCTCGCCGAGGGTGCCTCGACGGTGTCCGCCCTGGACGGCCTGTACCGGGCGGCCCGCGCCGAGTTCGACGCCGATCCGGCGTTCGCGGACCGCGCCCGCGCCCGGGTGGTGGCGCTGCAGGGCGGCGACGCGGCGACGGTGACGCGCTGGCGGGAGATCGTCTCCGAGTCCGAGTTCGCGTTCCGGGAGATCTACGACCGGCTCGGCGTGCTGCTGACCTCGGAGGACTCGGTCGGTGAGTCGTTCTACAACGACCGGCTGCCCGATGTGGTCCAGGAGCTGACCTCCGACGGGATCGCGGTGGAGAGCGAGGGCGCGCTCGTCGTGTACTCGCAGGAGGTCACCGGCCCGGACGGCAACCCGGTCACGCTGATGGTCCGCAAGAAGGACGGCGGCTTCGGCTACGACGGCACCGATCTGGCCACGATCCGCTACCGCATCCGCGACCTCAAGGCCGACCGCCTGCTGTATGTCGTCGACTCCCGGCAGGCCCTGCACTTCCGGCTGATCTTCGAGACCGCGCGACGCGCCGGCTGGCTCACCAACGATGTCGAGGCGACCCATGTCGCGTTCGGCACGGTCCTCGGCCCGGACGGCCGGCCGTTCAAGACCCGCTCGGGTGACACCGTCAAGCTGATGAGCCTGCTCGATGCCGCGGTGGAGCGGGCGCGGGCCACCGTCGCGGAGAAGGACACCGATCTGAGCGAGGACGAGCTGGCGCTCATCGCCGAGCAGGCCGGTATCGGCGCGGTCAAATATGCCGACCTGTCCACCTCGCGCACCAAGGACTACGTGTTCGACGTCGACCGGATGGTGTCGTTCAACGGCAACACCAGCGTCTACCTGCAGTACGCGCACACCCGCATCCGGTCGATCCTGCGCAAGGCCGGCGACCCCGAGGTCACAGTGGACGGCACGCTGCGGCTGGAGCCCGCGGAACGGGCGCTCGCGCTGGCGCTCGACGGGTTCGGTGACGCGCTCGGCGACGTCAGCCACTACCTGGAGCCGCACCGGCTGTGCGGCTACCTGTATGAGCTGTCCAAGGCGTTCACCGACTTCTACGAGGCGTGCCCGGTGCTGTCGGCCGAGCCCCGGGTGCGGGCGAATCGGCTCGCGCTGTGCCAGCTCGCCGCCGCCACCCTGCACCGGGGTCTCGACCTGCTAGGCATAGCCGCCCCCGACCGCATGTAGTTCCGGTTGGGTTCAGGGGCGCCCGGATCCGCGCGGCTTCAGTCCGTCAGGCGGCCTGCGGTGTCGCACTGCGCCGCCTGGAACGGCGGAGGCAGAGCCTACTGCTGGCGTCCTCCGACTGTGGCTGCCTGTCTACGGACCAGGACCTGCTCAATGAGGGCTACCAGGGTGTTCTTCACCGACTCACGGCTGCGTGCGTCGCAGCGCAGCATCGGCACGTACGGCGCCACGCCGAGTGCCTCACGCACCTCGTCCAGGTCGAAGACCAGTGCGCCGTCGAAGTCGTTCACCGCCACCAGGAAGGGGATCCCGAGGTCCTCGAAATAGTCGAGCATCGGGTAGCAGTCGTTCACGCGCCGGGTGTCGACCAGGATGACCGCGCCAAGCGCGCCATCGGTGAGGTCGTCCCAGAGGAAGTTGAACCGCTCCTGCCCCGGCGTGCCGAACAGGTACATGACGAGGGTGGCGTCAAGGCTGATGCGGCCAAAGTCGAGGGCGACCGTGGTGGTGCTCTTCTGGCGCAGCAATGCCGCGTCGTCCACGCCGATCGACCGTTCGGTCATCGCCGCCTCGGTGACCAGTGGCTCGATCTCGGAGATGGCCCCGATGAACGTCGTCTTGCCCACGCCGAACCCACCGCTCACCACGATCTTGATGGTGGACGGGTAGCCGGAGGGGCGCTCAGAGTGCCCGGACAAGGTCCCTGATCCTCTCGATGACGTGCACCGGTAGCTCGGTCGGCTCCCGGAGCTGGACGAGGTTGTCGGCATACAGGTCGGCGACCAGCACCTTGGCCACTCCCAGTGGCACCCCGATTCGCGACGCCACCTCGGCGACCGCGATCGGTGTCTGGCACAACTGGACGATGGCGCGGTGCTCGAAGTGCAGCGGTGCGTACAGGGCGTCCGGCCTGGCGTGCACAAGGGTCTCGATCCGCAGCCCGTCGTGTAACGGGCGGGTGCGGCCCTCGGTGAGAATGAACGGCCGCAGGAACGAGTCCTCTTCCTGATCGGCCTGATGTTTGGGCCGCTGGCCAACACGGTCGGTGCGATCGGTGCGGTCGGCGCTGTCCGCGCGGTCGTTCTCGGGCTTGCGCGCCTGGCCGCCACCGCCGGTGGGTTCGAACCAGGACCTGGGCCTGGTCACCGGGATCATCCTGGGATCGGGGCTGCGCAACGGTTCCTCGCTCATCGCACCAGCGACTCTCTCAGCTCGGCGATCAGGGACGGGTTCAGCAGCCGGCCGACGCGATCGGCCAGCACGGCCATCTCGTAGCCGATCAGGCCGACATCGCCATGCTGGTCGGCGAGCACCGCGAGGCAACTGCCGTGGTCGATCGCGGAGACGAGCAGGAAACCGCGCCGCATCTCGATCATGATCAGCTTCAGGCCGTCGAAGTCGTAGCTTCGTGCGGCGCTGCGAGCCAGGCTCGTCAGCCCGGACACCAGGGCGGCGAGCCGGTCGGCGCCGGCCCGGTCCAATCCCTCGGACATCGCGATCAGCAGCCCGTCGGAGGAGACCGCGACGGCGTCCCGCACGCCGTCGGTGCTCCGGACGAAGTTGCTGATCAGCCAGTTGAGATCGGTATGTGCTTCGGTCATCGCGATCCTTCCGCTGGCGACTGCCCGGTGTCCGGCGGCTGCGGAGCATCCGGTTCGGACGCACCGCGCTGGTGACCGGCCCGGAACGCGGCCAGCATGGTGCTGATCTCGGCGGGGCTGCGGTCGGGCGCGATGGTCTCGCGTTCTGGTTGGTGGTGTGTCTGATGGACCACGACCGGACGGGTCGCCCGCTTGCCGCGTTTGACCAGCCCGTTTCGGGTGCGTTCGGGTTCCGGCAGGCGGTGCGCGCCGACGATGGACCGGTCATCGTCGTCGGAGCCGTCGGGGGACGACTCGTCATCGACGTCCACTTCGGCCAGAATGCCGCCGGGCCAGGTGATCTGCTTGGTATGGAAGCCGTTGGTGGGCCGGTGGGCCTCGCCGCCGGGTGTCTCGGCCACCGGTGCGGCGGCGGGCTTCTCGGATGGCGTGTCCGGGACCGGTTCGCGTGGGGCCGGCATGTCCGGGACCGGTTCGCGTGGGGCCGGCATGTCCGGAACCGGTTCGGTGGCGGCCGGTTCCGGCTTGGCGGCGCTGGGCTCTGGCTTGCTGACCGCTTTCGCGGTGGCCTTGTCCGTGACTTGTTCCCTGGCCTTTTCCCTGGATTTCTCCGCCTTGGGTTCCGCCGAGTGCCCGGGGGAGTTGGGGTCGGCGAGCAGGCCGACCGGCAGGATCAGCCGCGCGGTGATCCCGGTGACCGGCGACTCGTACAGCTCCACCTGCACCGACAGCTTGGCCGCCAGTCGACCGACCACGTAATGGCCGAGGAACCGGGTCGGTGTGACCAGGAAGTTCTCCTCGTCGCGCAACCGGGCGCGGGCGGTGGTCAGTTCGTCCGGTGTCATGCCGACGCCGTGGTCGACGACCACCAGCAGGTAGCCCCGCTCGGTCCGGCGACCGTAGATCTCCACCTCCAGATCGGGGGAGGAGAAGGCCAGCGCGTTCTCGATCAACT
>DASVLX010000080.1:0-27288 GCA_036384655.1 Pseudonocardiaceae bacterium
GGCTCTCGCCGACTTCGTGCGGGAACGGGACTGCACGGTGCTGCTGGTGGATGACGTGCAGTGGATCGGCCTCGACCTGATCGCGGTGGCCGAAGCGTTGGTGCACCGGTTCGCCGGCACGCCCTTCACCTGTGTCTGTGCCGCCAGGACACCGATCTCGTCCGACACATCCGTCGCGGCCGCCGCGAGCCTGGAGGCACTGACCCGGCTCCGTGCCGATGGATTGGTCCAGATGGTCCACCTCGGCAAGTTGAGCACCACCGACGTCGCGAAACTCGCCGCGGAGGTGATCCAGGCCAAGCCCGAACCGGGTCTGGTCGATCGGATCCAGCAGCTCGGCCGAGGCATACCCGCCGCCCTGCTCGCCGCGATCGACGCGTACCAGCGGGCCGATTCCATCCAGGTGGTCGACCGGCACGCCTACCTGGTCCGGCCGGGACGGCTGGCCAGTCTCCCGCTCCGGCACAACCTGCTCGCACCGATCGGCCGGGTCGGCGATCGTGGCTGGGCGGTGGCCAAGGCGATCGCGGTGTTCCACCCGCTCGGCGCGGCGGTGCCCGACCTCGTCCGCAGGGCGCTGGGCCTGTCCGAGGCGGAGACGCACCAGATCATGAAGCGGCTGTGCGCGGAGGGAATACTGCGCTTCCGGCCCACTGAAGGGATATGCCAGTTCCGGGTGCCGCTCGTCGCGGACACGCTCGTGAAACAGTGCGGGCCCTACGAACGCCGGCAGCTCGCCTACCTCGCGGCCTCGGCCGTGTCTTCCGGTGAGGCGCACTGCGCCGACCCTCGCTATCTCACCGACCAACTGGCGAACGCGGGAACCCTTCTCGATCCGCGGCACACGGTCGACGAACTGCTGGCCCGTGCCCGTGAGGTCGTGCTGGATGACGGCGAACGTGCCGACCGGTGGCTGCAGGCCGCGACCGACCTGACCACGGACCGCGAATCTCGTGCGCAGATCCTGGCCGCCCAGGCCACGGCCAGGTTGGCGAACAACGACTGTCAGGGCGCCCTGGCCTGTTCCACCTCGCTGCTGGCCGACTATGCGGACGTGCTCTCCAGCGACCAGCTCCTGGAAACGCAGATCCTGCACATCCGCTCGCTGGACAGCATCGGGGCCACCGACGCGCTGGAACGGATCATCTCCGGCGAGGCGCGGCCCTTTCCCGACAAGAAGCCGCACCCCGTCACCAGGGCGACCGCGCTGATGTACCTCGGCCGGTGGCGCGCCGCGTACGACATGCTCCACGCGACCACGAAGGACTGGTCATCCACCGGTGCGGGCGCGGTCCTCGGCAGACTGCTGCTGTCGATTTCCGGCCTGTTCGTCGGCTGCCCGGGGGAGTTCGAGCGCGATGTCGCCGCGCGCGAGACATGGCCGCCGGAGAACGTCGGGTGGTACCGGTACGAATTCGCCGCCGCGCAGGTCCGAGCGCTGCTGGTACTCGGTGACCAGCACCGCGCGGAGAAGCTGCTCATCGCGGAAAAGCTGCCGGCCGAGGGGATCCGGCCGCTCGACCAGGCGTGGCTTGCCGCGCTGAACGGTCAGGCGGACCGGGCACTGGAGTTGCACCGGGCAACCGTCGCGTATGGCATGGCGTTCGGCCACGACCGCTCCGGTGTCGGCGCGGATCACGTCATCGCCATGATCCTGTACGCGCGCGGCAGGCTCACACAGGCGCGTGAGACGTTGAGCGCCGCGCGGTCGACCCGCCCCGTCATGCCGCATCTGTTGGATGGCGTGGAAGCACTGGTGGACCGGGCGCTCGGGGAGCAGGGCCGGGCGGAACGCCGGCTGCGGCACAGCCTCGCCGTCGCCGCCGAGCAGGGCGTGTTCGTGGAGACCGACGCGCTGTGGTTGCAACTCACCGAACTCGCGATGGCGGCCGACAACCTCACCTGGGCGCGGATCTACCGGACCGAGATCGAACGGGTCGCCGCGCGAATGGGCACCGACCTGGCCGTGCTCCGCCGGCTCATGGCCACCGCCCTGGTCGACCGCGACCCCGTGGCGGCGGAGCAGGCCGTCAAGCTGGCGAAGGAACGCGACCAGCCGTTGGAACTCGCACACGTCATCGGCAAGGTCGTGACCTACGGCGTCGGGGACCCGTCGCTGCTGCCGGAGGCGTATGACCTGCTCGGCCCGCTCGACGCGCTGTTGTACCGGTCCCGGGTGCGAGACCTGATGCGCCAGCACGACATCACCGTGCCCGGCCGGCGGACGACGCTGGCGGAAAACGAGCGGCTGCTCGCCGTGCTGGTCTCCCAGGGGTTGGGGAACAAGGAACTCGCGACGGTGTTGCGCGCCACGGAAAAGAGCATCGAGGGCCGGCTCAGCCGGTTGTTCTCCCGAACCGGTTACCGCTCCCGGGTCGAGCTGGCCGCCGCGATACTCAACGGCGAGTTCGGCGAATGATCCCCTCGGCTCGGCCGTAACGGTACGAGCCGCTCCGAGGGGATCCAGTCACTCGTCCGCCGGTGGTGAGTCGGGCGGCAGGCGATGGCCGGTGACGGTCGACGCGGGCAGCCGGCCGGCCTTCGCGCGACCGGTCATGGCGTCGCCGTCGATGGTCACGTCGAAGACGAGGTTGAGGCGCATCGGTTTGGTGATGGACTGAGCCCAGCTCAGCCGGTTGTCCTGGAATACCAGATCGGTGAGGGGAATGTCATCGCCGTGTCGTTGGTCGTGGGCCACTCCGCGCAGCTCACCGTCCTGAGTGGACAGGATGAGGGTGGCTCGCTGTTTGCCGATCGGTGTGCTGATCACGAGATCCCAGCTTCCCGCGACGGATGTGTCGGTCATGGGTCAGGCTCCGATGGTCGGTGTCGGTCCGGTGGCATACCAGACGGTGCCCCGGCGTTCATGGGCGAACAGTTTCTGCACGGCGACGGCCACCCGGGGTCCGATCTCCCGCTCCAGCAGGTACAGGCCCAGGTCCAGGCCGGAGGTCACGTTCGCGGCGGTGACCAGGTCGCCGTCGTCGACGATCCGGGCATCCACCGGCGTCACGCCGGTGGCCTCCAACAGGTCCATCCCGAGATGGTGGGTGGTGGCCGGGCGGCCTTCGATCAGTCCGGCCATCGCGAGCACCAGAGATCCCCCGCAGACGCTGGCCACCGTCAGTCCTGGCCGGTCGAGGGCGTCCTTGAGCAGGGACGGCAGGCCGGTCTCCAGCGTGCGGCCGAGGATGACGGGGATGCTGTCGTCTGCGGGATCATCCTCGGTCTGGTCGGACAGGCGTCCGACCGCGCCGGGCACGACGACCACATCGGCGGTTGCCGGATCCAGCCGCGCCGCCGCCCGCAGGACCACCCCGCCAAGCCCGCTGGGTACCTCGCGCGGCCCCTCCGCCGAGACGAGTTCGGCCGTGATCGCCCCGTCGGTGACCAGGCCCCCAGCCATGAACACCTCGTACGGCCCGATGACATCAAGCGGGTCGAAACCGTCGAACAGCACAATCTGCGCCAGCATGATCCTCCTTCTGTTCGGTCACGCCGACGCTAACCACGGCTGCCGATCACCGGAACCGGCTGGATTGCCAATATCCAACGGATTCCCGCCAACGCCCTGGCCAGGCGATCCGCCCGCCAACCGGGGGCAGGTGCGCTTGGCGGGAACCCGGTGCGCACCTATCGTGTCGCCATGCACACCGTGGCCGTGCTGGCACTGGACAAGGTCATCCCGTTCGACCTGGCCACGCCCATCGAGGTGTTCACGCGCACTCGGCTACCGGACGGCCGCGCCGCCTACCGGGTGCGGACCTGCGCCGCCACCCCGTGTGTCGACGCCGGCACGTTCACCCTGCAGACGCCGTGCGGGCTGGACACCCTTGCCGAGGCCGACACGATCGTCCTGCCCGGCTGCTCCGATCCCGCCGCAGCCATTCCGAACGAGGTACTCGACGCCCTCCGGCGGGCGGCGGCCGACGGCACGCGCATCGCCTCGATCTGCACCGGCGCGTTCATCCTCGCCGCCGCCGGCCTGTTGGACGGGCTCCGCGCGACCACCCACTGGATGGCCGCCGACATGCTGGCCGAGCTGCACCCGGCGATCGACGTGGACCCCGCCGTGCTGTACGTCGACAACGGCCAGTTCCTCACCTCGGCCGGCGCCGCCGCTGGCCTGGACCTGTGCCTACACCTGATCCGGCGCGACCACGGCTCCGCGGTCGCCGCCGACGCCGCCCGCCTGTCGGTGATGCCCCTGGAACGCGAGGGCGGACAGGCCCAGTTCATCGTCCACGACCATCCGCCCACGCCCAGCGGCTCCGCTCTGGAACCCCTGCTCGCCTGGATGCAGGACAACGCCACCGACGGGCTCACGCTCGATCAGATCGCGGCCCGCGCCGGTATGAGCACCCGAACCCTCAACCGGCGTTTCCGCGAACAGACCGGCACCACACCACTGCAATGGCTGCTGCGCGCCCGCATCCGCCAGGCCCAGCACCTGCTCGAAACCACCGACCACCCGATCGACCGGATCGCCGGCCAGACCGGATTCGGCTCACCGACCGCGTTCCGGGACCGCTTCCGGCGCATCGTCGGAACCAGCCCGCACTCCTACCGCGCCGCCTTCCCGCACGTTTCCCCGTGATGCCACCGCCATGATCCTTCCGGCCAGACCAAATCGGAATGACCGGACGCCATGCAATCCGTCCTCGCGTGCCGCCCGTATCTCTCGGTAGCCAACCGAGGAGGAGGCATCGAGATGAACGGACAGCGTGAGACGAACGGACAGCGTGAGACGAACGGCCAGCGTGAGAGGAAAGAACACCGGCATCTCCGCGGGACCCGAAGGCTCTTCGTGATCATCGGACTGGCCGCTTCCGGTGCCGCGCTGGCGGCCTGCGGTGCCGCCGCCACCGGGAGCGGCGGTGGCACCGGGAGCTCGTCGGCCACCACGGGCGGCAGCCAGGTCGTCGGCACCAGCTCGGTCGCCAGTCTCGGCACCGTGCTGGTCGGCACCAACGGCAAGACCCTCTACTTCACCGACCAGGACACCGGCGGCATCAGGTGCACCGCCGGTTGCCTTGGGTTCTGGATCCCGGCAACCGTCTCCGGCACGTCGCTGCCCAGCGGCACCATGGCCGGCCTGACCCTGGTCAAACGGCCGGACAACGGCCAGGAACAGCTGGCCTACCAGGGCAAACCGCTCTACGAGTTCACACTGGACAGTGCGGCCGGTCAAGCCAACGGCAATGACGCACATGACCAGTTCGGCGGCACGTCGTTCACCTGGCACGCGGCCGTGGTGAGCGGAACCGCGGCGACCGGCGGCAACACCGGTGGCAGTGGCGGTGGTGGAGCCGGCGGCTACGGGTACTGAGACGAAATCCGCTGGTGCCGCGCGGTTTTCGAGCCGTGCGGGACGAAGAGCACGATGACCGCGGCCGCGAGCGCGGCCACCGCGCAGATCGCGAACAGCGAACGATAGGCCGTCAGCGACGCCATCGGGTAGCCGCTCACGGTCACGGTGCTGGCGGCCAGCAGGCTCGCGCCGATCGCGGAGGCCAACGAGCTGCCGAGGCTTCGGAAGAGGGTGTTCAGGCCGTTGGCCGCGGCGATCTCCGAGCTGGGCGTGTTCGCGTTGATGAGTGACGGGATCGCGGCGTAGCCGATGCCCGTGCCGATGCCGATGATGGCGCCACCGATGAACACCTGCACCAGGTCGCCGGTGGCGACGATGCGGAACGTCCATCCGATCGCGACGATGGCCGCGCCGAGCGCGAGGGTCTGCGGGCCGCCGCGCAGGTTGATCAGGCGGGCGGCGACCGGCGACATCAACAGCATCGCGATGCCGCTGGGCAGCATGGTCAGGCCGCCCATCAACAGGCTCGCGTCGAAGCCGTAGCCCGTGGCGGCAGGGGCCTCCACATAGGTCGCGGTGCCGATGAAGGAGGCGAACAGGGCGAAGCCGAAGAGGACGGAGGCGATGTTGGTCAGCACGATCGGCCTGCGCCGCAGCGCCCGCAGATCGACGAGCGGTTGACGCACCTTCAGTTCGACGACGCCGAGGGCGACGAACGCGAGCAGGGCCACCGCGAGCAGCCCGAGGGTCCTGGCGTCCACCCAGCCCCACTCGGCGCTCTGTTCGAGCGGCAGCAGCAGGGCCGCGATGCCGATCGCGAGCAGCAGCGAGCCGACGAGATCGACCTGGCCGCCTTCGCGGTGGTGCGACTCGGGAACCAGGAAGAGGATGCCGAGGAAGGCGACGGTCCCGACCATCGAACTGATCCAGAACAGCACGTGAAAGTCGGCGTGCTCGGCCACCAGGCCGGCCAGCGGCAGCCCGAGAGCACCGCCGACCCCGAGCATCGCGCTGATCAGCGCCACGGAGGAGGCGACGCGCTCCTTCGGCATCAGGGTCGCCAGCAGGCTGATCCCCAACGGGATGGCCGCGGCACCCAGGCCCTGCACCCCGCGCCCGACGATCAGCAGCGGCACGTTGCTCGTCATCGCGTCGATGAGGGAGCCGGCCGCCAGGGCGCCGACGGCGACGAGCAGCAGCAGGCGCTTGCCGAACATGTCGCCCAGCCGGCCCATGATCGGCACCGACACCGCCGAGACCAGCAGTGTCGAGGTGAGCAGCCAGCTCACCGCACTCTGCGTCGTGTGCAGTTGTTCGGGCAGTGCCCCCAGAACGGGGATCAGGATCGACTGTGACAGCGAGACGATCAGGGCCGCGAGCCCGACGATGAACAGCTCCAGGTTCGCGCGTCTACCTCGGGTATGCGAGCGCACCCCCTCGTCTTCCAGCTCCGCCCCCGGCGCCTCGCTCAGCTCATCGAGCATCGTCTGTCCTTCCACTCCGTCCGGTCCTGGCAATCTACGCCGCCAATGGCACTGTGTGCCAGGATGCGCAAGGGGTGTAACATCAGCGGCACCATGCCAGAGACAACCGCCGAGCACTCGCTCCGTGACATCGCGCGCAACGCGGTGCGCGAGGAGGTGCTGCGGCAGGCTTGGAACCTGTTCGCGTCCCAGGGTTTCGAGGCGACCACGATCGACCAGGTCGTGGAGGCGGCCGGGATGTCCCGGCGCACCTTCTTCCGCTACTTCAGCGGCAAGGACGAGCTGCTCCTGGAGCGGCTACTCGAATCGGGGCAGAGTGTCGCCGACGCCCTCGCGCGCCGACCCGACGATGAGTCCGCCTGGCACGCGTTGCGCGCGGCGTTCGACGTCATCGTGATCAGCGCGGAAGCCAACGCCGAACCCGCCCGGCGCCTGCAGCTGATGCTGCGCGACGAGCCGGGCGTGAGATCCAGCCTGGAGGAGAAACACCGCCGCTGGGTCAGGATGCTCGCACCGCTGGTGGAACGGCACCTTCCCGGCCGCGGCGGTTCCGCCCTGCGGAAGGTCGAGGCCGTCGCGGTCGCCGCCAGCGCGCTGTCCTGCCTCAGCGTCGCCCAGAACGCCTGGACCGACGACACCAACACGCCGCTCAGCGAGGTGCTCGACGCCGCGATGAATGCCGTGCACCCCCTCGACCACCCGGGGTCCTAGTCCGAAGACGCCGCGGAGCCGGTCGGCGGGGAGCGCATCCCCGTCGACCGGCTCTGGTCCGTACCGCTCGCTGGTGTGTTAACCGACCAGCGCGTCGAGGCGCTTGTAGGACGTCTCCATGCCGTCGGTCATGCCGGTGGCGAGGATGGCGTCGCGAACCTCGGCGCTGGGGTAGGTGATCAGGAGCGACAGCAGTGTGCCGTCCTCGACGGGGGTGAGTGTGAGCTCGTTGGTCGTGCCCGGGCCGTCCGTGCCGATCATCGCCTCGGTCGTGACGGCGCGATGTGGCGGCAGGGATTCCAGCAGCTCACCGGTGAAGCCGAACCGCCCCTCGCCGTCGACCTGCGCCCACTCGTACCGATAGGTCTGCCCGACCTCGGTGGCGACCTCGCAGACCGGCATCGTCCAACCTTCGGGGCCGAGCAGCCACCGCTGGAGCAGCTCCGGTTCGTGATGCGCGCGCCAGACCGCGTCGATGCCGCCGCGGATCACCCTGCTGATGCGTGCCTGGGTGTCGCTGAGGATCTGCGTCGTCGTCCCGTTGCCGGCGGCGAACGAGGCGAGGTCGGCGAGAACGGCATCCATCTGCCCCATCGCGGACGTCATGCCCTCTTCCATGCCCAGGCTGAGCAGTTGCTCCAACTCCTGGACGGATGCGAAATAGGTCGTGGTCGTGACCCGCGACCCGGAGCCGGTCGACTCGAAGGTGAACACCATGCGCATCGACGGCTGCCCCGCGTCCGGGGACCCGTCCGGGTTCGCGAAGCCGTCCCGCACCTCGAAGCTCTTGAGTTCGTCAACGGCGAGCCATTCCCAGTAGCCGCGCGAGACGTCCCCATCGGGACCGGTCATCGCGTAGTGGCTGCGTCCGCCCACGCAGCCGTCGTGGCGGGTGAAGGTCGCCGGATAGGTGGGCGGGCCCCAGAAGCGCTCCAGCAGACGCGGGTCGAGGTAGGCGTCCCACAGCCGCCGCACCGGGGCACCGAAGTCGGCGACCACCGTCATCGTCAGCGCGTCCGGATCCTTCGAGACAGAGGTGATGGGCATCGGTGACTCCTCAGTTGTCGTCTCAGTTGTCGTCGGCGAGCAGGGCATCGAGCCGTTCGACGCGAGCCCGCCAGATCTGTTCATACGAATCCAGCAGCGTCTGCGCGCGCCGGATCATGTCGGGATTGCCGCGGACGATCCGCTCCCGGCCCCGAGGGTGCTTGACCACCAGACCCGCTCCCTCGAGCATCGCCACGTGCTTCTGCACCGCCGCGAACGACATGTCGTAGAACGCGGCGAGCTCGGACACGGACGCCTCCCCGGCAAGGGTTCGCCGCAGAATGTCCCGTCTTGTCGCATCGGCCAGAGCCCGGAAGATCCGGTCGGTCTCAGCGTCGCTCAACTCAGAATGTACAACCATTTGGTTGTATATTGACACGCGATGCCGACTAGCGTCAAGGGCACGCCGAGGATCCGGTTGCCAGCTGGGTACCCCATCGGCGTCAAGAGCAGACGCGAGGCGAGCAGACATGCCAGTCACGATCAAGCGGGTGTACGAGAACGCGGAGCCGGCCGACGGGACGCGCATCCTCGTCGACCGGCTCTGGCCCCGAGGCGTCTCCCGCTCCCGCGCCGCAGTGTCGGAGTGGGACAAGGACATCGCGCCCAGTCCCGACCTGCGCACCTGGTGGGGACACGACCCGGACCGGCTCACCGAGTTCGCCGCCCGCTACCGGGACGAACTCGACACCCTCCCCGCCGCGCGCGAGGCCGTCATCCACCTGCTGGACCTGCTACGAGCCGGCGGCACCGTCACCCTCGTCTACGCGGCCAAGGACCCGCGGGTCAACCACGCCGCCATCCTGGCCGACCACCTGCGGGACCGACTCGACTCCTGACGGCGCACGGACCGTGGCTCAACTCGGATCACGAGGCGGCCATCCGGGCCCGCCACCACGCGAGATCCGCGGGCGTGTCCAGATCCCGGCACCGGTCCGGAGTAACCGGAACCTCAACGAGATTCAGGACACGCAGGGCACCCGTGACTCCCCGGTCTCTCAGATCACCGGCTGTCCGCAGCGCGTCACTCAGTGCGTCCAGGCGATAGATCGCCTGCAAGTACTGCCGGAACGGTTCGGGTCGCCCGCCGACGACCAGCGCGCCGTCGCACTCCGGATGCGTCCGCAGCGCGTCCACCAGCAGCGGAGCGATGGCTCCGGCGGCCGGCGTGTCGACGCCACAGACCAGGACCCAGGCCTCCTCCGCGGCGCCGATGGCCGCCAGACCGGCACCGATGCCCGCCAGCGGGCCTCCCCCGGGCGGATCCTCCAGGGTTCGCGTCACACCGGCCGGCACCGACACGGATTCCGGCGCCACGACCACGCACGTACCCTTCGCGACCGGCGCGATCCCGTCGAGCACGATGTCCAGCAGGCGTCGCCCGGCCAGGCGGATGTCGGCCTTGGCGAGGTAACCAAGTCGCCGACCGGAGCCACCAGCCAGGATGATCGCGTGTACAGCGGGCAGGACCAGCATCGCCCGGTCACGCTCTCGTCGCGTCGCAGAGCATCATCGCCGCCCAGAATACCTGGGTGTACCCGAGGAATATCAACAGTTCGGGCTAGGGTGACGCCATGCCAGAGACGGGCGAGTCATCCTCGGAGGGACCGCTGCGCGACCACTTCGGACGCGTCGCGCGCGACCTCCGGGTCTCCCTGACCGATCGGTGCAATCTGCGCTGCGGCTACTGCATGCCTCCCGAGGGCCTGGCGTGGCTTCCCGGCGATGCCATGCTGACCGACGCCGAGGTCGTCCGGCTGTGCTCGATTTCCGTGCGAATACTGGGGATTCGCAAGATCCGGTTCACCGGGGGCGAGCCGCTGCTGCGCCGTGGGCTGGAGCGGATCGTCACGGCCTGCGCCGGACTCGTCACGGATCGGGGCGCACGCCCGGACCTCGCTCTCACCACGAACGGCCTGGGCCTCGTGCACCGCGCCGGTTCCCTCGCGGCGGCGGGACTCCGACGCGTCAATGTCTCTCTCGACACCTTGGATCCGTCTCATTTCGCCCGGCTCACGCACCGCGATCGGCTGGCCGACGTGTTGGAGGGGCTGGCGGCCGCGCGCGAGGCCGGCCTCCACCCGATCAAGGTGAACGCCGTCGTGCTGCGCGGCGTCAACGACGACGATGCCGCTGAACTGCTGGACTTCTGCCTGGGCGCGGGAATCGAGCTGCGCTTCATCGAGCAGATGCCGATCGGCCCCGCCCAGGCGTGGGACCGCGAGCGGTTGTTCACCGGCCGGGACCTGCTGGACCTGCTCGGCACCCGACATCGGCTGCGGCCGGTGTCCCGCGCGGACTCGCACGCCCCGGCACGTCTGTGGTGTGTTGACGGCGATCCCTCGCGCACGGTGGGGATCATCGCGTCCGTCACGGACCCGTTCTGCGCCGCCTGCGACCGCACCCGGCTCACCAGCGACGGTCACGTCCGCAGTTGTCTGTTCTCCCGCAAGGAAACCGACCTGCGCGGTCCCCTCCGGAACGGTGCCAGCGACCGTGAGTTGGCCGACACCTGGCGGGCCGCGATGGAGGTGAAGCCGTTCGCCCACGGCCTCGACGGCGCGACGTTCGCGACCCCGTCCCGCACGATGAGCCAGATCGGTGGATGACCCGCGTCACCAATCGAAACGGTCTGTATTTACGGTGGTAGTTTCCCTCTTAATTGGTGCGCAGCTGCGTACCAACGTCTCGACGAGGCTGCTAGGAGTCTCATGAGCACATCACAGAAGGACCTCACCACCGACAGACCCGGCGATCACGAGACCTGGGACTCGGGGCTGGCCTGGCGAACGCTCGGGATCACCACGTACTCGATGGTCCTGGCGTTCTGCGTGTGGTTCCTGGTCAGCGCGATCGCGCCGAAGCTGACCGCGATCGGCTTCGACCTGTCGAAGGCCCAGCTCTACTGGCTCGCCGCGATGCCCGGCCTGTCCTGCGGGCTGATCCGGTTGATCTACATGTTCCTGCCGCCCATCGTGGGAACCCGGAGGCTCATCGGCTGGAGCTCGCTGCTGTACCTGATCCCGATGCTCGGCTGGTTCTTCGCCGTCCAGAGCACCTCGACCAGCTACACCGTGCTGCTCCTGCTGGCCTTCACCTGCGGCATCGGTGGCGGCTCGTTCTCCGGGTACATGCCGAGCACCGGCTACTTCTTCCCCAGGCGCCTGCAGGGCACGGCCTTGGGAATCCAGGCCGGCATCGGGAACCTGGGAATGTCGATCATCCAGCTCGTCGGCCCGTTGCTGATGGGATTCGGGCTGTTCGGTATCACCTGGGTCGCCCCGGAACGGGCGTCGACCGGCGGCCTCTGGGTGCACAACGCCGCGATCTTCTTCGTGCCGTGGACCATCGTGGCCGCGATCCTGGCTTTCGTCCTGCTCCGGGATGTTCCCGTCAAGGCGAACTTCCGCCAGCAGATCGACATCTTCGCCAACCCCGACACCTGGCTGATGACGCTGATGTACGTGGCGACCTTCGGCCTGTTCAGCGGGTTCAGCGCGCAGTTCGGGCTGCTCATCAACAACACCTACGGTTCGGCCAGCCGGTTCGCGGGCGTCTTCGGCTCGCTGCCCTCCGGCGCCGCATACGCGTTTCTGGGGCCGCTGATCGGATCGCTGGTGCGAGTCGCGTGGGGGCCGTTCTGCGATCGGCTGGGTGGGGCCGTCTGGACGTTCGTCTCGACCGCCGGCATGGCGGTGACTCTGGCGGGCGCGGCCCTGTTCCTCAACCCGACCAACCCCGGCCAGTTCGTCTGGTTCCTGTGGTTGATGCTCGCGATGTTCTTCTTCTCGGGAATCGGTAACGCCGGAACCTTCAAACAGCTCCCGATGATCATGCCGAAGCGCCAGGCGGGCGGGGCCATCGGATTCACCGCGGCCATCGCGAGCTTCGGACCGTTCTTCGTCGGGGTCGCCCTCACCGGAATGTCGCCCGCCACGTGGTTCTGGATCTGCGCCGCGTACTCCGCGGTGTGCGCCGTCATCTGCTGGCTGCGCTACGCCCGGCCGCGCGCACCCTTCCCGGGCTGACACCCGCCCTCAGTAAGGAGGTATGAATGTCCATCCAGGACAGAGCAGGAGCGGGGAGCGACACCATCGACTCCACGGTGGACTCCGTAGTGGACACCGCGGTGGACTCCGTAGTGGACACCGCGGTGGACTCCGCACCAGGCAATCCGTTGTTCCGCCTCGGCTCATGGCTGCGGCGCGGGAAGGCCAGCGCGGACACGCGCCAGCTCTTCCTGGAGGGCGGCCGGGACGCCGACGTCTTCTACCGCCGGCGTTGGAGCTACGACAAGGTCGTCCGCTCAACGCACGGCGTCAACTGCACGGGATCGTGCTCGTGGAAGGTCTACGTCAAGGACGGCATCATCACCTGGGAGTCGCAGGAGACCGACTACCCGACCACCGGCCCCGACATGCCCGAGTACGAGCCGCGCGGCTGCCCGCGGGGTGCCGCCTTCAGTTGGTACGAGTACTCCCCGACCCGGATCAAGCACCCCTATGTGCGCTCGGTGCTGCTGGACCTCTACCGGGAGGCCCGGCGGCGCCTGGGTGATCCGGTGCTGGCCTGGGGAGACGTGGTGGGCGACCCGGAACGCGCCGCCGCCTACAAGTCCGCGCGCGGACGCGGCGGCCTGATCCGCGTCAGTTGGGAGGAGGCCACCGAGATCATCGCGGCCGCCTACGTCCACACGATCAAGCAGTTCGGACCCGACCGGATCGCCGGATTCTCCGTGATTCCCGCGATGAGCATGATCTCCTACGGTGCTGGCTCGCGCTTCCACGAGCTGATCGGCGCGACCATGCTCTCGTTCTACGACTGGTACGCGGACCTGCCGCCGGCCAGCCCGCAGGTGTTCGGCGACCAGACCGACGTGCCCGAGTCCGGCGACTGGTTCAACGCGCAGTACCTGATCATGTGGGGCTCGAACATTCCGCAGACGCGGACGCCCGACGCCCACTTCATGACCGAGGCGCGATACCACGGCCAGAAGGTCGTCGTGGTCTCCCCCGACTTCGCCGACAACACCAAGTTCGCCGACGACTGGCTGCGCCCGCATCCGGGCACCGACGCCGCCCTCGCCCAGGCGATGGGTCACGTGATCCTCAGCGAGTTCCACGTCGCCCGCCGCGAGCCGATGTTCCTCGACTATCTGCGTCGCTACTCGGACGCCCCGTTCCTCGTCGAACTCGACCGGGGTGACGGGGTCCGGGTGCCAGGCAAGTTCCTCACCGCCGACCGGATGCCCGCCGGCACGACCGAACGCACCGACAACCCCGCGTTCCGGCCACTCGTGCTCGGCACCGACGGGACCGTGCGGGATCCCGGCGGCACCCTGGCGGATCGTTTCGGGGATCAGGGCGCGGGCTATTGGAACCTGAACCTCGACGGTGTCGATCCGGTGCTGAGCCTGCTGGACACCGACGACTGGGAGCCCGTGGAGGTCGCGCTGCCGCGCTTCGACCTGCCGCCGAGCGACGACCAGCTCAGCATCGGCGCCGGCATCGTGCACCGGGGCGTGCCGGCCCGCCGGATCGCGGGGCACCTGGTCACCACCGTCTACGACCTGCTGCTGGCCCAGTACGCGGTGACCCGGCCGGGCCTGCCGGGCGAATGGCCGGCCGGCTACGACGACTCCTCGACACCGGGCACCCCCGCCTGGCAGGAGGAGCTCACCGGCGTGCCCGCCGGGGCGGCGGAGAAGATCGGACGGGAGTTCGCGCTCAACGCGCTGGAGTCGGGCGGACGCTCGATGATCGTGATGGGCGCGGGCGTCAACCACTACTTCCACGCCGACCAGATCTACCGGACCTTCCTCGCGCTGACCACGATGTGCGCCACCCAGGGCGTCAATGGCGGCGGCTGGGCCCACTATGTCGGCCAGGAGAAGGTTCGCCCCTTCACGGGATGGGCGAACTACGCCTTCGCGCTCGACTGGCAGCGCCCGGCCCGCCAGATGATCGCCACCGGCTGGTTCTACCTGACCACCGACCAGTGGCGCTACGACGGGATGCCCGCGGACGCCATCGCGAGCCCGCTCGGCGCGGGCACGCTGACCGGCATGACCACCGCCGACTGTCTGGTGGAGTCCGCGCAGCGCGGCTGGATGCCCAGCTACCCCACCTTCGACCGCTCGCCGCTCACGCTGGGCAGCCAGGCCCGCGCGGCGGGGCAGGACGCGGGGGCGTACGTGGCTGCGGAGTTGGACGCGGGCCGGTTGCACTTCGCGGCGGAGGACCCCGACGCGGCGCGGAACGTCCCGCGCGTCCTGGCGAACTGGCGCACGAACCTGCTTGGCTCCTCGGCGAAGGGCACCGAGTACTTCCTGCGCCACATGCTGGGCGCGGGCAACGACGTGAACGCGCCGGAGCTTCCCCCTGGCCGGCGTCCCTGGACGATGACCTGGCGTGAGCAGCCCCCGCCGGGCAAGCTCGATCTGATGTGGACGGCGGATTTCCGCAACACCTCGACGACTCTGCACTCGGATGTCGTGCTGCCCGCCGCGACCTGGTACGAGAAGCATGACCTGTCCAGCACGGACATGCATCCCTTCGTGCACTCCTTCAACGCGGCCGTCGACCCGCCGTGGGAGGCCCGCACCGACTTCGAGATCTTCCGGACCCTGGCCCATCTGGTCAGCGACATGGCACGCACACACCTGGGCACACAGGTTGATGTGCTGGCGGCCCCGCTCAGCCACGACACCCCGGACGAGATGGCCGTCCCCGGTGGCGTCGCCAGCGATCGTACACAGTGGATTCCCGGCCGGACGATGCCGAAGATCGTCGCCGTGGAACGTGACTACACCCAGATCGGCGACAAGTTCGACACCCTGGGCCCGCTGGTGGACCGCGCCGGGATGGTGACCAAGGGCGTGGTCTTCCACCCGGACCGGGAGGTCGAGGAGCTGAACCGGCTCAACGGCCGGGCCACCGAGGATGCCGGCCCCGGCGCGGGACGGCCCCTCCTCGACACCGACATCAGGGCCGCGGACGCCGTGCTCCGGTTGTCGGGCACCACGAACGGACGCCTGGCCACCCAGGGATTCCGTTCACTGGAGCAACGCACCGGCACCGCCATGGCCGATCTCGCGGAGGGCGACGAGGACAAGCACATCACCTTCCTCGACACCCGGATCCAGCCGCGCTCGGTCATCACCTCGCCCGAATGGTCGGGCTCCGAGCATGGTGGGCGCCGCTACTCGGCCTTCGTCCAGAACGTCGAACGCCACAAGCCGTGGCACACGCTCACCGGACGACCACAGTTCTATCTGGACCACGACTGGATCCGCGACCTGGGCGAGGCACTGCCGATCTTCCGGCCGCCGCTCGACCTCGGGCGTCTCAAGGGCGGATATCCGGTGGGCTGGACTCAGCGGACCGAGGACGGAGCCGTCGAGGTGGCCGTGCGCTACCTGACGCCGCACAACAAGTGGGCCATCCACTCCCAGTACTACGACAACCTGCACATGCTCACGCTGGGCAGGGGCGGCCAGACCATCTGGATGAGTCCGCTGGACGCGGAGAAGATCGGCGTCCGCGACAACGAATGGGTCGAGGCGCACAACCGCAACGGCATCGTCACCGCCCGGGCCGTTGTCTCGCACCGCATTCCCGAGGGCACGATCTTCATGTATCACGCCCAGGAACGCACGATGGGCACGCCACTCACCGAGAGTTCGGGCAAGCGCGGCGGGATCCACAACTCGATGACCCGCATCCTGCTCAAGCCGAGTCACCTGGCCGGCGGCTACGCCCAGTTCTCGTACTCGTTCAACTACTACGGCCCCACCGGCAGCCAGCGCGACGAGGTCACCCTGATCCGCCGCCGTGGTCAGGAGGTGAGCTTCTGATGAAGGTCATGGCGCAGATCGCGATGGTCATGAACCTGGACAAGTGCATTGGCTGTCACACCTGCTCGGTCACCTGCAAACAGGCGTGGACCAATCGCGACGGCACCGAATACATGTGGTTCAACAATGTCGAGACCCGCCCCGGTGTCGGCTACCCGCGTGAGTGGCAGGACCAGCACCGGTGGAAGGGCGGCTGGCGGCGCACCGCTCGGGGCAGGCTGGTGCCACGTCAGGGCGGCCGGCTGCGCACGCTCATGAAGATCTTCGCGAACCCGACCATGCCCGTCATGGACGACTACTACGAGCCGTGGACCTACGAGTACGACAAGCTGCTGTCCGCTCCCGCGGGTTCGCGCGGCATGCCGGTCGCCCGGGCGAAGTCGCGGATGACCGACAAGCCCATGGACACCATCGCCTGGGGTCCCAACTGGGACGACGACCTGGGCGGCTCGATGGAGACCCTCGACTCCGATCCCGTCCTGACCCAGATGAACATGCGGGTGGCCAAGACCATCGAGGACTCGTTCATGTTCTACCTGCCCCGGATCTGCGAGCACTGCCTCAACCCGACCTGCGTGTCGGCCTGCCCATCCGGCGCCATGTACAAGCGCGCCGAGGACGGCATCGTGCTGGTGGACCAGGACCGCTGCCGGGGCTGGCGGATGTGCGTCTCCGCGTGCCCCTACAAGAAGGTCTACTTCAACCACGCCACCGGCAAGGCCGAGAAGTGCACACTCTGCTACCCCAGGCTGGAGGCCGGCCAGCCCACCGTGTGCTCCGAGACCTGTGTGGGACGGCTGCGCTATCTGGGTGTCCTCCTCTACGACGCGGACCGGGTGACCTGGGCGGCCAGCCAGGCCGACGAACGCGATCTCTTCAGCGCGCAGCGCGAGATCCTGCTGGACCCGCACGACCCCGAGGTGGTGGCCGCCGCCGAGCGCAACGGCGTCCCGCACTCCTGGATCAGTGCCGCGCAGCAGTCCCCGGTGTGGGACCTGATCAGCACCTACGGGGTCGCGCTGCCGCTGCACCCGGAGTTCCGCACGCTGCCGATGGTCTGGTACGTGCCGCCGCTGAGCCCGGTCGTGGACGCGGTGACGGCCAGCGGGAACGACGGCGAGGACCACCGGGTGCTGCTCAGCGCGATCTCGCGGATGCGCATCCCGCTGGAGTACCTGGCGGGCCTGTTCGCCGCCGGCGACACCGGGCCCGTCGAGTTGAGCCTGCGGCGGCTGGCGGCGATGCGCTCCTATATGCGTGACGTCTTCATGGACAAACCCGGCGACGAGTCGATTCCCGCGGCGGTGGGAATGGACGGACCGACCGTGCGGCGGATGTACCGGCTGCTGTCCATCGCCAAGTACGACGACCGTTTCGTCGTTCCCACCACCCATCCGGAAATGCCGCGCGGAATCACGGAACTCGAGGGATGCCCGGTCTCCCATGACGCTCAGGCGTTCCACGGCGCGGCGTCCGACCGCACGGCGTCTGACGGCTCGGCGCCGGCGGGCCGTCGGCTGCTGCCCCTGGAGGTGAAGCGATGAGCACGTTCATCGGCGCACCCCGCCTGCACACCACCCGCCAGATCGCGACGGACCCCGCGCGGCGGCGCATCGTGCGGATGGCCTGTTCGCTGCTGCTCGACTACCCCGACGAGCGGCTCGGTCCGGAACTCGCGGCCGTGCGCGCCGAGCTGGATCGGCTGCCCACGGAGATCCGCACCGAGCTCGCGGCCTTCTGTGACGCGGCGCAGGCATGGGGACTCCGAGCACTGCAGGAACAGTATGTCGAGACCTTCGACCAGCGTCGCCGCTGCGCGCTGTCGCTGACCTACTACTCGCACGGCGACACCCGCGGCCGTGGTCAGGCGATTCTCGCGTTCCGCGAGCTGATGTCCCGGGCGGGGTTCGAGATGACGCCCGGCGAATTCCCCGACTACCTGCCGGCCGTCCTGGAGTTCAGCGCGCTCGACGAGACCGGCACCGGCGAGCGTCTGTTGCGGGCCAACCGAGAGGGCCTGGAGGTCCTGCGCAGTGCCCTGCACAGCGCGGACTCCCCGTACCGGCACCTTCTCGATGCCCTGGTGCTCACCCTTCCCATGCCCGACGAACATGTGTTGGCCGCCTACCGCGCGTTGGTCACCGAGGGACCGCCGAGCGAGCTGGTCGGCATCGCCGACAGCGGCCCAGAAAACATCAGCACAGAGAACGTCAGGCCAGAAGACATCAGTACCGAAAACGTCACGGGGAGAAGGTGACCACCATGGCCGTCGCTGACACGCTGCTGTGGGTCGTGCTGCCCTACCTGTCGATCGTCATGCTCATCGGCGGCATGATCTGGCGCTATCGCGCCGACCAGTTCGGCTGGACCAGCCGTTCCAGCGAATGGCACGAGCGGACGGTGTTGCGCTGGTCGTCGCCGTTGTTCCACTTCGGCATTCTCTTCGTCGCGCTCGGCCATGTGGTGGGCCTCGCCATTCCGGAGTCCTGGACGCGGGCCGCCGGCGTCTCGCACGGTCTCTACCACCTCAGTGCCACCGTGCTGGGTTCGGTCGCCGCCCTCGCCACCCTGCTGGGTCTCGTCGGTCTGCTGTACCGGCGGATCGTGGTGAAATCCGTCCGACTGGCCACCAGCCGCATGGACATCGTCACCTATCTGCTGCTGTGCGTCCCGATCGTCCTGGGCACCTTCGCGACGGTCAGCACCCAGGTCCTCGGCGGTGCCGAGGGCTACGACTACCGCGAGACCATCAGCGTCTGGTTCCGGTCCATCCCGCTGCTGGACCCGCGCCCGGAACTGATGACCGACGTCCCGCTGGCGTTCAAGCTGCACATCGTCGCGGGCATGGTGCTGTTCTGTGTCTGGCCGTTCACCCGACTCGTGCACGTGGTCTCCGCGCCTGTCGGCTATCTCACGCGCCCCCACGTCGTCTACCGATCCCGCGAGGAACACATCGCCGCCGCCCCGAATCCACGCGGATGGTAGTGCGGAGATGGTAGTGATGGGCCGAACACGGACCTCCCAGTAAGGAGAACCACGATGACAGCGGCAACCGAGAAACCAGCCGAGAAACCCCGAAGCCTGGGCGCCATTCTCACCACGGTTGCCGGCCTCACGTCGGCCCAGCACGCGCTGTTGCGGCGAATCTCGGCCCATTCGAGCCCGATCACGGTGACGGAGCTGGCCGAGGAGGGCGGTCTGCATGTCAGTTCCGTGCGCGAGACGCTCGACGCGCTCGTCGATCTCGGCCTGGTGACGCGCCAGCAGATGCCGATCTCCGGCAGGGGACGTCCGTCCCTTGGATACATGACCTACACCCCTGCGGATCCCGAGTTCCCCGCGCAGATGCTCACCCAGGTGACGCACGCGGTGTTCACCTGGCTGCGCAGTTCCGCGCCGGACCCAGCGACCGCGGCACGCCAGATGGGCAGGTACTGGGCCGACATGGCTCTGTCGATGATGCACGTCCCCGACCACGCGACCGGAACGCCCGTGCCGCCGCGCTTCAGCCTGCCCGATCACATGGACAAGATCCGCCTGTTCCTCACGGCCTTCGGATTCGCGGCCACCACGCATCCCGAGATCGACACGGCGGTGGTGCTGCACGCGTGTCCCTTCACGGACCCGGATGCCCCGGACCCGCTCGCCCTGGAACTCCGGCGGGGCATGGTGGAACGGGTCCTGGAACTCACCGCCACCGACATCGCCGACGAGGAATACCGACCCGACGCGGAGAACCCGCTGCGTGCCGAGGTGGTTCTCACCGAACGACCACTCCCCCACAAAAGGAGAATCGTGACCACTGTCCGCTACTACGGCGGCTCCGCGGACCTCGCGGGGTGCCACTCCGAGGAAGTCAGGCCCGAGGCCGCCGTGGCCACGCTGGGCGATCTGCTGAACCACCTCAGTACCGTGCACCCCGCGCTGAGACGGGTACTGGAGATCAGCAGTTTCTTCGTCGACCAGGAGCCCGCCGACCGCGAGACCGCACTGTCGTCCGGTGCCCGCATCGACGTGCTGCCGCCCTACGCCGGAGGGTGAGGCACGCGTTGATCGGACGGTTCCCCATCGACTGACAGGAATATCCATGAGTCACGCCGTTCACACGGTCATTTCTCCCGATGTTCTTGACCCGCTCGGCATCTGCGCGGCCGTCGAAGACGCGCGATGCGGCGCCGTGGTCAGTTTCCTGGGCGTGGTGCGCGATCACGATGCCGGGCTGGACATCACCTCGATCGACTACTCGGCCCACCCCAGGTCATCCGCGATCCTGCAGGACATCGCCGAGAACATCGTCCGGCGCCAGGGCGTCCACCGGGTCGAGGCGTGGCATCGGCTGGGTCATCTGACTGTCGGTGAGGCGGCGTTGGTGGTCGCGGTCGGCGCCGAACACCGCGACCAGGCGTTCGCGGCCGCGGCCGCGCTGGTCGACGAGATCAAGACGCGCCTGCCGGTGTGGAAGAGCCAGGAACTCTCCGACGGCTCCCACGTCTGGTCGGGACTGTCATGACGAGCGCGCACACCCTGCCGAAGAGTCACTCACTGAGCGTTCTGGAGCACCGGGCCTTCGTGGACGCGTTGACCACCCGCCTCCCTCCGGTGCGGCGCCCGCTGTTGGCCGAGCACGGCAGCGACCGGTGTCTGGGCGCCGTCCTCGCCGAGAACGTGGTGACCCGGATGCCGGTTCCGCCGTTCACGAACTCGGCGATGGACGGCTTTGTGGTGCGGCACGCGGACATCGCGGACGCGACGGGTGACAGTCCCACGACACTGCCGGTGGCGGGCGACATCCCGGCCGGCGACACCACGCCGCACGAGCTGAGGCCGGGCACCGCCTGGCGCATCATGACCGGCGCGCCCATCCCGTTCGGCGCGGACACCGTGGTCAAGGTCGAACAGACCGACCACACCCCGGGCACCCGAGAGCTGCCTCACCAGGCCAGCTTCTACGCCGCGCCCGCCCCGGGAGCCAACATCCGCCGGGCGGGCGAGGATGTCCGGGCGGGCCTGACCGTGCTCGCGGCGGGCTGCCGGCTCGACGCGACCGCGCTGGCCTGCGCCGCCTCCGTCGGATACGGCGATCTGGCGGTGTATCCGCAACCTCGCGTCGGCATCGTCACCGCCGGGGACGAGCTGGTGGCACCGGGGGTGGGGCCGCGACCCGGCAAGGTGCCCGACTCCAACGGCGTGCTGCTCACGGCCCTGGCGGAGGCGGCGGGGGCGCGGGTCGTCGCTCGGGCACGCGTCAGGGATGACCCACGGGCACTGCGGGCCGCCCTCGACGGGTGGTCGGGGATTGATCTGGTGATCACCGCGGGCGGCATCTCGGCCGGCGCCTACGAGGTCGTCCGCCAGGCGTTGTCCAGGTCCACCATGCGGTTCCACCACGTCGCCCAGGAACCGGGAGGACCCCAGGGCGTCGGCACCATCCGTCTCGGCGGGCGCGACGTGCCCGTGCTGTGCCTGCCCGGCAATCCGGTGGCCGTCTTCGTCGGCTTCCACGTCTACGCGGCGGGAATGATCGAGATGATGGCCGGGCGGCGCACCGGCACGCAACCTCCCACCCACGAGGTCATCGCCGCGGAAGGCTGGTCATCCTCGCCGACGAAGACCCAGTTCATCCCGTTGTGCGAAACCGCCCGTGGCACCGTGCGCCGCATCCACCGACTCGGTCCGGCCTCCCACCTGGTGGCCTCTCTTCCCCTGGCGGATGGCCTCGGCGTGGTACCGGCCGGAATCGACCACGTTGATCGAGGAGACTGCCTGCGGTTCATCCCCACCCACCTCGAATCCCGCTGATTGCCCGGCGACCACCAGCAATGGGCCCTACGCTCTTGTTGGGTTTATCCGGCAACACAGCCCGGAGTAGTGACATGAGCAAGGTCATCGCGGACATCTCCATGTCGCTGGACGGATATGTCACCGCAACCGGAGTGGACCTGCGGCATGGCCTCGGCGTCGGCGGCGAGCCGATCCACGCCTGGGTGCTTGAGGAACCCCGATCCCCCGTCGACGAGGCGGTGCTGGCGCGCGGCTTCGAGCAGACGGGCGCCGTGGTGATGGGTCGCCGGTTGTTCGACATCGTGGACGGCCCGGACGGCTGGAACGACGACGTCGGGTACGGGCACGACCGGGACCAGTCGGCCGCACCACCCTGTTACGTCGTCACCCACCAGCCGCCCGCCCGGGTGCGGCTCGGGTCCAGGTTCCGGTTCGTGACCAAGGGCGTAGCCGAGGCCATCGACCAGGCCCGGGCGGCCGCGGGCGACAAGGACGTCGTCGTCATGGGTGGCGCGAACGTAGTCGACCAGAGCCTGGCGGCCGGGCTGGTCGACGAACTCCGCCTGCACCTGTCACCGCTGGTACTCGGCGGTGGCACGCGGCTGTTCGATCTCGTCGGCCGGACGACGCTGGTCCAGCGGGACGTCACCGTGTCACCGCGCGCGACACACCTCACCTACCAGGTCGTCAGGGGTTAGCCCCGGGTAGGTCCGTAGATCCAGGGGCGTCGGCGCGCGTCACGCTCGCGGTATTCGTCGATCTCGGTCACGCGCAGCAGCGTCTCGCCGATCGTGTCCAGCCCCTCCACAAGCATGCGGTGCTCGCGCGGAGGAATTTGGAAATCGAATGTCACCCGCTGACCCGCGCGAACCTCAAGCCCGGACACATCGATCTCGATCCGCGGATCGCCGGTCTCGAACAGGGCACCCGCCAGCGACTCGATCTGGGGTTCGGTGAGCGTGAGGGGCAGGATTCCGTTTCGGAAGCAGTTGGCCTCGAATATGCCACCGAAGCTCGATGCGATGACGGCTCGCAATCCGTAGTCGCGCAACGCCCAGACGGCCGTCTCGCGGGAGCTGCCGCAGCCGAAGTTCGCGCCCGAGACCAGTACCTTCGCATGCCGATACGGTTCCCGGTTCAGCACGAAGTCAGCCCGCTCCCTGCCGTTCTCGTCGAAGCGCCAGTTCGCGAACAGGACGTGTCCGTAGCCGTACTTGCTGAGGCTCGCCGGCGCCACTCGCGACGGCGCGATCGCGTCGGTGTCGACGTTGTTCCGCAACAGTGGCGCGGCGATGCCGTCGATGAAGCGCAGTGGCTCGGGGCTCACAGGAAATCCCTCGGATCGGCCAGATGTCCCGTCACCGCGGACGCGGCCACCAGTGCCGGGCTTGCCAGATGGGTGCGCACACCCGGACCCTGGCGCCCCTCGAAGTTCCGGTTGGTCGTGCTGACCACCCGCGCGCCGGGGTCGAAATGCTCGCCGCCGGCATAGAAACACAGCCCGCAGCCGGACTCGCGCCACTCGAATCCGGCGTCCACAAAGATCCGGTCGAGATGCTCCGCCTCCGCCGCGCGGCGCACCGCCGTCGAGCCGGGCACGCATATCGCCCTGACGCCGGGTGCCACCCGCCGTCCCCGAAGAATCGCCGCCGCGACACGCAGGTCGCTGAGACGGGCGTTGGTGCATGCCCCGAGGAACGCGGCATCAATCCGGACGGAACGCAACGGTGTGCCGGCTTTCAGGCCGATGTAGTCGAGGGCCCGCCGCGCGGCCTCGGCGTCGGCCAGCGTGTCGGGATCGGGAACCGACGATCCGATACCGGTCACGTGTTCAGGGCTCGTTCCCCAGGTCACCTGCGGGTCGAGATCGGCGGCATTCACCACGGCGTACCTGTCGTACGTCGCCCCGGGATCCGATCGCAGGTCCAGCCAGGATCGGGCGGCGGCCTCCCAGTCCTGCGGCGCGGGTGCGAACGGCCGGTCCGAGACGTAGTCGAGCAGCGCGACATCCGGAGCGACCAGGCCGGTCCACGCGCCGCACTCGACCGTCATGTTGCACAGGGTCATACGGGCCTCGATGCCCAGCGACTCGATCGCCGGGCCGGCGAACTCGATGGCATATCCCTTCGCACCGCCGGCGCCGATCCGGCCGATCAGCGCCAGAATGAGGTCTTTCGCGTATACGCCCGGCGGTGTCTGGCCCTCGAAGCTGACGAGCATCTGCTTCGGGCGGTGTCGGGTCAGCGTCTGGGTCGCCAGTGCGTGCTCGCATTCGCTCGAACCGATACCCCAGGCCAGCGCACCGATCCCGCCGAGTGTTCCGGTATGGCTGTCTCCGCAGACGATGGTGGTGCCGGGCAGTGCGATGCCCAGCTCGGGAAAGGTGACGTGCGAGATTCCCTGTCGCGGGTCGCCGATGTCGAACAGCCGGATTCCCTGCCGGGACGCCTCCTCGCGGAACCCGCGGATGTACATGTCACCGCTCGGCACCGGAGTGCGGTCGGTGCGACCGGGACGGGTGTCGATGACGTGGTCCATCGTGCCGAAAACGAGACTCGTGTCGAACGGTTTGCGACCGTCCTCTCGCAGAGATCGCAAGGCGACACCGCCGCTTCGTTCGTGCAGCAGGATCCGGTCGATGGAAAGCAGCGAGGCTCCGTCGTCCAGCTCCGCGATCACGTGCTCGTCCCAGATCTTCTCGGCGGCGGTCCGTGGCCGAACGGTGCTGCCCGCGGCCGCCATCAGTGCGCCCCCGCCGTTCGCGTCGGGCGTTTCGCCGCCAGTTCACCGAGGTAGCGCTTCTCCAGCTCACGCACCTCGTTCATGCCCGCCAGCTCGTGGATCTCGGCGAAGGAAACCGAGATGTCAGCGAGGTTCCCGGTGCCGCCGTCCTTCCGCACCCGGGCCAGGGCCTCGCGCATCCCGCCGAGCGCCGATGCGATCAGCACCCCGGGCAGGCTGACGCGCGCCACGCCGAGCCGCTCCAGCTCGGCGAAGCTCAGCCGCTCGGGCGACTTGCCGCCCTCGACGATGTTGATCGCCACGGGTCCGTCGATGCCGGCCACCGCCGCGCGGATCTCCTCCCGGGACGTGATCCCCTCGACGAAGATCATCGTGGCGCCCGCCTCCAGGTACGCGTTCCCGCGGCGGATCACGCCGTCCATCCCCTCCACGGCCAGCGCGTCCGTCCGAGCGTTGATCACGAAGTCGGGATCGCGCCGCGCGTCCGCCGCCGCGCGCACCTTCACGACGGCCTCGTCGTAGTCGATGACCTGCTTGCCGTCCAGGTGGCCGCAGCGTTTCGGCATCACCTGGTCCTCAAGGTTTACGCCCGCCAGCCCCGCGTTCTCGAACTCCCGGATCGCGAAGTGGACATTGACCGCGTTCCCGAAGCCGGTGTCGGCATCGCCCATCACCGGCAGGCTGACGCTTGTGGCGATTCGGCCGCTCAGCGCGACCATGTCGCTGAGGGACAGGATCGAGTAGTCCGGCATACCCAGGTGAAATGCCGACATGCCCAGGCCAGAGCACTGGACGGCGTC
Organism: Pseudonocardiaceae bacterium; assembly: GCA_036384655.1. Lineage (GTDB taxonomy): Bacteria > Actinomycetota > Actinomycetes > Mycobacteriales > Pseudonocardiaceae > DASVLX01. Next base: position 25,732 of record DASVLX010000080.1, read on the forward strand.
GAAGCCGGCCAGCTCGATGAGACGGGCACTCATCGGGTCGAACGCCCCAGGCATGACCAACAGCTCCGGCGCGGTGATCAGCTCCTTCAGCCGCGCGCTGCGTGACGTCATCGTCACTCCTCTCTATAACCCCGATGGTATGCCATCGTAGCAACGATCACCCATCGGTCAAGGAAGTCTGGGCGACAATGCCCACGATGGCATGCCATCTTGAGTAGACGCGGAGGACAGGTCAGGCCTGGGCGGAGTCGGCGCCGGGCCGGAGCTCGATGTGGCGCCGGAGCTGCTCGCGGTTCACGAAGATGTGCTCGCGCATCAGGAACTCGGCGCGATCCGGCTGGCTTTCGGTGATGGCTTCGAGTAGCCGCCGGTGGTCGGAGACGGCCTGGCGGACCTGGTCGTGCGTGTACCGCTGGGCCAGCTCGTCGTATCCCGCGTAGGAACGCAGGAAGTGGTCGTAGATCCGGGGAATGCCCCGGGCATCCTGGACACCGCGGATGAGATATCGGTTGCCGACGGCGTTCAGGATCGTGTCATGAAACTCGAGGTTCAGCTCCAGCCATCGGGTCCGTGAGTTCGAGGTCCACTGCTCGACGTCCACGACTTCGAGGCTGCGCCGGACGTTCTCGGTCAGCAATTCGATTGTTTCCGGCGAGGGACCGATCTCGGCGAGTTTGCGGCTTGCCATGCCCTCCAGTGCGATTCGCACGTCGAAGGAATCGAGTACCTCGGACAGGCCGAACCGCCTGACGATGTATCCGCTGTGCGGGGAGTAGTCGAGCAGACCCTCGCTGGCCAGCACCTGAAGCGCGTCCCGCACCGGGGTTCGGGACACTCCGAGCGCGGCGGCGAGCTGACGCTCCTGAAGGCGACTGCCCGGAGAAAGCTCCCCGTCGAGCACTTTCGCCCGCACGCGTTCGGTGACCGACTGAGTGGTGGTACGCGTTGTCATAGGGGTGGTCATCGTCGGCTTAGTGGAATGGCTCGAACCTGGACGGCATTACGCGATCGTACCGACATGAACGGCCCCGGGTAGGTCACGCGGTCGCGTCACGCGCCGTCGGCGAATCGGGCCCGCAGTTCGCGCCGTGAGCCAACGCCGAGCTTGCCATACGCGTTGCGCAGGTGGTACTCGACGGCCTTCTCGCTGACGAACAGCTCGCCGGCGATCTCCTTGTTCGAGTGGCCGCGCAGGGCGAGGGTGACGACGTCCTGCTCCCGCGGCGTGAGGTCCAGCGGCGAGCGGTCCCGGCGGCGCGTCGGGCGCGCCAGCCCCGCGTCGATCAGCTCGGCGTCGACGCGCTCAAGGTAGGGGCGGGCGCCGAGCCCCTCGTAGATCGCGCGGGCCTCGCCGAGCGCGACGATCGCGTCGTGCCGCCGTCCCTGCGCCCGCAGCAGCCGGCCGTGGGCCAGGTGGATGCCGGCGGCGATGAGGACGGGCGTGTCGGCGGTGATCGCGTCGACCGCGTCGGCGATCTGCTTTTCGGCCGCCGCCGGCTCTCCTCGTCTGGCGGCGATCCGACCGCGCAGGTCGGCCACCTGCGCGGCCATGTCGAG
>DASVLX010000081.1:0-12871 GCA_036384655.1 Pseudonocardiaceae bacterium
GCGGGCACCGGTGACCGTGGCGGCCGCCGCCGCCAGCGTCGCCTCGTCCACCTCGGGCGGCTGGAAGCCGTTGGACCGCGCGTGGTCAATCAGGTCGGGTTCCGGTGGGATGCCGTAGCGGCCCAGGTAGTACTCGACGGCCGCCGGCCACACCCAGGTGCCGTCGGTGTGGAAGGCGACCGGAACGGACTGCCGGCCGTCCTGGGCCAGTAGATCCGCGTCATGACCGCGCTCAGGCAGCGCCAGCGGTGCGTTCTCCAGGTACTCCTGGAGCGCGTCGCGGTCCTCGTCGGACACCGGTGGCCGGTTCACGGTGGGCCGGCCGTTGGGCTGGGCACCGTCGAAGATGCGAGCCATCCGGAAACGGCGGCTCTGGCGCTCCGGTGGCAGCCCGGACAGCGTGCGCATCAGCCACTCGGGCACGTTCTCGTCGGAGCGCGGGAACAAGTGGAGTTCGTCACGGTAGGCCGGCGGCGGTGGCGGCGTGCGCCACTGCGGCTCCGAACGGTCGAACTCCAGGTTGTAGCTGGACGGGCGGTCGATCTGGTACCGGGCGTTGAACCAGGTGCCTCGACCCTCCCGGTACATGCCCGCGCGGAGCTTCGCGAACGAGGTCGCGATCTCGTGCGAGGCGGTCCATGCTCGCGCAGCCCCGTCGGCGCCGACGATCTCCGCGGACAGTTCGAAGTAACGACCGGTGGCGCGGAACTCGGTCCGGATGTGCTCCCAGTCCTCCGGCGCGGTGCGCATCAGAGCGAGCCCGATCTGCTTGACCAGCGCGTCCTGGTCGGTCGGGCTCAGCGGAGCGGGTGTCTGCGGTTGGGACACGGTCACGTCTTGTCGTCTAGGGGCGGTCGTCCGGGGGCGGATGGCTGCCGAGGCTGGTGGAAACCACGATATCCACCCGCGCGAGCCTCGCGGCACCCGGCCACGGGCCCCCGCGCGGCGAGGTGCGCCGGCTCACAACGGTGGCCGACCTGCGATGAGCCCGCGATGACCGCCGCGACCAGCCCGCGCGGCGAGCGTGACGGAGTGCGAGAGGATGGCCGGGTGACCGCTGTGATCCTCGATGGCAAGGCGACCAGCGAAGAAATCTTCGCGAAACTCCGGACCCGGGTGGCCGCGCTGGCCGAGCGGAACATCGCGCCCGGCCTCGGCACGGTGCTGGTCGGTGACGACCCCGGCTCGCGCGCCTACGTACGGAACAAACACCGCGCCTGCGCCAAGGTCGGCATCAACTCGATCCGGCGCGACCTGGCCGCGGACATCTCGCAGGACGAGCTGGACGCGGTGATCGACGAACTGAACACCGACCCGGCCTGCAACGGCTACATCGTGCAGCTGCCGCTGCCGAAGCATCTGGACGCGGGACGGACGCTGACCCGGATCGACCCGGCCAAGGACGCGGACGGGCTGCATCCGATGAACCTCGGCAACCTGGTGCTGAACCAGCCTGGCCCACTGCCGTGCACACCGCGCGGCATCGTGGAACTGCTGCGGCGCTACGAGGTGCCGATCGCCGGGGCGAACGTCACGGTGATCGGGCGCGGTGTCACGGTCGGCCGGTCGATCGGGCTGCTGCTGACCCGCAAGTCGGAGAACGCGACCGTGACCCTCTGTCACACCGGCACCAAGGACCTGGCGGCCGAGGTGCGGCGCGCGGACATCGTGGTCGCGGCGGCGGGCAGCCCGGCGCTGGTGACCCCGGACATGGTCAAGCCGGGTGCCGCGGTGTTGGACGTCGGCATCACGCGCACCGAGGCCGGCCTGGTCGGTGACGTTCATCCGGACGTGCGCGAGGTGGCCGGTTACCTGGCGCCGATGCCCGGTGGGGTCGGGCCGATGACCGTGGCCATGCTGCTGGTCAACGTCGTGGAGGCGGCCGAGCGGCGGTGAGCCGGACCGCGCACCCTAGCGCGGTTTACATTGTGTCGAGTCGACTTGTCCCCAGCGGCTCAGGTAGTCCACAGCCACGTTTTGCCAGCTTGGTGCTCCTGACCTGCGTCGATAGACTGGCCAAGGGGTCGCCCCCCGGAGAGGGTGGGGGCTGCCTTTCCAGCACTGGTCGGCAGGACGCCCGCTGGACGGCGTATGAGGAGTTTGTCGGTGCCAGACCAGGTGGTGGTGCCACATGAGAGCCGGGCGAACGGGATGACGGACGGCCGCGTGCCGAGAAGCCCGGCGCCGCATGACCCGACGGCGCGGATCGGCCGGCGGCCGGTCAACGGCGCGGCGGGGACACCCGCGCCGGCCGGCGCGGCCGAGACGAACGGCACGGGCGGCACCGGCGGTACGGCCAGGAAGGCCGACGGGTCGACGAACGACACCGCGCCTATCGACACCGCGCCGAACGACACCGCGCCTGACGACACCGCGACGTCCGGAACGGCGGACACCATCAGCACACCCACCGCGACACCGGCACCGGCACCGGCGCCCGCACCGGAATCCGATACCGACACCGCCCCCGCGGCCGAAGCCCCCGAACCGCAGCGCCCCGAGACCGCACCGTGGCGGGAGGTGCTGCACCCGCAGCTTCCCTTCGGCGTCGTCCTGCTCATCACCGCCGCCGGCATCATCCGGCTGATCGCGTATCACTGGCGCCAGGGCGCCGTGCTGATCGGCGTCGCGTTGCTGGTCGCGGCCGTGTTCCGGGCGGCCATTCCGGACGACCGGGCCGGCCTGCTCAGGGTGCGCAGCCGGTTCCTCGACGTGCTCGCCTATATCGCCCTCGGCGGCTGCATGCTGTTCGTCGCGTTCACCATTCAGGGTGGTCCGCTGGCCTGACCGGCCCGTTCGGATGGTGACCGATCCGTTCGGATGGTGAGAGGCCGCTCACCGGGCGCGCCCCCGCCAGCACCGACATTGGTAATCTGCGGCATGCCGGGCAAGCCCGCCCGGTGCGCGGTCCCGGTGCCGAGGCCGCCGTAGACAGGTCGGTTGAAGTCCGTTCCCTGCCCGCGTGGTCGCGCCGAGGACTCACCAAAACGCGGATCGGGAGGACATCCCTGTGGCAAGCCCCGTCAATGTCACCGTCACCGGTGCGGCTGGCCAGATCGGCTACGCGCTGCTGTTCCGTATCGCCTCCGGGCAGCTGCTGGGGCCCAACACCCCGGTGAGCCTGCGACTGCTGGAGATTCCCCCGGCCGTGAAGGCCGCTGAGGGTGTCGCGATGGAACTCGACGACGGCGCCTTCCCCCTGTTGCGGGGAATCGACATCACCGACGACGCCAAGCGCGCCTTCGACGGCGTGAACGTGGCGCTGCTGGTCGGCGCCCGCCCCCGCAGCAAGGGTATGGAGCGCGGCGATCTGCTGGAGGCCAACGGCGGCATCTTCAAGCCACAGGGCGAGGCGATCAACGCCGGCGCCGCCGATGACGTGCGCGTGCTGGTGGTCGGCAACCCGGCCAACACCAACGCCCTCATCGCGCAGTCGCACGCCAAGGACGTGCCCGCCGAGCGGTTCACCGCGATGACCCGGCTGGACCAGAACCGCGCGCTCAGCCAGGTCGCCAAGAAGCTGGGTGTGCAGGTCGGCGACGTCAAGAGGGTCGCCATCTGGGGCAACCACTCTGCCACCCAGTACCCGGACCTCTACCAGGCACAGGTGAACGGCAAGAGCGTCGTCGAGTCCATCAACGACGAGTCGTGGATCAAGGACACCTTCATCCCGACCGTCGCCAAGCGTGGCGCCGCGATCATCGAGGCGCGTGGCTCCTCGTCGGCCGCCTCCGCCGCCAACGCCGCGCTGAACCACGTCTACGACTGGGTCAACGGCACCCCGGAGGGCGACTGGACCTCCGCCGCGATCCCGTCGGACGGTTCCTACGGCGTTCCGGAGGGCCTGATCGCGTCCTTCCCGGTGGTCTCCAAGAACGGCAAGTGGGAGATCGTCCAGGGCCTGGAGCTCAACGAGTTCTCCCGGGAGCGGATCGACGCCTCGGTGCGTGAGCTGGCCGAGGAGCGGGACACCGTCCGCTCGCTGGGCCTGATCTGAGCCAAGCCAGACCAACTGGCGGTGGTGGGGTTGCCACAGCAATCCGGCAACCCCACCACCGCCGAGTGCTTCCTTCAGCTACTTCCCGTCGCTTTCCACTTCGCAGTCCGGGCCGGGGAAGATCAGCTCTTCATGCCCGTCGGTGAAGCGGACCCGGTACGGGGGCTCGCCGTGCGCGCCGCGCACCTCGACGATCTCGCCCTGCCGTTCCCGCACGCCAACGACGCGGCCGTGGACGTGCAGCTGATCTCCTACCTTCGCTCGCATGTTCACCACCTCCGCGATGCCAAGACTAGCCGCGCGCGGGTCGCTGAGCAGGGTCTTTCCCATCCGTCGAAAGACGGTCACAGCATGCTGGCCAGCCAGTTGAAATGCGGCACCAGCGGCACGTACCGCAACCAGGGCACCACACCCGTGCGTTGCAGCGCCACCATCCCCAGCCACACCGACAGCAGCGTGAACAGCGGCCCGATCACGATCAGTTCCACCTTGCCGCCGGTGCGGTAGGCCAGCGGCGACGGCAGCCCGATCGGATACCACAGCCGCCAGCCCAGCGGAAGCGGCCACAGCAGCGGGCAGCCGTCCTCGGTGAGCATGTCGCCCAGGCAGTGCGCCAGGCAGCCGGCCACCACCGCCACCCCGAACCATTCCGCGCGGTGCGCGCCGCCGGCCAGCCATCGCCAGCATTCCCAGGTCAACCCGAGCGCGGCGGCCATCGTGACGAACGTGTCGGCCTGGTGGTCCCATTCGTGCAGCAGTCCCCGCACGCCCAGGCTGGCCAGGAAGAAGAACACCGCGGCGGTGATCCACGGATTGCCCAGCAACACGATCGCGGTGGCGACGGTTCCGGCGAGCGCGGCGAACACCGCGGTGTGCGTGAACGTGCGGTGGCCACCGTCACGGTGTGGATCGCGTTCCAGCCGGATCAGGTTGTAGATCCCCACCGACAGCCCGTTGACGCCGTGCGCGAGCACCTTGGTGATCGGGCCGAGCGACCGGGACACCGTCGCCGGCGGATGGTCCAGGTCCGGCAGCAGCGCGGCGCCGGAGGTCAGTGCCGCGCCGGCGACCCAGGTGTGCAGGTCGACCGGGGTTCCATGGGCGACCGCGATGAGCGACACACCTCCCCAGGCGGCAAGTCCCATCACCGCGTGGGTTGGTCCGGTTGACACGAGTCCTCCGTGCAGGGAACAGAATGGGCCACCAAACCGGCGGCGTCCGGCACCCGGAAAACTTAGGCGATCACGGCGTTCCGGTCGGGTTGCCGCGCCGGGGGCAAGGGTCACAGGTACGGGCCGATTCTTAGCCGTACGCTTGTCCCGGATAGCGCTGTCGCTGAGGACACACGCGAGAGGACAAGCATGAGCAAGATCAAAGTCACCGGGACCGTCGTCGAGCTGGACGGCGACGAGATGACGCGGATTATCTGGCGCTTCATCAAGGACAAGCTGATCTTCCCATACCTGGACGTGAACCTGGACTACTACGACCTGGGCATCGAGCACCGCGATGAGACCGATGACCAGGTCACCGTGGACGCGGCGAACGCCATCAAGCGCCACGGCGTGGGCGTCAAATGCGCCACCATCACCCCGGACGAGGCGCGGGTCGCCGAGTTCGGCCTGAAGAAGATGTGGCGTTCCCCCAACGGCACCATCCGCAACATTCTCGGTGGCGTGATCTTCCGCGAGCCGATCGTGATCTCGAACATCCCGCGGCTGGTGCCCGGCTGGACCAAGCCGATCGTCATCGGCCGTCACGCGCACGGTGACCAGTACAAGGCGACGGACTTCAAGGTGCCCGGCCCCGGCACGGTGACCATCACCTACAAGCCGGAGGACGGCGGCGAGCCGATCGAGTTCGAGGTCGCCCGCTACCCCGAGGGCGGCGGCGTCGCGATGGCCATGTACAACTTCAAGAAGTCCATTGAGGACTTCGCGCGGGCCTCGCTCACCTACGGTCTGCAGCGTGGATACCCGGTGTATCTGTCCACCAAGAACACCATTCTCAAGGCCTACGACGGCATGTTCAAGGACACGTTCGCCGAGATCTTCGAAAAGGAGTTCAAGGCGGACTTCGAGGCCAAGGGCCTGACCTACGAGCACCGCCTGATCGACGACATGGTCGCCGCCGCGCTGAAGTGGGAGGGCGGCTACGTCTGGGCCTGCAAGAACTACGACGGTGACGTGCAGTCCGACACCGTGGCGCAGGGCTACGGCTCGCTCGGCCTGATGACCTCGGTGCTCATGACGCCGGACGGCAAGACGGTGGAGGCGGAGGCCGCGCACGGCACGGTGACCCGGCACTACCGGCTGCACCAGCAGGGCAAGCCGACCTCGACCAATCCGATCGCGTCGATCTACGCGTGGACCGGCGGCCTGCGCCACCGGGGCAAGCTGGATGGCACGCCCGAGGTGATCGGTTTCGCCGAAACCCTGGAGAAGGTCATCATCGAGACCGTCGAGAGCGGCAAGATGACCAAGGACCTGGCGCTGCTGGTCGGCAAGGATCAGCCGTGGCTGACCACCGAGGAGTTCCTCGGCGCCCTGGATGAGAACCTCCAGAAGCGCATCGGGGCCTGATTAGGCCGAACGAGCTACGCCCACACCCGATTCGGTCGCCCTCGGTAGTGATCTGTACCGTGTGGTGGCCGAATCGGGTGAATTGATCTCGGACGACTTCCGGCTGTCCGGCCGGAGCGCATAACCTGCGACGAGGGGGCGTGGTGCCGGTTGCGGAGTGTGCAGGTGTCGAAGCGCAAACTGATCGTGATCGGTGTGCTGGTGCTGGTCACCATCGTGTACGTCCTGGACAAGGGACATGCCACCGGCAGCGGCTCGACAACCCAGTGCCAGGTGCAGGCACTGACGGACGTCAGGGTCCATTCGGGTCCGTCACTCACCTCCCCCGTGATCGGGCAGCTGAACAAGGACTCGATCACCGCCGCGACGGCGACCGTGCAGAACGGCCTGCGCCAGTTGAGCTCCGACAAGTGGGCGACCTCGGATCCCACCCTGCTCAAGCCGGTCACTGGGAACTGTTGAGCCGGTCATCGGACACGGCCGGGAACCGTTGAACCGCCGGTTCGCAGGTTCGCGGCGGGTGCTGGTTTAGCCTGCGACGGTGTTCACCGTCTCGACCGTCAACGTCAACGGCCTGCGCGCCGCGTCCGGCAAGGGCTTCACCGAGTGGCTGGCGGCCACCGACGCCGACGTGGTGTGTCTGCAGGAAACCCGGGCGGCCGCCCGTCAACTGCCCGACGCGCTGCGCGAGCCGCCCGGTTGGCACGCCGTGCATGTCGAGTCCGCCACCAAGGGCCGCAACGGCGTGTCGGTGCTGTCCCGCGTCGCGCCGGATGGCCTCCGGATCGGCTTCGGTGAGCCCGAGTTCGACGACGCCGGCCGCTATGTCGAGGTCGATCTGCCGGGCCTGATCGTGGCCAGCCTGTACCTGCCGAAGGGCGAGGTCGGCACCGCGCGGCAGGCCGCGAAGGAGCGGTTCATGGCGGCGTTCCTGCCGCACCTGGTGGAGCTGCGGGACAAGGCGGCCGCGAGCGGCCGAGAGGCACTGGTGTGCGGCGACTGGAACATCGCGCACCGCGAGATCGATTTGAAGAACTGGCGCACCAACCACAGGAACGCCGGCTTCCTGCCGGAGGAACGTGCCTGGCTGGACCGCGTCTACGCCGAGACCGGCTTCGTGGACGTGGTGCGCTCGCTGCATCCCGCCGACGGCGCGGGGATGTACTCGTGGTGGGCCTACCGGGGCCGGGCGTTCGACACCAACGCCGGTTGGCGGATCGATCTTCAGGTCGCCACGCCGGGCCTCGCGGCCCGTGCCCGGGAGGCCTTCGTGGAGCGCGCGGCCAGCTACGACACCCGCTGGTCCGACCACGCCCCAGTCACCGTCCGTTACGACGTCTGAAGGCATGCATCGAATCAGCGCGGAGGCTGCACACGCGGCCGCCGCTGGTGGCTCCCAGGCTTCCGTACTCGTTCGACAAGACAAGCCTAGTTGTACAACAATTGTTGTACACTGGGAGTATGAGCGTTGGATTCCGCCCCACAGAAGAAGATCTTCGTGTCATCGAGGCCAACCGCCGCGAGGATGAGAAGACCAGCGACGTGATCCGTCGTGCACTGCGACTGTTGGACCGCGAGGCGTGGGAAGAGCGCGCCCGCGCGGACATGTACCGGTTGCGGAACGAGGACCTGTCCGACGAACCAGACGAATGGGAGTACGACGCGGACGGTAACATCCGCGTGATCGGCACCAATCTCACTGTGTCCGCACGGCAGGCTGACCGCGCATGATCCGTGGCGCCGTCTACCCGGTAGACCTCGGCGATGCCAAGCGCGGGCATGAGCAGCGGGGCAGGCGCTTCGGGCTCGTCATCAGTGTCGAGCAGAAGGCATGGTCAGTCGTGACGATCATCCCCACGTCGACGAGCGCCCAGCCATCGATCTTCCGCCCAGAACTCGTCATCGCCGGACGGGAAACCAAGATCCTCATCGATCACATCCGCACCGTCGACCTGTCCTACATCACCGGCGAACTCGTGGACTATCTGTCGCGGGACGACATGGCACAGGTGGAACACAGCCTCTCGCGTTACTTCGGCCTGATGTACTGACCTGATCAGTGTCCCAGGTCACATGTGACCCCGGTTTCGTGACGTAGCGCACGTTCCGGGGTGCGTGCCTAGCCTCGAAACGTGGCTACCGACTTCGCACCGAGTGCATCCGAGCCCGTCCCCTCCGAATCCGCCCTGCGCCGCGCGCTGCGCCGCGCCCACGATGGCGCCGTCCTGGACGTCACCGAAACCGCCACCCTGCTGCACGCGCGCGGTGAGCATCTGGACGAACTGTTCGCGGCCGCGGCCCGGGTGCGTGACGCGCATCTGGCCGCCGAGGGACGTACCGGCATCGTCACCTACAGCCGCAAGGTCTTCATCCCGCTGACCAGGCTGTGCCGGGATCGCTGTCACTACTGCACGTTCGCCACCGTGCCGAACCGGGTGCACGCGGCCTTCCTGGAACGCGACGAGGTGCTGGAGATCGCCCGGCAGGGCGCGGCCGCCGGCTGCAAGGAGGCCCTGTTCACCCTCGGCGACCGGCCGGAGGACCGCTGGGAGGCCGCCCGCGAGTGGCTGGACGCCCGCGGCTATTCCTCCACTGTGGACTATCTGAGGTCGGTGGCGGTCGCGGTGCTGGAGGAGACCGGCCTGCTGCCGCACCTCAACCCGGGCGTGCTCAGCTGGGAGGAACTCAGCCGGCTGCGCCCGGTGGCACCCAGCATGGGCATGATGCTGGAGACCACCGCGGAGCGGCTGTGGAGCGAGCCGTCCGGCCCGCACTACGGCAGCCCGGACAAGCAGCCCGAGGTGCGGCTGCGGGTGCTCACCGACGCCGGCCGGATCAACATCCCGTTCACCACCGGCATCCTGATCGGCATCGGCGAGAACCTGACCGAGCGGGCCGAGTCGCTGCACGCGATCCGCCGGCTGTCCCGGCAGTTCGGCCACATCCAGGAAGTCATCGTGCAGAACTTCCGGGCCAAGCCGGACACCGCGATGCGCGGCATGCCCGACGCCGACCTGACCGACCTGGCCGCCACCGTCGCGGTCGCCCGACTGCTGCTCGGCCCGGGCGTCAGCGTGCAGGCGCCACCCAACCTGGTCGGTGAGGAACACGACCTGATCCTGCGGGCCGGCATCGACGACTGGGGCGGCGTCTCGCCGGTCACCCCGGACCACGTGAATCCGGAGCGGCCCTGGCCGGCCATCGACACGCTCGCCGACTGGACCGCCCGCGCCGGCTACCACCTGCGCGAACGCCTCACCGTCTACCCCCGCTTCATCCGGGCCGTGCCCGGCCAGTGGATCGACATCAAGCTCACCGGCCATGTCCGCGCGCTCGCCCAGCTCGACGGCGACACCGTCGGCCTGGCCGCCGAGGACGCGGTGCCGACCGGCCGGGAATGGCAGGAGCCGGACGGCGCGCTGGACACCGTGGGCCGGGCCGATCTCAACACCACCATCGACACCGAGGGCCGTACCAGCGACCGGCGCGGCGACTTCGACACCGTCTACGGGAACTGGGACGAGTTGAAGGCCCAGCTCACCGGCAGCGCGCCGGAACACTTCGAGGGCGATGTCGCGGCCGGCCTGCGGCTGGCCGCCGACAACCCGTCCGCGCTGCTGGACGAGAGCAACGCGGACGCGGCGCTGGCCCTGCTCACCGCCGAGGGACCGGCGCTGGAGACCTTCATCAGGCTCGCCGACGACCTGCGCGCCGAGGTGGTTGGTGACGAGATCACCTACATCGTCAACCGCAACATCAACTTCTCGAACGTCTGTTACGCGGGCTGCCGGTTCTGCGCGTTCGCGCAGCGGGAGCGGGACGCCGACGCGTTCCGGTTGTCGGTCACCGAGGTGGCCGACCGGGCCGAGGAGGCCTGGCTCGCCGGCGCCACCGAGGTCTGCATGCAGGGCGGCATCGACCCCCGGCTGCCGATCAGCTACTACGCCGACATCGTCCGCGCGGTGAAGGCCCGGGTGCCCGGCATGCACGTGCACGCGTTCAGCCCGATGGAGGTCGTCAGCGCGGCCGCCCGCGCCGGGATCAGCGTGCGGGAGTGGCTGACCGAACTGCGGGACGCCGGGCTGGACACCATTCCCGGCACCGCCGCCGAGATCCTCGACGACGACGTCCGGTGGCTGCTGACCAAGGGCAAGCTGCCCACCTCCACGTGGATCGAGGTGGTGACCACCGCGCACGAGCTGGGCATCCGGTCCAGCAGCACGATGATGTACGGGCACGTCGACCATCCCGGCCACTGGCTGGCGCATATCCGGCTGTTGGGCAGGCTGCAGGAGCGCACCGGCGGGTTCACCGAGTTCGTCGGACTGCCGTTCGTGCACCGCAACGCGCCGATCTACCTCGCCGGCATGTCCAGGCCCGGCCCCAGCCGGCGCGACAACCGCGCGATCCACGCGTTCGCCCGGCTCGCCCTGCACGGCCGGATCGCCAACATCCAGTGCTCGTGGGTCAAGCTCGGCGACGAGCAGACCGCCGAACTGCTGCGGGGCGGCGCGAACGACATCGGCGGCACCCTGATGGAGGAGACAATCAGCCGGATGGCTGGTTCGGAGTTCGGTTCGTCACGTACCGCGGACGAACTGGCCGCGCTGGCTCATCTGGCCGGCCGCCCGGCCCGGCAGCGCACGACCACATATGACCAGGTCAACAGGCGGGTCCACGGCCCGGCACACTCAAACGGGTGAGTGAGGCACCCCGGCTCCCGCGATCTCGGCACGATCGGTAGCTTTTTCCCGAACGTGTAGCGGACCTGTCGCCCATCCGGGCGGCGTCCTTCGTCGCGGGAGCCGAATTGAAACGCGGGCCACTGGCCGTCGTGCTGGTCATGCTGAATCGTTCGTGCAAGGTCGCACTGGTCTCCTCGGCCCTGGCCGTAGCCGCGCTGGTGAGCGGCGTGGTGACCGGTGTCGGCCTCGGCACGGCCAATGCGGCCACCGTCACGGCGGACCTGGCGCAGTCGCGGACCCTGCTGCCGCAGGGTTTCCCGGCCGACCTCACCGGCATCGTCGGTGTCATCGCCGTGCTGATCGGGCTGGCCGGGCTGGTGTTCGGGCTCATCCGGCAGCGGCACCAGGCCCAGCATCGGGCCGAGCAGCAGCACCAGCAGCTCAACAACACGCTCGCGGACCACGCCACCGCGCGGGGCCACTGACGACCAGCCCGCCGGTTGCGGGAGAATCGCGCAGTGCCCAACACAGCGCCTACCAGTACTGAGACCAAGACGGCCGGCCGGCCGCGTGTCCTGTCCGGAATCCAGCCCACGGCGGACTCGTTCCACCTCGGTAACTATCTCGGTGCGCTGCGTCAGTGGGTAAGCCTGCAGGACGACTACGAGACCTTCTACTTCATCGCCGACCTGCACGCGATCACCCTCGAACAGGACCCGGAGGCGCTGCGCCGCCGGACGCGGGTGTCCGCCGCGCAACTGCTCGCGCTGGGCGTTGACGCCGACCGCTCCACCCTGTTCGTGCAGAGCCATGTGCACGAACACACCCAGCTCAGCTGGGTGCTGGAATGCCTGACCGGCTTCGGTGAGGCCAGCCGGATGACCCAGTTCAAGGACAAGTCCGCGAAGCAGACCGCGGACCGGGTCAGCGTCGGGCTGTTCACCTACCCCGTGCTGCAGGCCGCCGACATCCTGCTGTACCAGGCGGACCAGGTGCCGGTCGGCGAGGACCAGCGCCAGCACCTCGAACTCACCCGGGATCTGGCGCAGCGCTTCAACTCCCGATTCGGCCAGACCTTCATCGTCCCCAAGCCGCACATCATCCGGGACATCGCCAAGATCTACGACCTGCAGGAACCGACCGCCAAGATGAGCAAATCGGGGACCAATCCCAATGGACTCGTCGACCTGTTGGACCCGCCGAAGGTCACCGGCAAGAAGATCCGGTCGGCGGTCACCGACACCGAGCGGGACATCCGCTACGACCCGGAGAACAAGCCGGGTGTGTCGAACCTGCTGGTCATCTACTCGGCGCTGTCCGGTCGCTCGATCGAGGACCTGACGGCCGGCTACGAAGGCAAGGGCTACGGCGACCTGAAGAAGGAGCTCGCCGAGGTGGTCTCCCAGTTCGTCACACCGTTCCAGCAGCGAGTCCAGTCCTATATGGACGATCCGGCGGAACTGGACAAGGTGCTGGCGCGCGGCGCCGAGCGGGCCCGCGAGGTCGCCGCGACCACCGTCGCCACCGTCTACGACAAGGTCGGTTTCCTCCCACCCGTGCGCTAGGAAGCGGTGCAGCGATGGAAGACATCCGAGGCGTGACCACCT
>DASVLX010000082.1:0-24618 GCA_036384655.1 Pseudonocardiaceae bacterium
CCGCCTTCGCCTTCGACCCCGAACGGTTCGCGGCACACGAGACGTTCTTCGTCGAGGACGTGCGCCGATGGGCGCGGTCGCGTTTCGACGTCACGCTGCCCGCCGACCGAACCGCGGTGTTCGGTGTGTCGGCCAGCGCGGAGCTCGCACTCGCGATGGGGCTCCGGCATCCCGACATCTACGGCGCCGTCTTCTGCGCGTCACCGGGCGGCGGTTACCGGCCGCCCGCCGCGCTGCCCAACGTGCTGCCGCGCGCCTACCTCGTCGCCGGCAGGCAGGAGCCGTTCTTCCTCAAGAACGCGACGCGGTGGGCCGACGCGCTGCGCGGCGCGGGCGCGGATGTCGTCATGACCGAACGCGCCGGGTCCCATGGCGACGCCTTCTGGCAGGAGGAGTTGCCGCTGATGGTGGCCTGGGCGTTCGGACGCTGACCTCAGGACCGCGGCGCTGAACCGCCGGCGACCTCGAAGGACCACAGCTCGCTGCGCACACCGACCGGCGGTGGTGCCTCGCCACCGGACCGCTCGGCCGCGGAGCGGTGCCCATGAGTGAACGCCGGTGAGTTCACCCATGCCTGGAACGACTCGTCGTCCCGCCAGCGGGTGACCACGAGCCAGGTGGTGCGCTCGTCGGTCGGCCGCAGCAGCTCGAAGCCCTCGAAACCGTCCTGGTCGTCGACCGCGCCGGCGCGCGTCGCGAACCGGCGGGCCAGCTCGTCGCCGCCATCGGCGGGAACGGTGATGGCGTTGACCTTGATAACCGTCATGGCTGCCATGCTCTCATCGTGGCCGCCGCCGCATCGGTCGGGACGATCGCCGAGGGCGACGATCGTCCCGACCGGACACGGCGGACCGTCGGTCAGAACACGATGTCCGCCAGGCGCTTGACCTCGTCCAGGTCATCCGTTCCGGTGATGAACGAGATTTCGTCAACGCCGATATCGGCGAGCGAGGAGATCCTCTCCCGCACCGTCGCCGGGGAGTCACACACCGCCCCGGCGACGATTCCGGCGAATTCGCCGCCCGCCAGGCTGTAGTACTCGTACACGTTCCGCCTGCCCTTGTCGCTGTCGCCGAGGGCGAAATAGGCGAGCGCGAGCAGCCGCGGCGGGCCCTGTCGTCCGGCCCGCCGCCACGCGTCCCGGGCCGCGTCGAACGACGGGGCGACCATCGGCGTGGGAACGGCGCCGCCGATGTAGCCCTCGCCCCAGCGGGCCATCCGGTTCATCGCGGCGGGTGCGTGCCCGCCGAACAGCATGGGGATCTGCCGCGTTCCCCGTGGCACGGCCGGGTTCGGGCCGCCGCCGACCGGCGCTCCCCGCCAGATCTCGCGGTAGGTTTCCAGGTCGCGGTCCAGCCGGGCGCCGCGTCCTCTCGACCCGTACCCCTCGGCGATGAAGTCGTCCGGCCGCTGGCCGGCGGCCAGGCCGAAGGTCAGCCGGCCGCCGGACATCCCGTCGATCCCGGCCAGTTCCCTTGCCAGCAGCGGGGCGGGCCAGGTGGCGGCCAGCAAGACGCCGCTGATCAGCTCGATCCGGTGGGTCACCGCCGCGGCCCCGGCGAGGGCGATCGTGTCCGGCAACCCCGGATAGGCCTGCCGGCCGACCGTGGTCAGCGAGGCGAATCCGGATTCCTCCGCGAGATGTGCCCAGGCCGGAATCGTGTCCGAGGGCATGCTCGGGACCTGGTTCGGCATTCCTGTTCCGATCTTCATCGCGTCGCTCTCCCTGAATTCGTTGAAGGTGGCTGTGTGGTGCCGGCGCCGGCGGCGGGATTCAGCAGGCAAAGCTGGGGACGATGACGCCGCCGGGGTCGTAGCGGTTCTTGACGCGCCGCAGGCGGTCCCGGGTCACGGACGGGTAGACGCGTTCCGCGGTGTCCTCGGGCGGTTGGGCGAAGCCGGGAAGGGTCATCCCGGTGGTCCATGGCGCGAGGGCCTCGGAGACGGCGCGCTGGCTCCGCCGGACCGTCTCGTCGGACTCCTGGGTCGTGGCCAGACCCAGCAGCTCAAGCTGGTACCGCGCCTCGCAGTGGCCGATCGCGCCGTCGCGCGGTGAGTCCTGCGCGAGCATGCCGCCGAGGTGGCGGACCTCGGCCATGGTGATTGGCGAATCCGGGTCCTGCCCGGCGAGCCGGAGCAGCTCGCGGATCGCCTCGTCAGGCAGGCCGCTCAGCAGCTCGCCCCGGATCCGCGCCGGCATCGGCGTGCCCGGCACGTTCCACAGGTTGCCGAGATCGGCGGCCGTCAGGGGACGGCACGCGTTGAACAGGGGCGCTGGGCTCCGTGCGGTGAGTTCGCCCAGGGCGGCCGCGCCCTGGCCGGCCGGTCCGGCGTAGCAGGCGGTCACCGTGGTGACCCGGGCTCCGCGCAGCGGCTCGGGCACTTCGGGCAGCGGTGGCAGCGAGATCACGGCGGCGCTGGAGGTCATCTCCGGGGGCAGCCCGGTCGTCCAGTCCCGCCACGCGCCGAATACCTCGGGCGCGGCGGCCGCCGGCCAGACCAGCTGGCCGCCGAACAGCTCGGGTACCCGGTCCAGTCGCAGCTCCAGATGGGTGACCAGGGCGTAGCCGCCGCCCCCGCCACGCAGCGCCCACAGCAGGTCCGGGTGGTTGCTGGCATCGCAGCGCAGCCGGGTGCCGTCCGCCGTGACCACCTCGGCGGCGACCACCTTGCGCGCCATGAACCCGACCGCGCGGCCCAGCACCCCGGCGCCGCCGAACATCGCGTACCCGGCGACTCCCGTGGTGGGCGCGGAACCGAGCGAGGCGGCCAGGCCGTGCGGAGGCAGCGCGGCCGCCAGGTCGCCGGCGCGGACCCCCGCCCCGATCCTCACCACGTTCCGGGTCTGGTCCACGGTGATCTCGCGCAGCGCGCTGGTGCGCACCATGATGGTGCCGCCGAGGTCGGCACCCGCGCCGTGCCCGCTGGACTGCACCGCGACCCGCAGCCCGTGGCGGGCGGCGAACGCGGCGGTGGCCGCCATGTCGTCGGCCCCCTCGGGCTCCACGATCGCGGCGGGCCGCTGGTTCACCCGCAGGTTCCACGGCGTCCGGGCGGTGTCCCAGTCCGCGTCGCCGGGCCTGAGCAGACGCCCTCGCAGGTGGCGGGCCAGTCCGGAGAACGCCGCTGTCGATTGGTGTGTCGTCCGCTCTGTCGTCATGGCTCCACCGTCGCGGTCGGTGTCCGGCGGCCGCTATCCCCGGCGTTGGGGATATCTGGCGTGCGCCGGCCGCGCTTACCCTGGGTTCATGGCCGCGAACAGCACGAAAGACCGGGCGCGAGCGGACATGGACCGACTGGCCGCGGCTCGCCTCGACAACGACGGGTTCCGGTGGGAGGCCGCCGCGATCCTGCGCCGCGTGATCGGGTTTGACGGCTGGTGCTGGCTGCTGGCCGATCCCGGTGCCCGGTTGCCCACCCGCGACCTCGGCGAGAACATGATCGCCGGCCAGTCCGTCCGGCGCTTCAGCAGGCGCTATCCGGAAGCGTGGTCCGTCCCCTGGCGACGGTCCGCTCGGCCGGTCGCCGTGACCAGCGCGGTGACCGGCGGGGACCTGGCCCGGGACCCGGCCTGGCGGGAGACGTTCGGCCCCGCGGGGGTCGGTGACTACCTGAGCGTGCCGCTGATGGCCGACGGGATGTGCTGGGCACAACTGCACCTCCACAGGGACAGCTCCGCCGGGTTCTTCAACCCGGACGACGCCGGGTTCGTCGCCGAGATGGCACCCAGACTCGCCGCCCGCCTCCGTGACGGCCTGCGCACCCGGCCGGCCGACGGTGGCGCGATGCCTCGCGACGATCCCACCGAGCCGGGAACGATCATCGTGGACGAGGAACTGTCCGTGATCGCCGCGACGCCGGCCGCCTGGGCCTGGATCGACCGGCTGGGCCTGGTGAAGAGGAACGAAGCCGAGCCACTGCCCGGCTTCATCTACTCCGTCGCCACCCGTGTGGCGCTGTCGCGCGCGCGGGGGACCGAGCCGCCGCCCTGCGCTCAGGCACGGCTGCAGGCGGCGGACGGCCGCTGGACGATCGTCCGGGTCGCACCGCTGACCGGCACGGCGGGCGGCTACGCGATCACCCTGGATGCCGCCCGGTCGGAGGACCTGGCCCCGCTGCTGATGCGGGCATGGTCGCTGACGGCCCGCGAGCGCGAGGTGGCGCGACTGGTGATCGACGGCCTGTCGAGCCAGGACATCGCGCAGGCACTGTTCATCTCCGCGCACACTGTCCATGACCACGTCAAGGCGATCTTCGGCAAGACCGGCGTCAGTCGTCGCCAGGATCTGGTGGCCGCGCTCGCCGGCAACGCCCACAACCAGTGACCCGGGCGACCAGGGAGCGGGATCAGGCTGGCCCGGATCAGGCCGGCCCGGACTAAGCGGCCAGGTGGAACGTGCTCGCGAAGCGGTCGAGGAGGTCGCCGCGCCCGCGTAGCACCTCGACAACGCCGGTCGTGATCGCGCGATCCGGGGCGAGTTCGCCGGAGATGAGCCGGCGGATGCCCGGACCAGCGGCGAAGGCGAGGTCGACCGGTCCATCCCCGCGCGTGACGTCGAGAGCGGAGCCATCCACCCGGATAAGCAGCTCGGCGGGACCGAAGCGCGCCGCGTAGGCGGTCGCCGGCAGGTGCGCCGCCACCCACGGCCGGAAGGCGGTGCGGAGGGCCATGGTCATCGAGTCGGGGGTGATGATCTGTTCCTGCCGCGGATCGCCCATCGCCTTGAAGCCCCAGGCGCCGAGCGCGAGCACGATGGGCTCAAGCTCGTGGCCGTAGGGCGTCAGCTCGTAGACGATGACGCGCGAGCGCGGCGCCCGGCGGATGACGCCGGCCGCCTGCAACTCCTTGAGCCGCGCCGCCAGGATGTTGCTCGGGATCCGGGGGAGCCCCGCGGCGAGCTCTCCGTAGCGGCGCGGCCCGACGAGCAGGTCGCGGATGATGAGCAGAGCCCAGCGCTCACCCACGAGCTCCAGTGCCCGCGTGACACCGCAGTACTGGCCGTAGTCGCGTGCCGCCATCGACCTCAGGCCTGCTGGTTCGCGAAGGCCTCGGGCCCCTGCTCGGCGGCGACCGGGTCCATCCAGCCGAACTCGAGGACGTTGCCGTCGGGGTCGGTGAGCTGGCGCTGGTACATGAAGCCGTAGTCCGCGGCGGGGCGCTCCTCCGAGCCGCCCGCCGCGATGCCGTCGGCGAGAGCCACGTCGACGGCCTCCCGGCTGTCACGGAAGATCGCGGTCGCCACCGAGACCGTCGCCGCCGGGTCCCCGATCGGCCGGTCGGTGAAGGTCTGGAAGAAGTCGCGAGTCAAGATCATGAAGTAGCTGTGGTCCTCCTCGACGACGACGCAGGCCGCGTTGTGATCCGTGAAGAGCGGGTTGATACGGAATCCGATCGCCGTGTAGAACGCCTTCGCGCGGTCCAGGTCGGTTACCGGCAGGTTGACGAACATCGAGATCATCGTGGTCTCCCTCTGGTGAGTCCGGTATGTGACGGCGTCCACACTTGCTAAAAACAAGTGTCCTGTCAAGGTCTCGGCTCAGAGAGCAGATGTCCCGGCGAGGGACGCCCACCGGTACCTGCCCGGCGGGACGCGGTAGGCGGCGCGGAAGGCCCGGCTGAACGCGGCCGGGTCGGGGAAGCCCCAGCGCATCCCGACCGCGCCCACCGGGCGGTCGGGATGGCGCGGGTCGAGCAGATCCTGGCGGCAGCGTTCGAGCCGTCGGCGCCGGATCGAGGCCGCCACCGTGTCCTCCTCGGCCTCGTAGAGCTTGTGCAGCGTCCGCACCGAGATGTGGCAGCCCGCGGCGACAACGGACGGCGAGAGATCGCGATCGGCGAGGTTGACGTCGATGAACGCGTTGATACGCGCCAGCATCACGCGCCGACGGAGCTCTGCCTCTCTGTCTTGATCCCACACGGTCGTCTCCCGCTCATCAATCCCAGATCGGTCCGCAAGCTCGGATTACCCAGCCGCCGCACGCCGTGCACCACGTGCCGAGCCACCACCGACGTGCGGTGCGAGTGATCAATGAACGCCGGCCTCTTCGGCGAAGTCGATCGTTATCTGCTTGTATTCGAGGAAGTCATCGAGGGCGCCGATGCCGCCCAGCCGGCCCAGACCGCTTGACTTGAAGCCGCCCTCCTCGAACTGCACGGCGAGGTTGGCCCAGCCGTTGATGGAGATCAGCCCGGCGTCGATGCCGCGCGCGACGCGCACGGTCCGGGCCGCGTCCGTGCTCCACACCGACGCCGAAAGGCCGTACGGCGTCGAGTTCGCGAGCTCGATGGCCTCCGCCTCGGTGTCGAAGATCTGAACCGTCTGCACCGGTCCGAAGATCTCCTCCTGGACGATGGGCAGCGAGTTGTCCTCGACCGCCAGCAGCGTCGGCCGGTAGAAGGCCCCGCCACCGCGCGGCGCGTCGACGACCGGGCCGCCCCTGACGATGACCTTGGCGCCGGCGCCGATGGCGTCGCTCACCACGGCATCGACCCGGTCGACCTCCGCCTTGTTGATCAGCGGTCCCATGTCGCTGGTGGGATCGCTGGCCGGTCCGGGCCGCACCTCGCTCAGCCGACCCGCGTACCCCTCGATGACCGCGTCGGCGATGTCCCGCTGGAGCAACAGCCGGCTTCCGGTCATGCAGAACTGCCCGGCGAAGACGGTCAGGGACTTCTCCAGGACCGGCAGCAGGGCGGTGCGGTCGGCGTCGGCGAAAACGAGGTGCGGCGTCTTCCCACCGAGTTCGAGCGAGACGCGCTTCAGGTTGTTGGCGGCCGCCTTGGCGATCGCGCGGCCGGTGCGCGTGCTCCCCGTGAAGCTCACGACCGCCACGCGCGCAGAGTCGACCAGCAGTCGGGCGCCGGCGTCGCCGGACTCGACGACGATGTTGACCGCCCCGCGAGGGATCTCTGGCACGCTGGCGATCAGCTCGGCGGTGAGCGCGGCGCTCTGCGCCGCCGTGGCGGGGAGCTTGATCACTGCAGTGCAGCCGGCGGCGAGGGCCGGAGCGAGCGCTCTGACCAGCAGGTAGATCGGCGAGTTCCACGGGATGATCAGGCCGGCGACGCCGGCCGCCTGCCGGATCGACATGGATTGCTGGCCCGGCCGGCTCTCCGTCACCCGGCCGAAGTTGTGCGCGGCGAGCCCCGCGGCGAACTGCAGTGCCCTCGGCGCGGCGGAGACCTCGAACGCCGCTTCCGGGTAGAGCTTGCCGTTCTCGGCGCACAGCGTCTGGACGATCTCTTCGAAGCGACGCGCGTATTCGCCGGCGAGGCGGCTGAGCGCGAACGCGCGCCGCATCGAGTCCGATCGCCAGGACGAGGTCCGGAAGACCTCATCCGCGGCGGCGATCGCCGCCTCGACCTGCCCGATGTCGGCGTCATGGAACGTGCCGATCGGCTCGCCCGTCGCCGGGTCGATGGTGGCGGCCTGTCGCGAGGACTCCAGCCACTCACCGCCTACCCACTGGCGTGCGACGCGCTGGGATGCGGCGGCGGTGCTGTTCGTCGCGGCGCCGTTTGCCCTGGTGCCGGCGGTGTGTTGGTGCCGTGCTGAGTCGATTGCCATCAGATGCTCCTGAGTGCGTGGGTTCGGTTCAACGCGAAGGTACAACGCCAACGTTGGCGTTGGCATTGGCAATCGGCGCAGATCCCGCGCCGTATGCTGACCGGGTGCCGCACGACGTCGAGGGAACGAAACAACGGGTGCGCGACGCGGCGGTCGCCGAGTTCGCCGCTCATGGCCTGCACGGGACGACGATGGAGCGCATCGCGGCGCGCGCCGGGATCAACAAGGAGCGCGTCTACGCCTACTTCGGCGACAAGCGGGCGCTGTTCGCCGGACTGGTGACCGACCTGCTGGCGACGGTCGCGGATGCGGTGCCGCTGGAGATCGAACGACTCGAGGACGTGGGGGAGTTCGCCGCGCGGAATTTCGACTATCTGGAGGACCATCCGGACCGCGCCCGCCTCGTGCTGTGGGAGGGCCTCACGCCCGGGGATGAGGCCGAGGGCGGCGATCGACGCCAGGCTCTGTACGAGGGCAAACGCAAGGCCGTCGCCGCCGCGCAGCAGGCGGGGATCCTCACCGACACCGTCGATTCGGCGCACCTGGTCTTCCTGCTGCTCGCACTTCCCTCGTGGTGGTCGGCCGCACCTCAGATCGCCCGGATCCTGACCGGTCCCGTCGAGGACGTGGACGCGGAGCGTGCCCGCCGCCGCGCGGCTGTCAAGGAGGCGGCGATCAGGATCGCCCGGCCGTGACGCGCACTGGGTTGCCTTCGACCGCGTTGCCTTTCGACCGCGCTATGGCGTCGTGAAGACGACGACACGGAGGTCGCCGGCGGCGAGCGTCAGCACCTCCTTGTCGAGGTCGGCGCGGCCGTGCTCGGGGTCCGGGACGTTGAGCCGGTCGTAGCCGTGTTCTGTGGCGGGCGCGGCGTCCCACAGGCGGGAGAAGCCGGCGCCGTGTGCGCGCAGGTCAGCGATCAGCGCATGCAACTGTGGGTCGGCCGGGTAGCGCCGGGCGGCATTCCGCAGGTCGGTGACGAGCGCGGCCCGGAACGAGGCCAGGCACTCGGCCGTCCGGAAGACGTCCGTCGGAGCGTCGGTGAATACGCGCCAGGCCATGTTCCGGCCGCGGCCCTGAGCAACGCCGGCCGGGCAACCGGTCGCGTTCCAGCGCTGGTTTCCGCCCAGCACGGTCCAGCTCGCGTCGCAGACGCACACCGCGACCTCGGTCAGCCGGTCCAGTATCCGCCGTGCCGCGGGCGTGATCTCGCGCGGTACCAGGCCGTCCGGGCTGTGCGACATGGGATCACCGTCCGGCTGCTCGGCCTCGGGTGAGAGACGCGGGACGGCGAAGCCGGCGAGCATCCGCAGCTGCGCGTGTTCACTGGCCGACAGCCGCAGAGCGGTCGCCAGCGCGTCCACTACTCCCGGTGACGGCCGGCGGCGGCCCTGCTCCAGGCGTTTGAGATGTTCCTCGGAGATGCAGGCCCGCTCGGCCAACTCGTCGCGGCGCAGGCCCGGCGTCCGCCGCACTCTGGGCAGCGAAGCCGGAATCCCGGTGCTCTGCGGCGTCCGCCGCTCCCGGAAACCGCGCAGCGAGGTCCCGAACGTCACCTCTCCATTGTGTCAGTGATGCGCCGCGTCGGTCATGCGCCGCGGCCCACCGGGCACGGCGGACCCCGAGTCGACCTCTTCCATGTAGAACCGCGAATGCCGGATCAGATTGTCTCGCACCCTGATGATGATGACGCCGCGGAGTTCGTCGCCTTCCGCACGGACGTAGTGCCACTCGCCCCAGGTCTCGTCGCCGACCTCGACGGACGCGGTGACCGACACGGTGATCCGCGGGAATCTGTCGAAGATCGCCTGCCAGTTGCGGCGCACCTGGTCCAGGCCGTCGAAGGAGCGGTCCGGATGCGCGGGCCATTCGGAGGTGAAATCGTCGCCGAAGCAGGCGACCACCGCCGCCGTGTCGTGGCTGTTGAGCGCGTCGAGCAGGCGCTGGATTACCGGATTGTTCACACGGAAACCGTAGGTTCCCGCGCAGCGCCCGAGACAGGGCCAGGATGTACCCGGCTCATTGCCGAGATCACCAGGCGGTGACCATGATGACGAAGGGTCGAGGGTTCTCCAACGCGAAGGCCAAGCGTGAACTGGGGTGGGTGCTGCGCTACCCGTCCTGGCGGCAGGGCTTCAAGGAGGAGCTGGCGTGAACCGGACGGAGAAACTCGCCGAGTTCGAGCGGCTGCGTCCGCTGTTGTTCTCCATCGCCTACCGGATCCTGGGCAGCGTCGCCGAAGCCGAGGACGCCATCCAGGACACCTGGCTGCGCTGGGATGGCACCGACACGGTTCCGGACTCCCCGAAGGCATTCCTGTCGGCGGTCATCACCCGTGTTTCGATCAACGTGCTGCGGTCGGCCCGAGTGCGGCGCGAAAGCTACGTCGGTACCTGGTTCCCCGAGCCGCTGCTGGAGGACCCGTACGAAGACCCGGAACGGTCCGCCGAGCTGGCCGACTCGGTGTCGATGGCCGCTCTGCTACTGCTGGAGCGCCTCAGTCCGCTGGAGCGAGCCGTGTTCGTGTTGCACGACGTGTTCGGGTTCGACTTCGCCGAGGTCGCCTCGGCCGTCGAGCGCGCCGAGGCCGCGTGCAGACAGCTCGCGGTACGGGCCAGGCGACACATGGAGGCTGGGCGCCCCCGGTTCGAGGCCGAGCAGGCCAAGCGCGACGAACTCGCGCGGCGGTTCTTCGGCGCGTTCGAGAAGGGCGACATCGGTACCCTTCGCGACCTGCTCGCCGCCGATGTGAACCTGATCGGCGACAGCGGCGGGAAGGCGCCGCTGTTCGCGGAACGGATCGTCGGCGCCGACAAGGTCGCCCGGCTACTGGCCTCGCTCGTGCCGCCGTTCGTGCGGACCGGAGGGATCATCGAACCCCGCGAGGTCAACCGGCAGCCCGGTGCGATCTTGCGCGAAGCCGACGGGCGAGTCATCAACACCTTCGCCCTGGACATCGTCGACGGGCGGATCCAGACGATCCGCTCGGTCATCAATCCGGACAAGCTGCACCACCTCGGCGACGTGGCCGACGCGTTCGCGGTGCTGCGCCAAACCCGGCGGACACGGCGCGACGCCGGCTCCGGCGAGCAAGCCCCGGACACCTGACGAGGTACGAGCAATCCCGCTGAGTACGAACGAGGCGTCACGCCGAGGGGTGATCGGGCTCGGGAAGGCGCGCGAACCGCGCGGCACAGCGCAGTACGTCGACAGGCACCGTGTCGTGGGAGTCGGCGCTGCTGATCGGGTCGCCGGCGACTCGATAGAGCGGGATGTGCCCGCCCCAGGTGCCGGCCTCGATGTCCGCCGGTTCGTCGTCCGGACCCGTGGCTCGCTGCTTCATCGACGCCTCGGCCAGGGGAAGTGCCAGCACCGCGGTGGCGGCGAGCTCCTTGCGGGTGCTCGGGCGCAGTGTGGCCCACCGGCCGGGGATCATGTGGTCCACGACGAGGGAAAGAGCATGTTCGCGCTCGTCGGGCTCCTCGACGTGGCGTGCCCGGCCGATGATGACGGCACTGCGGTAGTTCATCGAGTGGTGGAACGCACTACGGGCGGCGACCAGGCCGTCCAGTTCGGTGATCGTCACGCACACGTCGCGCCCGATGGCCAGCTTGAACCATCCGGCCGCGACCGACCCGTGCAGGTAGAGCGTGCCACCGTCGTCGGGTCCAGCGAGGTCGACGCCGAACGCCGTCGGGAGCACCAGCGGGTACGTGTCATCGCCGGCACCGGCGATGACACCGACGTGCGCGAGCAGGGCGTCAGCGAGGAACGCGTGCAGCCGTTCGCGTTCGGTCACGGCGCGGGTCTTGCCGCGACGGATGCTGGTGCGCGGCGTTGGGGACAGCCCCGTGGTGTCGTTCATGCGATCATCGTCGCGCACAGGTGGCTCGACTCGGCGCTGGCCGCGATCACACGGGTCCGGCGAGCTCGGCGCGATCACTGGACGGTGAGCTTCGCCCGCAGGAACTCGCTGATCTCCTCGCGCGCCGGCTTCGCCTGCGGCACCACTCCCGGCATCGCCAGGAATGCGTGCGTCGCACCCGGATACTCCCGCACGTGAACTGGGGTGCCGGCGGCGCGAAGCCGCTCGGCGTAACCGCGCCCCTGATCGGAGATCGGGTCGACGGTCGGCACGATGATCAGCGCCGGCGCCAGCCCGCTGAGGTCGTCAGCCCGCGACGGCGACACCAGCCGTGCGTCTGCTCCATTCTGGACGGCCAGACTGATGAAGAACTCCATCTGGGCGCGCGTCAACGTGGGGCTGTCGGCGTAGGCGAGCACCGAAGGGTGCTGCAACGCATGTTCGGTGACGTCGACGCACGGATTGGCCAACACCTGCGCACGCAAGCCCAATCCGGCTTCGCGGGCACGTATCGCCGACATCGCCGAGACCACGCCTCCGGTGCTCTCCCCGAACACCGCGACACGTCCCGGGTCGATGCCCCACGTGCTGGCGTCATCCACCACGGACGCGAGCACGTCCCAGCCGTCATCAACGGCATTGGCCAGCGGGACGCCCGGGGCGAGCAGCCGATACTCGACGGAGATGACCACCGCGGGCAGGCGGGCAGCGAGGTGGCTGTTGATCCAGTCGTTTTGCGTGGCGGTGCCAACGAAACCACCGCCGTGCACGTGCACGACCAGCGGAAGGCGAACCCGCCGGTCCGTCGATCGCGGCGTCGGTCGGTACACCCGAACGGGCACACCGCGATCCGCCAGCGTCACCCGCTGCCAGTCGATGACCGCGCCGCGGTCGCGGCGTCCGGTGATCAGCCTCGCCGATCGGGAGGCACGCTTGCGGTTCTCCTTCGCCGCGAACGCGGCGAGCTGTTCGGCACTCATGCTCGCCAGGTCCGGCTCCTTGCCCAGGGCGTGCAGGAACCGGATACCAGCGGGGGGCCGGTCGACGGTCGTGGTCTCACTCATCGGCGAGTTGCTCCTGACGGTCATGGTGCGGTCTCCCTCGCTCTCGGGGTCTGTGTCGTACCGGAGACAGGACGCGCTCGCCCGATGTGACATCGGTGAGTGCGCTGACGCGCGCCGTGCGTCCGCTCCGCTATCGCGGGGTGAGAATCGATGTCATGGAGGGGCGCTGGTCGTTGGAGGAGCTTGAGCGTTTCGATGCGGTCGACGAGCTGCACATCGCGCCCAGGCGGAGCGACGGCACGTTCGTCCGTCCGCTACCGATCTGGGTCGTCCGTGTCGGTGACCATGTGTACGTGCGGACGTGGTACCGCCGTGGCGGCTGGTTCGGTCGTGCGTTGCGCTCGGGTTCGGCGCGCGTCAGCGTTCCCGGCGTGCGGGCCGAGGTGAGAGTCGAGGATGTCGGCCGGGAGCCGGCTGATCTTCGCACCCAGGTGGACGCCGCCTACCGCCGCAAGTACGCACGTTATGGAAGCGGCACGGTCGAGAGGATGGTGTCCGACCCGGCCGCCGAGACCACGCTCCGACTGGTACGCCGTGATGCTCGGAGTCCGTAGCCTCGACCACGATGTTGTCTCCCGCGCTTCGTGCGCCACATTCGTGCGCCACAGCGGCTCAGACCCGGAGTCTCACCATGATGACCACGCCCGAACCGACCACCCGCCGTCCACCCTCGGCGCAGGTGTGGTCGTTGATCCACGCCGAACGGGCCGTGCTGGCCGACCAACTCGCGGAGCTGACCGACCAGCAGTGGTCGACGCAGTCGTTGTGCGAGGGGCTCACCGTGCGCGAGGTGTTGGCCCACCTGACCGCGGGTGCCAGCCTCAATCCCGTGCGATGGCTGATCGGAGTGATCCGTTGCCGGTTCGACTTCGACCAGATGGTCGCCATGCGGCTGGCCGAACAGTTGGGCGCCACTCCCGCCGAGACGCTCGCCCGGTTCCGCCGCGTGGCCGGCGGCACGACCAAGGCGCCGGTGCCGGCCGCGGCGGTGCTCGGCGAAACAATCGTGCACGGTGAGGACATTCGTCGACCGCTGGACATCCACCGTGACTACCCGACCAGCGCGCTCACCACAGTCGCCGACTACTACCAGGGCTCGGATCTCGTTGTCCCGTCCAGGACACGGGTGGCCGGCCTCCGGCTCGCCGCCACCGACAGCCCCTTCACCGCCGGCTGCGGTCCAGCCGTGTCAGGCACCACCCTGGCACTGATCATGGCCATGACCGGCCGCACGTCCTACTGGGACGACCTCGACGGCGACGGCGTCGCCATCCTGCGCGACCGCCACGCCACGACCTGACGATGCACCACGTGCTCGGCGACAAAGACGCGGGCACAGGCGCCAGGACGAGACAGAGAAAGGCGCGCTTGGTCGTGGGCGGCGAGGACAGCGGCGAGACTCGAACACGAGCTGGCGCCGACCGCGAAGCAGCAGCGTTCTCAGAATGCCGCTCGACGGGCGAAAGAGCTCGCAACGTGCGCCCGCCTATCATCGACGGCGTGAGCATCTCGTCCGTCACCGCCGTTCGGCGTGAGGAGGTAGCCGGCGGCGTGTCCGCCGGCTGCAGATAGTCGTCGTCCCGGCCCGCGGCGCGACCGCGCGCGGCCGATCCCTGACGCGTCGGTGCCGGCGCCTACGGCACTCGCTCGTGATGGCAGTAGCGACTGATGACGAGAAACCCGGGCATGGTTGTGCCCGGGTGCGACGAGAGGCTTCCCACCTGTGCTCCCCCTGACGGAGAAGGAGATTCGCGGCGCGTTCGTGAACGCGAGCCGAAAGCAGATCTCCGACATCACCTTCCCGGCCTGGTTCGACGATGTCGACTGGGACGCGCTCGACTATCTGGGCTGGCGCGACCCGAAGCGGGCGCGGAGAGCCTACGTTGTCCTGCCGACACTCGACGGCGAGCCGGTGGGCGTGCTGCTGCAGCGGGCGGATGCGTCGCCGCGCACCCGCGCCCAGTGCTCGTGGTGCCAGGACGTCACCCTCCCGAATGACGTCGTGTTCTACAGCGCCTCCCGCGCCGGCGCCGCGGGGCGAAACGGCAACACGATCGGCACGCTGATCTGCGAGGACTTCGAGTGCTGGCGCAACGTGCGCCGGCTCCTGCCATCCGCGTACGAGGGCTACGACGTGGAGGCCGCGCGGCTGCACCGCATCGACGAACTGCGGTTGCGAGTCGCGGGCTTCGCTGACGCTGTCCTCGGGCAGGGCTGAGCCGCGCGCTCGTTCAGCCCCGCCAGCCTGACGACACCTGTCGCGGGCGGCCGCGGCCGGCCCGGCCGCGTCGGGAGCGCGATCGCCGCGAAACCGTCGTGCCGTCGGCCCCCTGGCGACCGCTGGTCCAGAAAGTTCTCGAAGGAAATCCGGGCGGCGGTGTCGGATCGGGGTGATGGTGTTCGTGGCAGGGGTGAGGCCGCCCGCGAGGCGGGCGGCGCCGACATGAAGGAACCGCGATCATGAAGCTGACGACCATGACTCAGGTCACCGTCGATGGAGTGATGCAGGGAAACGGCGCTGCGTCGGACGAGGACCGCCGGAACGGATTCGAGCGCGGCGGATGGGCGCTGGGGGCGGGTGACGACGAGACCAGGAAGCTCATCACGCGGACCTACCAGCGCGCCGAGGCGTTCCTGTTCGGCCGGCGGACCTACGAGCTGTTCGCCGGCTCCTGGGGATCAGTCGACCCGATGCGCGCGCATCCCGTCGGCGTTGCGTTGAACAAGGCCCCCAAGTACGTCGCCTCGACCACGCTCACCGCGCCGCGCTGGGCGGGCACCACCGTCCTGTCCGGAGACGTCGCGGCCGCCGTCCGAGAGCTGAAGGCCAGGTCGGGGGGTGAGTTGCAGGTGCACGGCAGTGGCGTCCTGACCCGGTGGCTGCTGGCGAACGATCTGGTCGACGAGATGACTCTGATCGTGGTCCCGGTGATTCTCGGCCAGGGCGCGCGATTGTTCCCGGAGACCGGCCCGGATCTCGCGCTCGACCTGGTCGAGTCGCGAGTGGACACGAAGGGCGTGACGATCCAGGTCTTCCGGCCGGCCGGGCGCCCGCACTATGCGACGGCGTGAAAGTCCCCGCCCGACACACCACACCCACACACAACCCTGGCTTGACACCACAGGAGGAGGCCTTCGGATGCGGTACCTCGTTTCCGTGATCCACGACCAGGCCAGCCTCGCCACCCCGGACGAGCAGGCTGCGATCGACGTGTTCAACGACCGGCTCCAGGCCGAGGGCCACTGGGTCTTCGGCGGTGGTCTCGGGGCGCCCGGCACGGCCACCGTCGTCGACAACCGGGGTGCCGAGGCGATGGTCACCGACGGGCCGTTCCTGGAGTCCAAGGAGTACCTCGCCGGCTTCAGTCGCGCGCGGCGTACGACAAGGCCATCGAGCTGGCGGGCAACACGGCCGAAGCCGCCTACCTGACCCGCCGCCGCGACCAACCGCGGTAGCGCCCCCAAGGCTCGGCGCCGGTGCGCGACAGCGGCCGTCGACCCGGACCGGCGGTGCGCCGAGGCAGTAGTGGGTGCCGTGCCCCAAAGCCAGGTGCGGCATTGGGGCACGGCACGCTCGGTCGCTCAGAGCAGCCCTACACGGCGCAGGTCGGCGACGTATTTGTGTACCAGCGCCGCGTTGAGGTGCGGGATGTCCTTGTCGGGGCCGATTCGTGCGGCGCGCACGGCGGCCCGGAAGTCGCCGGCGGGCACAAAGGACCCGGCGACAGGTGCCGACGGGGTGTCGAAGGCGTGCATCAACGGCAGCACCGAGGCCTTGCGCTGGTGGGCGGGCAGGGCCTCGAGCGCGGCCCGGAATCGTGTGGCCCAGGCGGTGTAGTCGTCGATACGGGTGATCACCAGACCTGCGTCGGCGAGCCAATCGATGAGGACGTCGAGTGAGATCCCGTCGTCATGCGGGTTGATAACGTGGAACGTGCGGAAGCCTGGCGCATTTCCGGGGGCCGTGTCCTGTTCCCCGAGTACGGTCACGGCTTCGGCGATGAAATCGACGGGTAGCCCTCCGAAGTGCGCGCGCGGACGACCTGTCTCGTCGGCCGGCCAGCCGTCCGGCCGCGTGTAGAACGTCCGTGGGGCGAGTCCGGTCGCCGCGACGGACAGCAGCATCCGGGTGAGCACGTCTGGAACGTTGAGCTGCCTGGCGTACGCGCTGTGCGCCATGATCAGGTCGCAGCGGAACACCGTCACCGGCAGGCCCACCGCGTCGTGGGCTTCCCGCAAGAGCACTTCGCCCGCCCATTTGCTGGTGGCGTAGCCCTCCGCATAGCCGCCGTTGAGGGCTCGTCGCGGGATGGTGACGCGGACGTCGTTTGCCTCCGCCGGGTCGCCGGTCTGGGGGGAGACCACGGCGGTGGTGGAAAGGTAGGTGATGGGTGTGATCCGTTCGGTCAGGGCCAGTTTGATCAGCTCGGCAACCCCGAGGACGTTCGGCCCGAAAAGCTGGTCGTAGGGCAGAAGGTGGTTGACCAGGGCGGCCGGGTGCACGATGAGGTCAACCTCGGTCGCCAGCCGTGACCACAGCTCGGAGCTCAGTCCCAGATCGGGTTCCGCGATGTCGGCTGCCCGGACCTCCAGGTGATCGGTGGCCAGCCGGTGAAAACGCTGGAGCAGGTCCGGGTCCCCGGAGTCGATCGCTTGCTCCAGGCGCGCCCGGGCCTCGGCGTCATCGTGCCCGCGTACCAGTGCGATGAGCGTGCCACCGGTCTCGGCGAGCCGCTCAAGCCATTGCAGTGCGAGGAATCGGCCCAGGTAGCCGTTCGCTCCGGTCAGCAGCACAGTGGTCGGGGTGCCGGTGGCGCGTGGCAGACTCCGGGCTCGTCGCACCAGCGTGGGCTCGATGAATTTCTCGAGGGTGAGGTCGGCGGCACGCACCGTGGCCGTGTCAGCACCGTGAACCGATCCGGCGGTGGGCCGTGTGGTTCCGGCCAGGCGGGCCTCCACGGCCGCCGCGATCCCGGCGAGGTCCGCGGTCGGCGACACGATCTCGCCGACCGGGATCCGCACACCGAACACCTCGCCGAGCAGCTGGGAAAACGACAGTGCTGTCAGTGAATCGCCACCGAGGTCGAGGAAACGGGCGTCGAGCGGGGGTGCCTCGGTCGTCTCGAGGATGGCCTGGGCGACCTCGGCCACCGTGTCCGGCACGGACCGGTCGCGTCCATGGCTTGCCAGTGCGAGGCGTGCGTCGTTCTGGGCGGAGGCGAGCTGGCGGTAAAGCTGCTCGAGCTGCTCGCCGTAACGCTTGATCAACTGCCGGCGCAGCGGTTTGCGAGCGTCAGAGAGCAGGCCGTTTTCCGTGGTGAACGGCTCGGTTTCGACGACGATCTCACGCGGGACCTCGTAGGCGGCGAGTCCTCGTTCCACCGCGACCGCCCGAAGTGAAGCCAGCAACGTGCCGCGGAGCCGCTGCGCGCTTCCTGGCCCGCTGAGGTTCGACCCCGCCAGTGCCTCCTCCGTCGGAACGACCACGGCGAGGAGGTAGGACCGCTTGCTGGATCCGAAGAGGAAGATTTGGCGTACGCCCTCCGCGGCGACGAAGCAGGACTCCAGGCGCGAGACGGCGACGAATTCGCCTTGGGACAGCTTCAGGACGTTCTTGACCCGGTCGACGTAATGCAGTTCCGCAGGGCCGACGAAGGCCATGATGTCGCCGGTGCGGTAAAAGCCGGCGTCGTCGAACACCTCGGCCGTCGCCTCCGGCCGACGGTAATAACCCGGGATGATGGTGGCGGTACGCACCAGCAGCTCGCCACGAGGGTGCGGAGTGTCAGCTGCCGTGTACCCGAGCTCCGGGACGTCCCTCAGCTTCCACTCGATCACAGGCGGGCTCTGGATCCGCTGGTTGACCAGGATCGTTCCGGCCTCGGTGGAGCCGTAGCTGTCGAATACCTCGGTCCCGAACAGCTCCCGCAGGAACTCGTGCATCTCCGCCGAGATCGGCGCGGTGCCGACATAGGCACGCAAGACCTGGCCACCGAGCACATCCCGGCGTATGCCGGCGAGCACCTCGCCGCGCAGCTTGTCGGTCGGTTCTCTGTCGGCGGCGCGACGGTGGAGTTCAGCGGTGTAGCGCTGGCGCAGCGTGTCACACACCCGCGGGACCAGCACCAGATCGGTCGGGGCGGCGAGAGCCAGATCGGCGAACAGGCTCGACAGATCCGGGCGGGCGGTGTGACAGACGGTTCCCCCGGCGCCGAGCGTGCTCAGCAGCAGCACCTGTCCGATCAGATGACTCATCGGCATGTAGTTGAACGACGTGGGCGGTACCTCGCCAGCCACCGACCGCTGATCGTCCCACATGGTGGCCAGAAGGTGCTCGGGGTACATCGCCCCCTTCGGCTCACCGGTGCTGCCGGAGGTGTAGAGGAGCAGCATGAGCGGGTCGTCCTCATCGGAGGTTGCCGCCGGAAGCGGCGGCCGGGTGCGTCCGCGCTCGATCACGTCGTCCAGCACCTCGACCACCGCATCGGAACCGTTCTCAGCCAAACGGCCCCGCGCGGCGGTCAACGCCTCATGGTCGTCATCGATCGCCCCGTGGTAACCGGTGACGATGATCCGGCGGATGCTCGGTGTCGCGAGTGCGCAGTCAACGGCGACACCGAGCAGTTCCGTGCTCGTAGCGAGGACACACGGTTGCGTTTCCGCGAGGACCGGAAGCATCTGCGCGGTCGCCGAGGACTGCAGCGGCACACACACCGCGCCCGCATGAAGGCAAGCCAACTCGACCACCGCGTAGTCGGCGCTGGAGAACCCCAGGATGCCCGCCATGTCGCCGGGGGCGAGTGGCGCCCGGCCCTCCGGCCAACCATCGGCGGCCCGCAAGTCGGCCGAAAGCGCCGTCACGCGCGCCCAGAGCTCGTGGTAGGTGATCACGGCGAAGCCCTCGCCCAGCTCGCGCGTGGTACGACCGGTGGTTGGGTCCGTCACGATCTTCGCTGTCCGGCTCCCCAGTGCGGGCCTGTCGCCGTACGTCACGAAAGCCCGTTCCATCCGGCGGAGAAGGCGCGGATCAGGATCACGTGGCGGTCCGGCCACCGCCAGACCTGAGATCGTCGCGTCGGTCCTCCCACCAGCCACGGTCGCGCCGTCGGCTGCTCGATCCCTGTCCGTCATTTTGTTCTCCCCTGTCTCGACCACTGCCGACGGCGGTGCCGGCCCTCTGCCGGCGGCCCGTCCGCGATCGCCTGTGAAGGATGTCCAGCGGCCACGCCAACACGGTCGCGGCACCTCCGGAAACAAGATCACTCTTAGGTAAGGCTAACACCGAATGTCTGACATTTGGATGTGACGGCAGTCTCCTGCTCCTTCGGTGGCGCGGGCCAGTGCCCGCGCTGGGAGATCCGCGGCGTGAGGTTGACACGCGCTCGCCCCGCCTTGACCTCGCATGGCCGGCGGCAGCCGCCCGCGCAGCTCCAGGAGGTCGGCGCCGCTCGGGGTTCGGCGTCGGCCCGACCGTCGCCCAATGTCTCAGATGTCTGACATTCGGTGTTAGTCTGTTTTCGTGAACGATCTCCGTGCGCCGAATCGCGTCGCGAGCTTGTCGGCACAACTGGTGGAAACTCTCCGTGAGCAGATCGAGTCCGGCAAGTGGCCTGTCGGGACGCGGATTCCGCCCGAACATGACCTGGTCAAGCAGCTCGGCGTCGGGCGCACGACCGTGCGCGAGGCGCTCGGCGCGCTGGTGCACATGGGCCTGCTGGAGGCGCGCAAGGGCGACGGGACCTATGTCCGATCATCGAGCGAGCTGCACTCGGCACTGATGAGACGCGTCGGGACCTCGGCGAGGCGCGATGTTCTGGAACTGCGCGAGGTGCTGGAGCAGTATGCCTCGGCCCTGGCCGCGACGCGACGCACCGAGGACGACCTGATCCGCCTTCGGCGTCTGCTCGACGAGGCCGAGATCGCCCTGAAGTCGGGGGACAGGACCGCTTGCGCGGAGATCGACGCTCACTTCCACCAGGCAGTGGTGAGTGCCGGCGGGAACGCTCTTCTCAGTGAGGTGTACGACGTGCTCAGGGTTTCGGCCACCGAACAGATCGGCGGCACGCTCTGGTCCATGGCGACCGCCATGGAGCATGCGCTCCTGCACCGGCGCCTCGTCGAAGCGATCGCCGCTCAGGATGAAATCGGCGCCCGCCTCCGCGCCGCCGAGATCGTCAACCTCACCGCGACCGGCTCGCACAGTGTCAACTGAGCCGCGGGTGCCTGCCGTCTAGCTGTGTCTATGACCGGGTGGCCTCGGTCCCAGGTCTCGGATAGCCGATCCGCGGCGCGATCACATCCTCGAACCCATGCATAAGCTTTACTCCAGAGTCTATTGACTCTCCATCGAGTTCTTATAGACTTTCGATCGAACATCGACGGTGGACGGCGAGTCTGTCGGCGACGGAAGCGAGACAAGGAGGTCCCGTGACGACCTATGCCGCTGGGCGTTCGAGCGCCATCACGCGCCAGTACGGTCCCTACATTCAGGCCGACTGGGGTCTGGCCAACCACTGGTATCCGGGAGTGTTCAGCCGCGAGGTCCAGGAGCGCGGCGTCGTCGGCATCACGATCGGAGGCCATGACATCGCGGTCACCCGGGACGCCGAAGGCAGAGCGTGGGCGATCGCGGACCGCTGCGCGCACAGGGGCGTCAAGTTCTCGCGCAAGCCCATGTGCTTCGCGGACAAGACGGTCACCTGCTGGTATCACGGGTACACCTTCGACGCCGAGAACGGGAACCTGCACACGATCGTGGGCAGCCCCGACGACAGCCTCATCGGCAAGGCCCGGGTGCGGACGTATCCGACCGAGGAGTTCGCCGGAATCGTCTGGGTGTTCGTCGGCGACGAGGACTACGAGGTGCCGCCGATCGAGACCGACCTGCCGATGAAGGTCACGGACAAGCTCAACGCGATCCCGCACCTGAAGGATTCGGACCTCCTCGTCGACGGCATCCGTCGCAAGCTGTACGGCAACTGGCGCCTGGCGACCGAGAACGGCCTTGATCCGGGTCACCTACTCGTCCACTGGGACAATCAGCTCGTCGTCGCGCTCGACCGCGCGATGCCTCTGGGCATGAAGGCACTGAAAGACGACGCCACCGAGCTGATCGACGTCCCGAACGGCCCCAAGGGTGTCCTGAACCGGTATGACAAACCGGAGAACTACCGGCCCGTCTTCGCCAACGACAAGGTCGACATCAAGGCACGCGGGGAAACCAAGTACGAACCGTTCCGCGTTTCGGCGTGGGTGCCGGGCGCCCTCATGGTCGAGAACTGGCCACTTCCCGGCTACGGCCAGTACGAGTTCTATGTACCGATCGACGATCACAACCACATGTACTTTGAGCTCATCGTCGGCCACGGCACAACGGAGGAGGAAAAGAAGGAGTTCCAGTTCAAGTTCGATCACTTTTTCAAGCCGCTTGCCCTCCTCGACTTCAACAACAACGACATCATGGCCCGCGAGGCCACCGAAGAGTTCTACGAGAAGAGGGACGGCTGGAACAACGAGCAGCTGTCCGAAATGGACTTCTCCGTCGTCGCCTGGCGCAAGCACGCCGCCAAGTTCGGTCGTGGTTTCTTTCAGTCTCCCGACGTCGTCGACGAGTTCTGAGGAAACGTCGCCATGACGGCCATCGACGACCAAGCCGACTTCACACCGACGCGGACCGGTGCTCAGGCGAGGATCGAGTTCCCGGACGGTGCGGCGCGGGAGTTCGCCGTGCGGCCAGGACAGACCGTCCTGGCCGCCGCGGCGGACGCGGGGATCAACCTGGTCAGCCAGTGCCAGGTGGGAACCTGCGGCACCTGCGTGGCGCGACTGACCTCGGGAACGGCCGAGATGCTCACTGGCCAGGCAGGAGCGCTGAACAGCGACGAAATCGCTGACGGGCAGCGACTGCTGTGTCGCACCAGGCTCGGCGGTGATGCCTGCTTCGTGACCGATTACCCTTCGGCCCTCACCGAGGCCAATCCGGCACAGCTGTTCAGGACCAAGATCCAGAAGCTTGACTGGGTGGCGGCCTCGGTCGTCGAACTCACGTTGCGGGTACCGAAGTCCGTCAGGTTCACGTTCTCGGCCGGGCAGTACTGCCGGGTCCAGGTGCCTGGTACGGGGGAGTGGCGTTCCTACTCCATGGCTTCCGGCGAGCATGAGCGGTTCCGCCTCACCTTTCTCATCCGGGTCCTGGAGACGGGCGCCATGTCCGACTACCTGCGCAAGCGTGCCCGGGTCGGGGACCTCCTCCCGGTGGAAGGACCGCGTGGCGGCTTCGTCCTCGACCCGGCGGCCCGGCCGGCGGTCCTGATGGCCGGCGGCACCGGCCTCGCCCCGATGCTGTCGATGATCGACCGCATCCGGCTGCTGCGGCCGCCGCCTCCGACCCTGCTTCTGTTCGGCTGCGCCAAGGCGGAGGACCTTTTCTACCTTGAGGAATTGGCGGCCCGGCAGGGCTTCACACCGAATCTGCGAATCCGCACCGCACTGGACGACAACTCGGGCAACCTCGCCGTACCGGCCGGCAACCCGGTCTCGGCGCTGCTGCCCGAGGACATCACCCCCGAGACTGTCGCGTATCTCTGCGGGCCGCCCGGAATGCTCCGCGCGGCCGAACAGAGGCTGACGGAACTCGGTGTCTCCCCCCATGACATCCGTTCCGAGCAGTTCGTCGACAGCTCCAACTGATCAGGGAGTGACCACTTCAATGGTGAAGGTGTCCACCGAACAACTCCCGCTCGACCCTCAGCGGCAGAAAATGTTCCAGGCTCTCGTTGATGCGATCGACCCAGAGCGTATGCGGCGGCTGCTGGTCGACCTGATAGGGATCCACAGCCCAACCGGCGCCGAGCGTCGGATCGTCGAGCACCTGACCGACTACCTGCGCGGGACCGTCGGTCTCGACGCGAAGTACATGCCGTTGTCGGAGAAGACCGGCAATGTGCACGCCGAGATCCCCGGCGTGGGCGACGGCGCGCGGCTGCTGCTCTACGCGCCGATCGACACGCACATCGAGCCGGAACGGGATGTGCCGGCCGTCGGCAGAGCGCTGCGGGACGACATGCTCCCGGTGGCCAAGGTCGCCGGTGACCTCGTCATCGGACTGGGCGCGTCCAATCCGAAGGTGATGGTGGCCGGTCTGACCGAGGTCGTCCACGCGGCCAAGGACGCCGGTCTGGAGTTCATCGGGGACCTGAACCTCGCCTTCGCCGGCGGAGGTATGCCGTGGAGCAACAGCGCCCTCGATCACCACGGCACCAGCGCGGGCGTGTACCACCTGCTCACCCGTGGCGGCTGGCCGGACTACTGCCTGTTGCTCAAGCCGCGTTGGGGCGTCTTCGCCGAGGAACCCGGGATGTGCTGGTTCAAGGTGTCGGTCCGGGGCACCTTCGGCTACGCCGGCATCACCCGCGGCACCCCCGGCTTCCGCTCCTCGATCGTCCCCGCGGCGACCGTCATCCAGGAGTTGGAGCAGTGGCTGCCGCGCTATACCGCCGAGAACACCCAGGGCGCCGTGCTGCCCGAGGCATGGATCGCCGCGGTTCGGTCTGGCGACCCCGACAAGCCCGCCTTCCCCTCCGCGACCACCGAGCTCTTCCTCGACCTGCGGGTCAACCCGCGCACGACTCCGGCGAACGTGCGCAAGCAGTTCGCCCGAGCCATCGACGACATCCGCGGCCGACACCCGGAGTACGAGATCGACTGGGAGATGTACGGATCGGTCCCCGGCGGCGCCACGGAACTCGACAACTGGATCGTCCAGTCCGCCCAGCGCGGCTGGGAGATCGAGGCCGGTCGGCCCTACGACGACATGCCGTACCAGGCGGGCCAGACCGACGGAGCGCTGATCCGCGCGCTGGGTGTACCGACGGCGCGAGTCGGTTATCCCTGGCCGCCAGAGACGGCGCCGTCCGAACTCAGCGAAGGGCTCGGTGGCATGGGGGTCGCCTCGGTCGCGGACACCCTCAGGGGCGTGCGGACGGTTGCCTACGCCGTCATCGACACCCTCACCCGCACCCGCGCCGAACTCGGACTCGCCTGAACGACTCGCGAACAAGCATCCGCACCACCCCCATGACCTGAGTCAGCCGGTCGGGCCGGCGCGAAGGAGGAACACCCA
>DASVLX010000083.1:0-31607 GCA_036384655.1 Pseudonocardiaceae bacterium
CGCCGAGCTGGCTGTAGGACCAGGAGTTCTGGCCCGGATCCGCATGCCAGTACGACCAGTACGCGGTCGCCGGCGGTGTGACCACGCAGGCGTCCTGCGCGGTCGTCGGATACATCGTGCCGCCCTGGTAACCCGAGTAGCCGATCCGGCAGATGAACGCCGGGCCGTCGTGCTGATCGCCCTGGGTGTGCCAGCCACCCTCGTTGAGCAGCACGTATCCGGTGTCGGTGGTGCCGTTCGCGGTGTCGCAGGCGCGCAGCACCGGCCCACCCCAGTGTCCGAAGTCGACAGCGAGGATCACGCCCGAGGTCGTGGTGCAGTCGGAGATCGGCAGCGATGTCGCACCGGCGGCCGGCGCGGCGGTCACCGTCAGCGCGGCCGCCAGCACCGCGACCGCGGGCAGCAGTCGGAGCGCCCGCCGCATCAGGACCGCCGGCCAGCGATGCGACGCCGCCGCCACAACAGCAACAGCACGCCCGCCGCGACCAGCACGAAACCGGTGACGACCAGCGGAATCGCGTTCAGGCCGGTCCACGCCAGCGAGCTCGGACTCCCGCCCGTCGGCCCATTATTGTCCACGATGGACACCGGCACCGAGGTCGACGTTGGGGTCGTCGAGGCGGTGGTCGAGGTCCCCGTTTCCGTCGTGGTGGGGGACGTCGAGGTGGTCGGCTCGGTCGTCGTGGTGGTCGTCGTCGGAGGCGTTGTCGTGGTGGTCGTGCCACCGCCGGTCAGGTTGTCGGACAGCGTGCCGAACGACGTGCCGACCGCGCCGCCGACCACCTGCACGCTCGCCCGCACATCGGACCCGGTCTGACCGGCGGCCGCGATGTTGAAGCCGCCGTCACTGTTCTGCTGGCTGGCCAGGAACGCGAGCGCCGAGGCGATCTTCGACGAGTAGGCCGACTTGTTGAGGGTCAGCGCCTGGATGGCCAGGCCGGTGGAGTTCGTGGAATCACCGGCGGCGCCAGGGAATCCGCCGTCGGCCTCCTGCTGCGCCGCGATCCAGGAGATTCCCTTGCTCACGTCCGAGGATGCGGTGTCCCCCGACACCAGAGCGAGCGCCATCACGGCCATCGCCGTACTGTCCACATCGGAATCCGTGGTGATGCCGGGCGCCGGCACCATGCTCGGCCAGGAACCATTGGCGTTCTGGAAACTCTCCAAATAGCCGATCGGCGCCGCCGCGTTCGCGCTGTCGCCCACGCGCAGTTGCGCCATGATGGCCAGCGTCTGGTCGAACGTGGACGATGCATAGATGTAGTCGCCTGCCGCCGCGCAGCCGGCGTTCGTGTCCGCGCCGGTGCAGACCGCGCCGTCCAGCGTGCTGATCAGGTTGTGCCCGCCGAAGTCATGCGGATCGTAACCGACCACCTCGGCCAGCAGGGCCTCCTTGCCCACCGCCCCGCTAATCAGATAGTCCGTACCGATGCCGGTCCAGTTGTCGATGGTGTTGCCGTTGGCGTCCTTGCCGACGGTGTCGAACACGGTCACGACCTTCTTGAGCACGGTGTCGTCGCCGCGGGTGGCGGCGAGGGCGAACGCCCCGTCGATGGTCATGCCCCAGTCGGCCCAGCCGGGATAGAGGTCGTAGTAGCCGTCGTTCGCCAGGGTCGGGCCGTTGTCCACATTGTTGGTGCTGGTCACCAGGTACTGGACGGCGGCTGTCAGGTCGGGCGTACCGGCGGCGGCATTCGCGGCCTGGCCCGGAACCGACACGACTCCGGCGACGACCGCACCGGATACCGCCAGGACAACGCCCGCCGCTCGCCACGGTCTCAGATTCTTCCGACCGACGTACCCGCGCATTCCACCCTCCCTGGGCGATGGCCTGGGCGGGAAAGCGGCTTCGAGTCCGGCGGGCGGTGCCGGCGAAGGCGTTCCGCGTCGCAGACCACGACGACGCTTCTGGAAACCGCTCCAGCACGGACGATCCGACTTACCCGCCGCGGAACGGCGGGCTCACGGTTGCGGGTCAGTGCCGGAATCTCACCGGCTTCCACCGCCCTGGAGCAGGTATGGCGATCACTAAGTGAACACACCGGAAACGCCCACGTCAACGTGATCGACCAGACGTATCGTGGACCGCCGCATTGGCCTTGTTGGCGGTACGCAAGCAGTGGATCCGGGGTTAATGTCCGCTGCGCACGCCCGACGAGTGAGGAAAGCCGGTGGAACTCCGGCGCTGTCCCGCAACCGTGAGTTCGCCGCCGATATCGGCGGCGGGCAAGCCGGAGCACTCGCCGCCGGACGGGCTCCAGGAAAGCCGTCGTGGACTACGGCCGGAGCCAGAACGGGACGGTCGCGCGTGACGGCCGGCGCCGTGATTGCGGCCGTGGTCCCACTGCGAAAGGGACACACATGGTCGCCACGACCATCCGGCCGACCCGAACACGCACAAGACTGTCCGTGCTGTTCGCGGCCACGCTGGCGATAGCAACACTGACCACCACCGTCGGCGCCGCCAGTGCCTCGGCGTCGACCGCGCCGGCGATTCACCACACCAACACCGTCGCCGGCTACGGCGCCGGATATCTCGCGCGCCAACTGGACGCCAGCGGCGGCCACTTCGACTACGGCAGCCCCGACTACCCCGACGTCAGCGACACCGCCTACGCCGTGCTCGGCCTACACGCCGCCGGCGTCGGCCGCGACGAGGCCGCGACCGCGACCACCTACCTCAGCACCCAACTGGGCGCGCCGCTGCAGGGCGACGACGGCACCGACAATCCCGGCCTGATCGGCTACGACATCCTCGCCGCGGTCGCCGATGGCCGTAATCCGTACCGTTTCGGCGGCCACGCCGCGCAGAACAACCTGGTGGCCCGGCTGGAAGCGACCGAGCAGAGCAGTGGCCTGTTCGGCACCGCCGACCCGACCTACGACGGCGCGTTCCGGCAGGGCATCGCGCTGACCGCGCTGCGCGCCGCCGGCGTGCCCGGCAACAACCCGGTCGTCGTCAGGGCCACGGCCTGGCTGCGTGGCCAGCAGTGCGGCAACGGCCTGTGGACCGCCTACCGCGCGGACACCACCGTCGCCTGCCCGGCCGCTGACCCGTCGACCTTCACCGGCCCGGACACCAACAGCACCGGCATGGCCGCTCAGGGCCTGGCCGCCTACGGTCAGTTCCCACGCCGCACGACCCTGCTGAACTCGCTGAACGCGGTCCGATCGGCCGACGGCGGGTTCGGCTACATCGCGGCGGCCGGCCAGCCGTCCGACCCGGACTCGACCGCCCTGGCCATCCAGGGCCTGCTGGCGGAGGGCGGTAACCCCGGCGCCGCCTACCCCGCGCTGGCCAGCTACCAGCTCGGCTGCTCGGCTCCGGCCGAGAACCGGGGTGCCTTCTACTACCCGGGTAACAGCGCTCCCAACCTGCTGGCCACCGTGCAGGCGGTGCCCGCCGCGGCCGGCGCGACCTTCCCGCTGACCCCGTCCCGACCGTCGAACAACGTGCCGGTGATCGCCTGCACCAGCACGTCGGCGGCGACCACCGCGGCGACCACACAGCAGGCCAGCTACGCCACG
The DNA here is from genome assembly GCA_036384655.1 of Pseudonocardiaceae bacterium. GTDB lineage: Bacteria > Actinomycetota > Actinomycetes > Mycobacteriales > Pseudonocardiaceae > DASVLX01. The sequence continues at coordinate 3,529 of DASVLX010000083.1, forward strand.
GCCGCCGCCTACGCGGTGCATGTCACCCAGGCACAGGCCGCCTCCACCGCGCAGGCCGGCACGGCCGGACCGTGTAGCGGCACCTCCGGTCAACTGTCCCTACCGGCAGCGGCCGGGTCTCTCAGCGGGACTTGAACGTCCATCCGGCTACCACCAGGAGGTTGCCGGATGGCTCACTCCCAGGACTGATGGGGATCGACCGAACACAACGCCATTATCAGTGACGTGTTGTCACAGCTCATAACTTAGTGTACAATTTACACGTGGGCGCCAAAACCGCCGGGCTTCAGTTTCCGGTCATGACGACCGGCCTTCATTGAGGACAGCCGCCGCTTAGCAGTATTGAAGCCTGGGCGTTCGGTGTGCGAGTCGAGCCCAGCCTCACGCCGGACCAGGTGCGCGCCGGTGACTGAGCCGGCTCGACCGAGCACAATGTCATGGTGAGAATGTCATGGTGAACGCCACCCAGCCGCTGGCCGACCTCCTCAGGGAGGTCAGCGGCTGGGGGCCGTTCTTCGCCGTTGAGACCCACCCGGCCGGCGGGGCACCGACGCCGCCCTGGCGTGGGATGCGTGAACTGCTCGGCGATCCCAATGTCCTGTGTGGACGGATCGGCGGGATCCGCGATTACCTGGCCAAGGCCTCCGACCAGCCGACCGACGCGGTCGAGACGCGAGTGGCGGCGTCCGTGACGCAGATGGGCCTGACCGGGCGGCTGGTCTCACCCGCGTTGGGTTTCGCCGTGCTCGGCGGATGGGTGCCCGCGATGGACCTGGACAGCCTGTGGTGGCAGCCGAGCCTCGGCAGCATGTTCCCGTTGTCGGTCCCCGATGGGCCGGGCGGGACAATGGAGAGTGTGATCTCCGGTCCGATCACCGATCTGGTCCGGTCGACGCTGTCGTACTCGGTGTCCGAGCGTGTGCTGTGGGGGAATGTCGCGTCCACGATCAACGGCGCCGCCACCATGATCGGCTCCGCCCGCCCGGACCTGGCCGACCGAGCGACCGAGCTTGTCGACGCACTCCTGCGCCTGCCACCGCTGCGGAACACCAGCACTCGAACCTCCGACGGTCGCTTCCAGCGCCGCAGTTGCTGCCTGATCTACCGCGCCACCCCAACCAAACATCGCCACGCCCTCTGCGCCGACTGCGTCCTGGCGGCCAGTAGCGAATAGCTTGCCTTCAGGGCCAGCAGCCGCCGGGCAGGAGATTGGTCCTCTCGATCGGCGGCAGACCGTCATCGAGACAGCGCAAGCGTTTGTAGATCTCGCGCATGCTCCCCTTGTTGGGGAGGTGTTCGCCGCCCGCCGCGCGCTCCAGGACCAGCGAATTCAGGCGTTGGTTTGTCCGGAAGTATCTCGATCCAGCGCGGTGTCAGTTTTCGCCAGACCGTTGCCGCGTGGCAGAAGCGTCCATCCTGGCGAGCTTTACGCAACACTTCCCGCTGCACAGCTTCTGGAGCGCTGAGCTGCCCAAGAACCTCGATGAGCAGGCGCTCCTTGTGGATGGACAGGAAGTTCAGGCCGGGTCCGGCATCGATGATGGGCCGATCGCTCATTCCTCGTCTGTTTCTGATTCCAGGTCGCCAAAGATGTCCTCGGGGTCCGGCGCGTTGAGATCCGCGTCCAGCGCCGCCCAGTCCACCTCTACATCCGGTAGGTCGGAAGCCTTCACCCAAGGGACCGGGCGCTGGACAGGCACGATCCCGGCCTCACGGAGATCCGTCTCGGCTGCCTGTGCCGTGATGCCACGCAAAGAGGCGATGGTCTGCGCGGACAGGATTTCCTTGACGTAACCGTCGATCGCGCGGGAAAGCAGCCCTTGCGGCGCTCTGCGCTGATCGGAATCGGCCTGCAATGCGCGGTACTGGTCGCTCCACCCGAACCGGGTGGCCAGCTTCGGTGTGGAGAGCTCCATCCACCCGGCCTTGGTGGCGGCATCGACATAGCCGGCCTCGTGTAGCGCGATGGCGGCGATCTGCGGTGATACCAGAAATCGCTGAACGACCGCGGAGAGGTCAGCCAGGCTTGCTGGCTTCCGGTTACCCAGGAACTTTCGCAAGCCCTCGACCGGAACGAGCAGGTGACGGGCGAACGCGTCGGCCCGGACCTCGGCCGGATTCCGGTCGCTCAGACTGCCTGTGTCGGCGCTGACGGCCTTCATCGTGAGAGTGGGCTGGACGCGTGTCGCTAACGCAAGTACCTTGCAACTAGGATCGTTTGGCGACAAGGACCGACGAGGCTTGGGAGAAGCGGAGAAGCGATGTCCCAGCAGTACACGTTGCCCGATCTGCCGTATGACTACGGATCGCTGGAACCTGCGCTCAGCGGCGAGATCCTGGAACTGCACCACGACAAGCACCACGCCACGTATGTGAAGGGCGCCAACGACGGCTTGGAGAGGTTGGCCGAGGCCCGCGACAAGCGGGAGTTCGGCGGGCTGGTCGGGCTGGAGAAGACCTTCGCGTTCAACCTGTCCGGCCACGTGCTGCACAGCATCTACTGGACCAACCTGTCACCGGACGGCGGCGACCGGCCGGACGGCGAACTGGCCGCCGCGATCGACGAGCACTTCGGTTCGTTCGACGCGTTCGCCGCGCAGCTCACCGCCGCGACAACGACGGTGCAGGGCTCCGGCTGGGGCGTGCTCGCCTGGGAGCCGGTCGGACAGCGGCTGGTTGTCGAGCAGGTCTACGACCACCAGGGCAACGTCGGCGCCTCGACCACGCCTCTGCTGGTGTTTGATGCCTGGGAACACGCCTTCTATCTCCAGTACAGGAACGTCAAGGCCGACTACGTCAAGGCCCTCTGGACGATCATCAACTGGGCCGACGTGACCCGTCGGTTCGACGCGGCACGTGCCGCGACCCAGCCGGTGGGCTGACACCGGCACGAGACCCGGCAGTGGATGCTCCGACAAAGCCCGCTGTCGTCAGAGAGGCCCCCGGCATCGCGCCGGGGGCCTCTCGCTGTGGCAAGACGAATCAGTCGGCCTGCTCGGGCGCCTGTTTCAGGTTGGCGCTCCAACGTTCCTCAATCCGGCCGAACTTCCACACCCCGAGAGCGACCAGCCAGGTGACCACAAACAGCCCCACGATGGCATAGCCGACGATGTTCAGGTCCAGATTGGACACCCAGTCCCAGAAGCCGCCGGACCAGCCGAATTCCCCGGCGAACAGTCCCAGGAGCTCCACGCTGCCGATCAGCAGCGCGACCGCGACCGACAGGCCCGTGATCGTGATGTTGTAGAAGACCTTGCGCACCGGCTTGGAGAATGCCCAGCCATAGGCGAAGTTCATGAACGACCCGTCGATCGAGTCGAACAGGCTCATGCCGGCGGCGAACAGCACGGGCATGCACAGGATGGCGTACCAGGGCAGCCCACCGGCGGCGGCGCCACCGGCCAACACGAGCAGCGCGACCTCGGTCGCCGTGTCGAACCCGAGCCCGAACAACAGGCCCACCGGATACATCTGCCACGGCTTCCTGATGGAATGCATGACCCGGCCGAAGATGCGGTTCATGAACCCGCGGTTGTTGAGCTGGTCCTCCAGCGCTTCCTCGTCGTAGTGGCCTTGGCGCATCTTGGCGAACACCTTGAGGATGCCCACCAGGATCACCAGGTTGAGTATGGCGATGATGTAGAGGAACACCCCGGACACCGTGGTACCGATGAGCCCGGTGACCGTGTGCAGCGTGGAGCTGTCGTCCTCGACCGGGCCGGCCAGCGCCTTCACACCGAGACTGAGCAGGAATGCCAGCCCGAACACGATCGTCGAGTGGCCCAGCGAGAACCAGAATCCGACCGAGAGCGGCCGCTGGCCATCCGCCATCAGCTTCCGGGTGGTGTTGTCGATCGCGGAGATGTGGTCGGCGTCGAAGGCGTGCCGCATCCCCAGCGTGTAGGCGGTGACACCGATGCCGAGGCCGAAGGTCTTGGCGCCCAGGCTGTAGTGACCGGGCATCACGAAGAACACCAGCACGCCCCAGCCGATCACGGTCAGCCCAAGGACGGTGAGGATCATGCCGGACGCCCGCGTCCACTCCCGTCTGGTGAGGCCCTTGCGCTCCGGAGTCGATCCAGACGTGTCCTGAGTTAACGATCTCGCCGTCATACCGGTCCCTCGCCTTTCCCTTGCCCACCCTGCGGCGGTGATGGGTGCTGCCAGGCGATTGTCGGTGCCAGGCGGTACCAATTGCAAGTATCTGGCGATAATCCTCCAGGCTGTGACCGCGGCGCTCACACCGTGCGACGAACCGCTTGCAGTAGGTGCCACGCCTCGGGGGTGAGCGCGTAGGCGGCGACCGACCCGCCGCTGAACCACCTCCCGGTGGCCGGCCGGACGAGCACGGCGGCCGAGGCGGCGACGAGCACGGCGAGGGAGCGGGGATCGGCCCACGGCCTCGGCGTCAGTTCCTCGGTGGATCCGGCGTAGTCGCTGCGACCCGTCAGGGCCGTGACGATCTCGCCGAGCACATCGCGTCGCAGACCCCGGCGTCCGGCGGCGCCGAGGATCGCCAACAGCAGTTGATGAGTGCGGACTCCCGGCGTGCCGGGCGGTTGCTGCGCCGTCGGCCGGCCGAGAGCGATGTCCAGCAGCGCGCCGACGAGATCGACGCCGGAGCGCCACGCGTTCATCGGCTCGACCAGCCGGGGGTTGATGTCGATGAACACCGGACCGTCCGGGCCGAGGATCACGTCGGCCGACAGCGCGCCATGCCAGGCCAGCCCCTCGCCGAGCCGGCCCATCTGCTCGCGCACGGCGGGCAGGTCGAGGCTCCGCTTCAGGCTCGCGCCGCCACCCGCGCCCTCCCGGACACGTTCGTTGGCATGGCAGGCGACCAGCCGGCCGTGATCGAACACGGCCTGCACCATCGCCAGGTTGCCCGGCACGAACCGCTGCGCGAGCAGGCGGCCGTTGTCCGCCGCGGCAGCCCACGAGCTGGGTAGTGCCGCGAGTTCCACGGCGGACCGCACCCGGCACACCCCGGCCGAGGCCGTGCCGATCGGCACCTTGAGATAGCTCGGGAAGTCCCGCCAGCCGGCCAGTTCGGCGGCGGAGGTGATCACCGTGGAAGCCGGCTGGCGGAGTGCCAGTTCGGTCAGGGTCGCGAACGCGGACAGCTTGTCCTGCACCCGCGCCACCGCGTCGAAGGCCGGCACGGCGGTGGCCACGCCGGCCGCGCGCAGCCGATCCGGCGCCGAGGCCAACACGGCGACCTGCTCCTGGGTCGGCAGCAGCACGTCAAATCCACCCCGTTGGTAGATCGCCAGCGCCGCGTCGAGCCAGCCGAACGGGTCCGTGCCGATCGATGGAACGCGGTGCACCCGCCGCACATGGCGGGTGCACCGGCACAGGCACAGCGGTTCGGGCGACAGCGCCTCGACGGTGTGCCCGGCCTTCGACAGCAGCGTGGCGCACTGCCGGGCCGTCAGGCCCGACCCGTCGCTCAACAACACCCGCACCCGGCATCTCCCCGTTTGTATACGACATAAACTTACCGGGTACGCTAGCAGACGTGGGCAGACCAGCACAGACCAGTCGCGCCGAGATCCTTCAGACCGCACTGGCCATCGCCGACGAGCACGGCCTGGACGCGGTGACCATGCAGGCGGTAGCTCGGCGGCTCGGCGTGACCGCCATGGCGCTGTATCGCCATGTGACCAACAAGGACGGTCTGCTGGACGGACTGGTCGAACTACTGCTCACCGGCCTGCCTCGGCCGCCGGCGGATCTGCCCTGGTCGGGCCGGCTTGTTCGGTTCGCGGAGGGGATGCGCGAGATCGCCGCGCGGCATTCCGGCGTGTTCCTACTCTTGTTGCAGCGCCCGGCCCGCACCGATGCCGCGCTGGACGTCCGGAACTCCGTCACCGCCGCGCTGCGAGAGGCCGGCCTTCGGCCCGAGGATGCCGCCCGGGCCGAACGGCTGTTGAGCACGGCGGTGATTGGGTTCGCGGCCAGCGAGGCCGCCGGCCGCTTCACCCATCACGACAAGTCCGTGCGCGACGCCGATTTCGCCTTTCTCGTCAAATCCCTGCGTGGCATGGTCAATGACATGATCAGCGGTATGGTCGGGTAGCACGGCCGCTCATTTCCTCCGGTGGTTTCGGGGGAATCCGGCTCGCACCATGGTGTCGGCGATGGCCTGGGCGATCCGCTGAGCGGGCACGTCCTCGTCCCAGAAATTCGCCACCCACATGAAGCCGCCGTCGTCGTCCACATAGACCCTTGAGGTTTCGTCTCCGTCGGGCTGGGTGACGACGATGTCGACGGTCACGTCGAAGAACGTTTCGTCCTGGTAGATGTTCAACTGGACGTGGAATCCGCGTGCCTCCAGGTCCCGCCCGACAGCTCCCTTGAAGGTGATCCTGCTACTTCCGTTGCCAGCGTTGGGATCGCGGGCAACGGGGTCGGCGGACAGGAGGCCGGCGACGTGATCCGCCACCCGAAGCGGGTCGGCGACATCGGCGTCCAGAGGCGCCCATTCGAGTTCGACGTCGGCGTTGTCGGCGATGTAGAGCCGGCACCGAGCGCCACGGTATTCGACCACGAATGGGATGCCGTTCGGGTCGCTGGTGGTCAGCTCGTTGAGGCGCAATCCCGCGGCGGCAAGGCATTCGGCGGTCAGATGCGCCAGTTCGCCGTGCTGTGGCTCGGCTTCGGCGCGTTGGTCGAGTTCTGTGTTGGTCATGGGCAGTAGATTGCTCTCCGTGCCGCACGGTACGCAGCATGCAATCGACGCGAGTGCGTCGTCACAGGCCAGGTGTGCTGAGTCCTCAATGGAATGTGCAGGGGTGTGCTATGGCGGGAGACCGCGGTGATCCGGACCGGAAGCTGTTCGCCGAGGAGTTGCGGGCGATGCGCGAGGACCGACACTGGTCGCGCGACGAGCTCGGCAAGTTGATCAATTTCAGTTCTTCGACCATCAACAACATCGAGTCGATGTTCCGTGCGCCGACTCACCAGCAGGCGCTGCTGTTGGACAAGGCGTTCGGCACGCCGGGCACGTTCGCCCGGCTGGAGGCACGCTTGCGCGGAGTCCCGTTCTCCGCCGGGTTCAGGCCGTTCTCGCCGTATGAGGGCAACGCTCGGACACTGAAGAATTTCGAGAACATGCTGGTTCCTGGGTTGCTTCAGACCGACGACTACGCGCGGGCCATCTTCCGGACCCGTCCCGGTATCAGCGACGAGGACGTGGAGGCCAGCGTGGCGGCGCGCATCACGCGCCAGGCGATCCTGGACCGGAAGGAGCCGCCCCCGCCGTGGTTTTGGGTCGTGCTCGACGAACATGTGCTGCACCGCCACATCGGCTCGCCCGAGCTGATGTTCACCCAGATGGAGCATCTGGCGGAGCTGGCGAGCCGGCCGAGGATCAACATCCAGGTGATTCCCGACAAGCGGGCCTATCCGGGCCTGCGAGGAGCGTTCGTGATCGCCGAGACGGACCAATTGCCTGCGATAATCTATCTCGAGACCGCATCGGAGGGACAGACCGTGGAGAACCCGGACATGGCGGAGTCCATGACGGTGCTGTTCGATGCGATCCGGATGGAGGCGCTGACCGGCGACGCCTCCCTGGCACTCATCGAGGAAGCGGCGCAGCGATGGAAGACACAATCCGAGACATGACGACCTGGCGCAAGTCCAGCTACAGCGCCGACAACGGCGGCAACTGCGTGGAGGTCGGCCTGCCCGGCCCGGAGGCGTTCCTGGTGCGGGACACCAAGAACCGTGCCGGCGGGACGCTGGCCTTCGGCCCCGAAGCCTGGCAGCGGTTCGCCGCCAGTGTGAAGGCCACCCCCCAGGCCTGACAGTAAGTTCTGTGGGCCCGACCGCGCCATGCGGCCGGGCCCACAGTCGTGTCTGGGGACGTGTGCGTGTCGTCACGTTGCGCTGAGTAGGTCTAGTTTGGCGAATCTCACCCTCCGGATGGTCTTGAACCAGTAATCTGCGGTACTGGCCGTAGAACTGGGGAGATGACTCATGACGAGCTCGCAGGACGGGCCAGGCCAGCAACCGGTCGACGCAGGTCTCGGCGTCCCGTTAGAGCCGAACGCCGTCTCGGCGAACTACACCGCCAACTTCGCCCAGCAGGTCCAGGCGCAGGTGCAGCAGTCTGCGGATCTCAAGGCCGCCGCGACCTCCGGAAAGTTCAGCATCAACCCCGAAGCCGCCCAAGAGATGATCAAGGCCTACCAGTTCGCCCAACAAGAGTGGCTGGACGGCCAACGGGACATGTTGATCATCACGCAGCACTACAAGCTGGGTTCGACGCCGGGTGCGAAGGTGATCTCGACCTGGAACCAGCAGGTCGCCCAGCAGTTCGCGGCGGCGTATGCAAAGCTCGGTGATATTTATCAGGCGCAGATCGATGCCTACACTCAAGCGATGAAGAATTACCAGGAGAATGAGGCCAAGGTGTCGGATTCGTTGCGGAAGGCCGGTGAAAGCTGAATGAGTCGTATGAACCGTTCGGTGAGGCGAGTCGTCGCGGTGTCGATGTTGTCAGTCATAGCCGCGGCTATCCTCGCTGCCTGCGCTGGCGGCGGTGGCGGCGTTCTCCAGCCGAGCGGAATCTCAGCCACGAAATCAGGCGCTGCCTCAACAACATCTGCGTCTTCTGGTGGCGGTGTCTCAGACCGATGGTTCAACTCAGTTCAGGCATGCAGCATGATCGACCAAGCTACACTGACACAACTCGGGTTCACCAGCCCCGGGACTGTCGTTACGAATAACGACTACGAGAACCGTTGTGACTGGAAACAGGAAAATGCGGGAATTTCTATTGATATGACACCCAACGCTTGGGACACGCTCTCGGCGAACGGCGGTCAGTTGTCGAATCTCACGGTGGGCGGCCGTTCAGCGCAGCAGGACGATTTGAGTAGCCAACATTCATGCATCGTTGCGGTTGAGGCGACGAAGGGATCGCAGGCGATGATCGTAGTCGATGTGCTGCCGGCATCCGGACTGAACCCGTGTGATATTGCTCAGCAGGCTGCTGCTGGCGCTGTGTCGAAGTTGCCCAAGTTGCCGAGCTGACCTGGGGAGGAACGTCGTGTCGACGCCGAACGTGACCGATGCTTCGGACGTGCAGGGTGCCCTGATGTATGCCGAGGCAGGCGGCCATGGCTGCCGACAGCATGCAGTCCGGTCCCGGATCTGCCGAACACGCTGCCCCACGGCCGTTCTCACGCGGTAGATGGCACCTGCGTCTGTGCCGACCATTGGCGTAGGCAGCCGTTGATGTAGGAGATCCCTTCCCAGGTGCCGCGCAGCAGCGCGTTCCGCCACATCTCGGCGGTCGCGGCCTGCACGGGGTTCTGTGGTGGCCGTGCCCAGAACCCAGCCGGATACTTGAGCTGCGCCCGGTGGTTGGTCTTCAGCAGCTCTCGACGCTTCAGGCCGTCAACCACGCGCGGGTCGTCCAGGTTCAGCTCATCCGGACGCGGGTCATCCGGCAGGACATCCCAGCGGCCATACTCGTTGACCTCGGGCATCGATCGCATCCAGAACTCCTCATCGCGTCCACGCAACGGCGGGCTCGACCCTGTCGCTCGTTATGGCCCGCCCTGATCCACTTCTCGTTGAGCTGGTCTTCGAGGTGGTTACGCGCCTGCTGGCTCATCAGGTGTCTGGGCCAGGAGTTGCGTGATGCGGTGGCGAAGATCGTTGGACCTGGGGTCGTCGAACCGGGTGAGAAGCGTCTGAGCCTCAGTCCAGTGCCGACGGGCGTCGTCGCCGGAGCCGGCCTCGTGCAGCGCGGCCGCTAGGTGGTGAAGGGCGAGCGCGAGGTGCCAGGTGTCGTGGAGTTCGCGGAACATGGCGACGGCGACCCGGTGGAAGCCCGCTGCTTCGTCGGGCCGGTTCATCTCGCGGTATGCGTCGCCGGTGCCGTCGAGTGCTTCGGCTTCGCGGCCGCGGTCGCCGAGTTGGCGCTGCAGGACAGCCGCGTGATGGTAGGAGATCAGTGATTCGGCCGACTGGCCGAGTGCACGTTGGACCCGGCCGTATTCGATGAGCCAGTACGCCTCGGACACGCGTCCGCTGTCGGCGCGGGCGATGTCCAGTGCGGCCTGGATGGATTCCAGAGCGTCCGTTGGACGGCCCGATTCCCGCCGGATCATGCTCAGGATGCGGAGGGCGTTACCCTCGCCATCCCGTGCGCCACGTTCGCGGAAGGTACCCAGCGCCGTCTGAACATGCTTGCCCGCTTCGGACAATTCACTGAGTTCCAGCGATACCTCCGCGAGGTTGGCGTGCAGCACCGCCATCCAGTACCGCTCGTCGAGTTGCCGCATGATGTCCAGACCTTGCCCAAAGCTGGACTTGGACGCGCGCAGGTCCCGCCGCCGCATCTGGGCGAGACCGAGCCCAATGAGCACCCGCGCTCGCCCGGAATCGTCATCGAGGTCGCGGTGGACGGCCAGACAGGCGTGAAAATAGTCGATGCTGGCGGGGAAGTCGTGGGCGCGAAGGTAAGCGAGGCCGAGGCTTTCCAGGAGTTCGGCTTCGGCGGCGCGATCGGCCAGCCGCCGGGCCGAGTCGAGGCCGATTCGGGATGTGGCGATCCAGTCCTGGATGGGCAGCACCTGCATGTAGATGCCGCGCAGCACCACCGCCAGTTGCCAGGCGATTCGGTCGAGGCCGGCGTTGGCCGCGGCCTCAGTGGCGTTGACGAGGTTGGCTCGTTCGGTGTCATACCAGTGCATGGCACTGTCGAAGGTCACCGGTTGGAGATCTTCTTCGGGCGCATCGAGAGCGACCCTGGGTTCGAACGGGTTCACCCGGGCTTGGACGGCGTCGATGGTGCGGAGGTACCAGTTCAGTACCCGGCGTAGTGCGGTCTCGCGCTGCTCGGGCGGGTCTTCGTCTTTGGCTTGGCCGGTGGCGTAGCTGCGCAGCAGGTCGTGGAATTGGTACCGGTGCGGCGCTGGTTGTTCCAGCAGGTGTACGCCGACCAGCAGGTCCAGTGTCCGCCGAGCTTCTTGAGCGTCGATGCCGGCGATTGCGGCGGCCGCATCGAGGCTGAATTCGGCGCCCGGATGTAGTCCGAGCAATCGGAACATTCGTGCCGCGTCGTCGGGCAATGCCCGATAGGACCAGGCGAATGCGGTGCGCACCGCGTCGGCCTCCTCGTCGTTTCCTGGCGAGAGGGCTCCCCACAGACCCGACTCATCCCGTAGATCGGCGATCAGCTCGGCCAAGGGCATTCGTGGTCTGCGGGCCGCGTGTTCGGCGGCGATCCGCAATGCCAGTGGCAGCCTGGCGCACAGCCGCGCCAGTTCCAACAGTTGAGCCGGATCATCGTGCGTACGGTAGCCATCCGTTACTGTCTGTACCAGTATGGCGGCTTCGGGCTCGGTCAACACATCGAGGGTCATCCGGTGGGCACCATCCCTGGCGACCAGCCCGGACAGGCTGCTGCGGCTGGTGACGATGACGAGACAGCCGGCCGTGCCGGGTAACAACGGTCGCACCTGGCCGACGGTGGCGGCGTTGTCGAGCACGATCAGCATCCGCCGATCCGCGAGCAACGATCGGTACAGGGCGGCTTTGTCGTCGCGGTCGACGGGGATGGCGGCCGGCGCGACATCCAACGCCCGAAGAAATCGATCGAGGGCTTGATCAGCGGTGACCGGCGGGCCGGGGTCGTAGCCGCGCAGATTGACATACAACTGGCCGTCGGAGAACCGTTCGCGAACGCGGTGCGCCCAGTGCAGTGCCAGCGAGGTCTTGCCGACCCCGGCGGTACCCACGATGACCGACACGGCCAGCGCCAACGACTGGACAACATCGTCGGCCAGCAGCCGGTCCAGCCTGGCTAATTCGGGTCGGCGGTTGACGAATCCGTACACATCGGCGGGCAACTGCCGGGGCACCGGGCCAGAGATGCGTGCCGGTCCGTGGAAGTGCACGCCGCCGTGCACCTCACGGGCCTGCACCACCTCACGCGCCGGACCAGACACCTCCGAGTGCGTGTCGTCACCAGGGCGCTCATCCGCGCCGGTCATGACACTGTCGGTGGGGGCAACGGCGCCACCTCACGGTTGAAGTAACTCGCCAAGTCCTCACCGAGGTCGTAGAGACTCTCGATGAACTTCACGGTCCGAGCCGTGACGTCCGGGTCGATGAAGCGAACCGCCCCATCGAGAAGTCCGCTGGTGTCATATTGGACCTGGTAAACGGTGTCCGCGCCGAGAGTGACCAGCTCGGGTAGGACACCGCCTCTCTCGAACTGGCGAACCGTCTCCGGGCCGACGACCCGAATCTTCTCGCCGTACTCTGCCGCGATGCGTAGGCCGTACAGCTCCCAGTGCAGGTAAGGTGTCAGCGGTTTCTCGACGACCCGCACCCGGTAAAGGTTGATTCCTCGGCGAGCCGAATCCTGGTTGAGTTCTTCGAGACTCGTCCTGTCGCTGTCGAGCAGACGAAGAGACTCATTCCAGTCCCCTCGGTGAAATGCCGTCCAACTGAGGTCACCTGGTTCCTTGAAGTGCTGCAGGCGTTCCAGTTTCCAGGAGTCGTGGCCGTCGGATACGTCGAACCGTGCGGCGAAGTCGGCCCGATAGCTGGCCAATGGCAGAGGTTCTCCCGGCAGGTCGCCGAAGAGACGATCAAACATCGGGTATATCCTTTTTCGCTGCGATCAGTGTCGATCGCGGGATGACGACCAGCCGCTCATCGTGCGCGATCCGGACATCCACCGGCAAGCGTGATTGGTGGACCGTGGTCAGATCGCGGCCGATGACCGCGATATCACCATTTTCCAGTTCCCAAATGTCGGGGCATCCATCCCGCCCCTTGGTGTTACCGAGTTCCTGCGGAGACTTGCCCAGCCGACGCGATAAAGAAGCGTTCGGGTCTGCTTCCCACGGTCGTGTCATGACGTCACCCCTGTTTCGATTGGCCGACTTTGATGCCGGTCAATCAAGGCTACCGATCAAGTCCGGATACGGCTGTACTCCGGTCGGGCGAAAGCGCTCGCCTGCCGTTTCACGTGCCTGCCGGCTGGTCACGACTCCTGATCGGATGGTGCTCGCGCGGCGAGGACGGCGTCGTAGAGGGCCTTGCGGCTGACGCCGGCGGAGGCGGCGGTCTCGGCCACGACTTCCTTGAGCCGGCGGCCCTGCTCGGCGACCGTCCGGGCCACCTCGTCCGCCAACTCGGTGAGGTCGGCGGCCGGCGGCGGGGCAGCGCCGGCGACCACGACGGTGACCTCACCGCGCACCCCGTCCGCAGCCCAGCGGGCCAGTTCGGCCAGGCCGCCCCGGCGGACCTCCTCATAGGGCTTGGTCAGCTCGCGACACACGGCGGCCTGGCGATCGTCGCCCAGCACGCTCGCCGCGTCGGTGAGGGTGTCCGCGAGCCGGTGCGGCGACTCGAAGAACACGGCCGTGCGCGGTTCCTCGCTGAGCCGGGCCAGCCAGCGTCGCCGCTCGCCGGGTTTGCGCGGCGGGAATCCGTCGAAGCAGAACCGGTCGCTGGGCAGCCCGGACACCGCCAGCGCCGTGGTGACCGCCGACGGTCCCGGCACGCAGGTCACCCGAAGATCCTCCGCGACACAGGCCGACACCAGCCGGTATCCCGGATCGGAAACGCTGGGCATGCCGGCGTCGGTCACCAGCAGCACGGTCGCGCCGTCGGCGATCGCGGCGACCAGCCCGGGGATCCGGGCGGTCTCGACGGCGTCGTAGAAGCTCACCACCCGGCCGGTCGGCGACACGCCGAGCGTCGCGGCGAGCGCCCGCATCCGCCGGGTGTCCTCGGCGGCGATGACATCCGCCGTGGCCAGGGCGTCGACGAGCCGGGGTGAGGCGTCCCGCGCGTCACCCAACGGAGTGGCCGCCAGCACCAGTCGCCCCGAGCCAGATTCCCGCTTCACCGGGCCCACCCTACGATCAGGCGGGTGCGGGAATCGGTCGGCGCTGCTTTCGTTGCTGATGACGCCTGGGAGGTGTGGTGAGCTCAGCCATCCTGACGCGGCACAGCCGCGCGCGGACCGCTGACAGCGAGGTGGTCGACATCGGAGGCGCGCCTCCCGTCGAACCGCCGCCCGACTCGCAGCTCGCCGATCCCGGCGACCGACTGGGCAAACCGATGCCGACCGACCGGCTGCGCGGCTGGATCGTCACCCTGGTGGTCGCCGTCATCGGCGGCGTCATCCGGTTCCAGAATCTCGGATTCCCGACCGACTATGGCACGCCGATCTTCGACGAGAAGCATTACGTGCCGCAGGCGCTGCAGATGCTGCGCAACGGTGGTTTCGAGGACAACCCCGCGTACGAGCTGACCGTGCACCCGCCGCTCGGCAAGTACATGATCGCGGCCGGGGAGTGGCTGCTCGGCTACAACGGCTGGGGCTGGCGGTTCGCGTCGGCGGTCTGCGGCACCCTGATGATCCTGCTGATCGTCCGGATCGCCCGCCGGCTCACCCGGTCCACCCTGCTCGGCGGGATCGCCGGCGTCCTGATGATCTGCGACGGCGTGCTGCACATCCAGTCCCGGATGGGCATGCTCGACATCTTCCTGGCCTTCTGGGTGCTCGTCGCGTTCGGCTGCCTGCTGTGCGACCGGGACCAGGTGCGCAATCGATTGCGTATCGCGATGCGCGAGGGCTGGGTCAACGAATCGTCGTTCGGCCCGCGGCTGGGATTCCGCTGGTGGCGGCTCGCCGGCGCGATCAGCCTCGCCATCGGTGCCGCCAGCAAGTGGGACAGCTCGTTCTGGCTGGCCGCCTTCGCCGCGTTGACGCTGATCTGGGACTGGTCCGGGCGCCGCGCGGCCGGGGTGCGGAAGCCGTTCCTCGGCATGGTCGTGCGCGACCTGCTGCCGGCCGTGTGGGCGTTCGCGGTGATCGCGACCCTGGTGTACATCGGCTCCTGGTGGGCGTGGCTGTCCAGCGAGACCGGCATCGACCGGCATCTGGCCGGCGGCTACACATACCACGGACCGGGCATTGGACCGAACAACTCGATCTGGTTCCTCGGCTGGATACCGAACGCGATTCGATCGCTCTGGTACTACCACTACGACATGCTGTATTTCGCGGAGCACCTGGTGACTCCCGCGAACAACCCGCATCCGTGGGAGTCGAAGCCGTGGACGTGGCCGATGGGTCTGCGTCCGATGCTCTATTACTACGAGAGCGGCTCCAGCGTCACCAACTGCGGCGCGAGCAGTTGCGTCAGCGCCACCATGTTGATCGGCACGCCGGCCATGTGGTGGCTGGCCTTCCCGGCGATGGGCTGGGCGATCTGGCGCTGCTTCGGCCGGTTCGACTGGCGCTACTGCGGTGTGCTGCTGGCCTACCTGGCCGGGCTGCTGCCGTGGTTCCTCAACCTCGACCGGCAGATGTACTTCTTCTACATGACGCCGGACTCGGCGTTCCTGATCCTGCTGCTGGTGCTGCCGCTGGGGGAGATCCTCGGTCCGTCGAACGCCGGGTTCGAGCGGCGCCGGCTGGGGATGCTGATCGTCGGCATCTACGTGGGGCTGGTGGTGGCCAACTTCGTGTGGCTGTGGCCGATCCTCAACGGCACGCCGATCAGCGCAATGCGCTGGCAACAGGAGCTGTGGTTGCCGTCCTGGCGCTGATCCCGGTTCCGGTGTCCCAGGCGGCGCGGGCCGGCGTGCTCAGGCACGCTCGCGTGCCCTAGCACGCCACAAGCGATTGAGGTGAGAGGGGCGCGAGCTCGCTCGCGTCTCCGAACCGATTGAGCTTGTTGACTGTTGGTCGGGGCGAAGCACCGACCAACAGGACCACGCTCCCTTCGGCCTTGGCCCGCATCCACCTGGAACGCCGGAACAGGCTGGGGTCAGGGGGCGCGGGTTTCGTGTAGCTCCCGTACGCCCGGCGGCCTGCGGCCATGTCCAACCTGGAACACCGGACATTGCGCGGCACAAGGCAGCTTGAGCGCCAGTAGACAGCCCCCGCCCGCCCAGGGGGCGACCCCTTGGCCAGTCTATCGGCGCAGGTCAGCGCCACAAAGCGAGAAACCTCGGGCTGTGGATAGATCAACTGGTCTGTGCACAACCGGCGTCTCGGGCGACGCGAGTCGGGTATAAGCAGGTCCTGGTCGGACGGGCGCGACTCAGCGGGCCGGGCGGGTGGCGGTCGCGCCGGTGGCCGGCGCGGTGACGACCGTGGTGACCGGGCCCTCCGTCGGGTAGCCGCTGCCGGTCAGCCAGCCGCGCAGCTCCCGCCGCACGGTGTCCAGGGTCGGCCGGTGTGACGGATCGGGGTCGAGTGCCGCGCGCAGCAACTCGCGGTGCCGGCTGCGCTCGGGCAGGTGGGTGTTGGGCAGCTGCTGTGCGGCGGCCATCAGCGCCGACATGGGGTTGGCGCGGTAGCCACGAGGCGGGTGGCCGGTGAGCGCGTAGCTGACGGTGGCGGCCAGCTGCCAGGCATCCGACGCGGGAGTGGCCACGCCGGTCGCCGCGGTCTCCGGGGCCAGGAAGTCCGGCGTGCCGAGCACCATCCCGGTCGCGGTGAGGGTGACATCGCCCCTGGCGCGCGCGATGCCGAAATCGATCAGGTGCGGGAAGCCGTCCGGGTCGACGATGATGTTGGCCGGCTTGACGTCCCGGTGCAGCACCTGCTGGCGGTGCGCGGCGCCCAGCGCGTCGGCCAGCACCGACCACAGCCGGGCTGCGGCCGGATCGTCCAGCGGCGCGCCCTGGGCGACCAGGTCGGTCAGCGGCCGGCCCTCGATGTACTCCATGACGATGCCCAGGCCGTCGGTGTCCTCGACGATGTCATAGACCCGCACGCAGTTCGGGTGGTGCACGGCGGCCAGCGCGCGGGCCTCGCGCAGCATCCGCTGCCGGGCCTGCGCGTCGGGGGCGTGCGAGAGCTTGAGCGCCACCGTCCGGTTGAGCTGGGTGTCCATGGCCAGCCAGACGGTGCCGAAGCCGCCGTGGCCGAGTTGCCGGACCCGGCGGAACCGGCCGTCGGCGGAGTTCCAGCGCACCGGGTCGGACTGCCCGGGCAGGAATGGCATCGGTCCGGGGGTGTTGGCCAGCGGCTGGACGCCCGATGGCATCGGCGCGGCCGGCACCGCCGTCGAGGGCGCCAGCGGGTTGCTGGCGACCCGGGTCGGGCTGGGTGGCCGGCCCGCCACCTGAGGCGGTGGCAGCATCCCCGGCGGCATCGGCTGCCGCTGCACGGGCTGGGGCTGGGCCCGCGACACCGGTTGCTGGACGGGGACCGCCTGCGACGGGGGCGGCGCGGCCGGGCGGGGCCGGCGGTTGAGCACCGACCAGCTCGGCCGGCCGAGCAACGACACCAGTAGCACGCCGATCAGGGCGCCCGGCAGGAATCCGAGCCAGAGCTGGGCCATCGTCCTGGCCTGCAACCCGATGGTGGCCAGCACGAACAGCGCGAACGGCAGCCACATCAGCCGGCCGGGCCAGTTCGGGCCGCCGCGCATCGCCCGGTGTTGCTGCAGGATGACCGCCAGCACGCAGCCGACCGGCAGCAGCACCAGACCGACGACATACAGGCCGAAGATGAGGAAGTGGCCGCCCGGTCCGCCCAGTGCCTCGTAGACGGTCTGTCCGCCGCCGAGGTAGTTCGCCTGGCTGCCGAGCGAGCCGACGAAGCAGGTGTTGCCACGCAGGCTGGTGACATCGGCGCTGGACAGGCCGACCGGCGAGCCGGCGAAGGCGGACTCGAAGATGTTCGAGACGAGGGTCGCGACCAGCCAGGGGGCGAGGAAACCGAGCACGACGTCGATGACGGCGAACGTCGCGACCACGCCGACGGAGTAGCGGTTACCGGTCACCTTGCGGATCAGCGCGACCAGCACCGCGCCCGCCGTGGGAGACGCGGCCAGCAGGAAACCGGCCATCGTGACGGTCCATGGCCAGGCACCCGGACAGATCACGTTCGGCGCGAACGCGTGCAGCGATGACAGCCATGAGCCGATCAGCGCGGCGAGTCCGCCCACTGTCCGCTCCTTCCCCCCGGCAACCTGTTGATGGACTTCACCGATAGGTCCGCTCCACTGTAAGACGCCTGGCGGCACGGCAGGGTTCGGCCGGATGAACCGCGGGGAACCTCGCACACCGGGCGGACCGTCCGGAACGGAATCCGGTTAGCGCCGGTCGAACCGCTGTCCGTAGGCTTGTGCGACATGAGCCCGTCCGTTCTCACGGCGGTGGCCTGGCCGTACGCCAATGGCCCCCGCCATATTGGTCATGTCTCCGGTTTCGGTGTCCCGTCGGACCTCTTCTCCCGGTACATGCGAATGTCGGGCCACGACGTGCTCATGGTTTCCGGCAGCGACGAGCATGGCACGCCGATCCTGGTGCAGGCCGACAACGAGGGCCTGACGCCACAGCAGACCGCGGACAAGTACCACCGGGTCATCGCCGAGGACATGCAGGCGCTCGGTATGACGTATGACCTCTACACCCGGACCACGGCCGGCAACCACTACGAGGTCACCCAGCAGATCTTTCTTTCGCTGTATCGCAACGGCTATGTGGTGCCGAAGACCACTACCGGCGCGGTGAGCCCGTCCACCGGCCGCACGCTGCCCGACCGTTACATCGAGGGAACCTGCCCGATCTGCGGCTACGACGGTGCCCGTGGTGACCAGTGCGACAACTGCGGTAACCAGTTGGACGCCGCCGACCTGATCAACCCGCGTTCCAGGATCAACGGCGAGAAGCCGAAGTTCGTGGAGACCGAGCACCTGTTCCTGGACCTGCCGGCGTTCACCGAAACGCTCGGCAAATGGCTGTCCACCAAGACCGACTGGCGGCCGAACGTCCTGCGGTTCACCCAGAACCTGATCGACGACATGCGACCCCGGCCGATCACCCGCGACCTGGACTGGGGCGTTCCGGTGCCCCTGGACGGCTGGCGGGACCAGCCGTTGAAGCGGTTCTACGTGTGGTTCGACGCGGTGATCGGGTACTTCTCCGCGAGCGTCGAGTGGGCCCGGCGGACCGGCGATCCGGACGCCTGGCGGCGCTGGTGGAACAATCCGGAAGCCCGCTCGGTGTACTTCATGGGCAAGGACAACATCACCTTCCACGCCCAGATCTGGCCGGCGATCCTGCTCGGCCACAACGGCGCCGGCGACAAGGGTGGCGAGCCCGGCAAGTACAACATGCTCAACCTGCCGTCGGAAATCGTCTCCAGCGAGTTCCTGACGATGAGCGGGTCGAAGTTCTCCACGTCCCGGGGCACGGTCATCTACGTGCGCGACTTCCTGCGCGAATTCGGCCCGGACGGACTGCGTTACTTCATCGCGGCCGCCGGACCGGAAACCCAGGACGTCGACTTCACCTGGGACGAGTACGTCCGGCGGATCAACTTCGAGCTGGCCAACGAGTGGGGAAACCTGGTCAACCGGTCCATCTCGATGGCGAACAAGAATGTCGGCGCCGTGCCGACGCCGACAGTGCCGGAAAAGGCCGACGAGGACCTGAAGGCGTTGTCCCGCAAGGCGTTCGACGTGGTCGGCGAACACCTCGCGCGCGCCCGGTTCCGGGCCGGGATCAACGAGGTCATGAAGGTCGTCTCGGCGGCCAACAAGTATCTGTCCGATCAGGAACCGTGGAAGCGCAAGGACGATCCGGCGCGCCGGGACACGATCCTGCACACCGCGCTGCAGGTCGTGTCCGACGCGAACACCATGTTCACGCCGTTCCTGCCGCATTCCGCGCAGAAGGTGCACGAACTGTTGGGTGGCAACGGAATCTGGGCCGCCCAGCCGGAACTTCGTGAGGTCGAGGACCTGGACCGGCCCGGCCGCGTCTACCCGGTCATCACCGGTGACTACACGGTCGAGAAGGCCCACTGGGAGTCGGTGCCGATCGAGGTCGGCCGTCCGCTGGACAAGCCAACGCCGCTGTTCGCGAAGCTGGATCCGAAGCTGGCCGAGACCGGCCCGGACTTCGCGCCGATCCAGCCCAAGTGATGGCCCGCCGGAAAGGCGAGCGCGACCAACTGCCACCGGCGCCGGAACCCCTTCCGGCGCCGGTGGTGGATGCGCACACCCATCTGGACGCCTGTGGCGCGACCGACCGGGACAGCGTGGTCGCGATGGTCGACCGGGCCGCCGCCGTCGGCGTGACGCGCGTGGTGACCGTCGCGGACAGCGTCGACTCCGCGCGCTGGGCCGCCGAAGCGTCCACATGGGACGACCGGGTGTTCGCGGCGGTGGCCCTGCATCCCACCCGCACCGCGAACTTCTCGGACGCCGACAAACAAGCGTTGCTTGACCTGGCGCGCCAGCCCCGGGTGGTCGCGGTCGGCGAGACCGGCCTCGACTACTACTGGGACTACGCGCCGCGGCAGGCGCAGCAGGACGCCTTCCGCTGGCACATCGAGCTCGCCAAGCGGGTCGGCAAGCCGCTGATGATCCACGACCGGGACGCGCATGAGGACGTGCTCGCGATCCTGAAGTCCGAGGGACCACCCGAAACGGTCATCCTGCACTGTTTCTCCGGGGACGCGGACTTCGCGCGGCGCTGCCTGGCCGAGGGCTTCGTGCTGTCCTTCGCGGGCACCGTGACCTTCCGGAACGCGCCGGGCGTGCGGGAGGCGGCCGCGCTGACTCCCAGTGACCAACTACTGGTTGAGACCGACGCGCCCTTCCTGACGCCGCATCCGTTCCGGGGTCGCCGCAACGAGCCGTACTGCACCGCCTACACGGTTCGTGAGCTCGCTCACCTGCGACAGGACGATATCGTAAACTTGATCAACTCGTTGCGGTCCAACGCCGAACGGGTGTTTCGACTGGTCCAAACGGGTTAGTGGCGTTGGGGGTTGAGGGGCAGTCGCCACAAGAAATTGTGAGGACTGACACGGTTTCCGTGGGGGGCGTTTGCCTCAGGCGGGTGAGTCCGTTACGGTCTCGTGATCGACGCCCCAGGGATCTTCCCTAAGGATCTTCCCCGGGGTGGCCCGCAGCCGAGACGGCGTGTGTCGGGGCCGGAACGTCATCGTGGACGAACCGGGGAACGCGCTTGCTACGGGAGCTGGAGCACCATGCCGAGTACCGCACGTGAAGGAGGAGAGGGCGAGGACGTCACGATCGCTGGCTGTCTCGCCCCTGAGTCCGGTGCGGAACGCGTGTCTGGAGGTTTGGCCCTGTGAACGCGAGCGGTGATCAACGCACCAGCCGCAGCAGTTATGCCGGTGCGCATCGACGCACGACAACCGAGACTGACTGGTTCACCCCCAGCTACCCACCGGGGCAGCTGACCGCTGTCGCGGTCGCCGACCGTCCGCTCGACGACGAGCTGCCCAGTGCGCTTGAGTCGACCGGGTCGTGGCCCGGCGAGTCCGCCGGTGCCCCCCGCTGGCAGAGCGTGTCGCCGTGGTCGGTGACGACCCAGGATGTCCTGGACGTCCTGGGCCCCGACGCCGACGACGTGCTGTCCACCGCACAGCTTGATCTCGACCAGCTGCTCGGCATGCTCAACGCCGAGACCGCGCTGCTTCCTCGCATCGACGAGGAACTGGAACAGCTGCTCGCCGAGGAAGAGGCGCGGCAGGCCGTCGCGGTCGAGGCCGACGAGGAACCCGAGCCCGCCGAGCAGAACGGTCCGCTGGAGCGGGCCGCCAAACGGTGGAAGCGGCGGTTCCTGAAGGCCGCGGTCGGCGCGATCCTGTTGTCCGCCACCGGCGGCGGTGCCATGGCGCTGGCCATGGACAAGAACGTCAACGTCGATGTCGACGGCCACAGCGAGCACATCCGGACCTACCAGAGCACCGTCGGCGCGGTCCTCACCAGCCAGGGCATCAACCCCGGCATGCACGACGCGGTGAGCCCGTCGCCGAGCGCGGCGATCAGCGACGGCGGCACCGTGTCGGTGCAGCGCGGCCGGCTGATCCACCTGACCATCGATGGTGTCGAGCAGGACCACTGGACCCGCGCCACCACGGTGGCGGGGGCGCTGAAGGAGTGGAACGCGCCGCTGACCGGGTCGTGGGTCTCCATGGCCGGCAACGCGCAGATCCCGCTGGCCGGTGCGTCGATCGAGGTCCGCACCGCCAAGACGGTCACCCTGATCGACGGCTCCAATGCGCCGCGGCAGGTCACCACCACCGACGCGACCGTCGGTGATCTGCTCTCCGACCAGAAGATTCCGTTGGGGCGCAACGACTCGGTGAATCCCGGTCTCAACGACCGGATCACCGCCAACATGCAGATCATGGTCAGCCGGACCGGCGTCACGGTGGTCAACGTCACCCAGACCATCCCGGCACCCGTGCAGACCATCGAGGACCCGACCCTCGACGAGGGCACCATCACGGTGAAGAACCCCGGGACGCCCGGCCAGGAAGTGATCACCTACCGGATCACCTCGGTCAACGGCCAGCAGAGCAAGAAGGACCAGATCGCCGTCCAGATCATCACGCCGGCGGTGCCGAAGGTCGTCGTCGAGGGGACCAAGCCGACCGACGCGGTCTGGGAGAAGATCGCGCAGTGCGAGAGCAGTGGTAACTGGCAGGCCAACACCGGCAACGGCTACTACGGCGGCCTGCAGTTCAACCAGCCGACCTGGCTGTCCAATGGCGGCGGGCAGTACGCGCCGCGCGCCGACCTGGCCACCAAGTCCGAGCAGATCGCCATCGCCGACCGGGTACGCGCGGCTCGCGGTCTCGAACCGTGGCAGTGTGCGTACATGCTCGGCCTCGTGCACTAGTTCCGCCGTCCCAGCCGGCGGTTCCGACTCCCAGGCGGAACAGTCTGGGGTTCAGGGGCGCGTGGGTTTCGCGGAGCTGCAGTACGGCACGCGGCCTCCGGCCAGCTTCGACTTGGAACACCGAAAATTGCGCGACACAAGGCGGCTTGAGCGCCGGTAGGCAGCCCCCGCCCGCCCAGGGGGCGACCCCTTGGCCAGTCTATCGACGCAGGTCAGCGCCACAATACGAGAAACCTGGGGCTGTGCACAGATCAACTCGCCTGTGCACAGTCGTGTGTCTTCGGCGTCCCAGGCGGGTATAAGGGCGCTGGCGGTCATCGCCCGCATCCACCGGGAACGCCGGGCACTGACCACCCGGACCTGATCGACCGCCGGGACCTGATCCACGGACGGCGTCTGCCACGATGGACGGCATGCCTGATGCCCAACCCGTTGCTGCCGCACTGCTCGGCCCGGCGGACATTCGGGCGCTGGCCGCTGAATTGGGCATCCGTCCCACCAAGAAGCTCGGCCAGAACTTCGTGCACGACGCCAACACGATGCGGCGGATCGTGGCCACCGCCGGCCTGTCCGCCGACGACGTTGTGCTGGAGGTCGGGCCCGGCCTCGGATCACTCACCCTCGCGCTGCTACCCGCGTGCCGTCGCGTCGTTGCGGTCGAGATCGACCCCGTGCTCGCCGAGGCGCTGCCGGTCACCGTGGCCCGCCGCGCGCCCGCGCTGGCGGACCGGCTGCGGGTGATCCGCGCGGACGCGCTGACCATCACGGCCACGGACCTCCAGGAGCCCGCCACCCTGAGGGAGCCCACTGCCCCTGAGGGGCTCCCTGGGGGGTCGATACACCCATCCGGGGGATCTCTGCGACCCGGCCCGGAAAACGGCCTACCGACCGCGCTGGTGGCCAATCTGCCCTACAACGTGTCCGTGCCGGTCGTGCTGCACCTGCTGGCCGGACTTCCGTCCCTCGCGCACGGGCTGGTGATGGTGCAGGCGGAGGTCGCTGACCGGCTGGCGGCCGAGCCGGGCAGCCGCACCTACGGGGTGCCCAGCGTCAAGGGTGCCTGGTTCGCGACCATGCGCCGGGCCGGCACGGTGTCCCGCGCGGTGTTCTGGCCGGTGCCCAATGTCGACTCCGCGCTGGTGTCGTTCAAGCGGCATGCCGCGCCTGCCGCCGACGTGTCCCGGCGGGAGGTCTTCGCGGTGATCGACGCGGCCTTCGCGCAACGCCGCAAGACGCTGCGCGCCGCGCTGGCGGGCTGGGCCGGCTCGGCGGAGGCCGCGGGCGTGCTGCTGGAGCGCGCCGGCGTGTCGGCGTCCGCGCGCGGTGAGCAACTCAGCGTGGCCGATTTCGCACGGATCGCCCGCGCGGCGCATCACTGATCGATTCAGTCGCCACCCACACGGACCAGCGCCGATCATTAGCCGAGTGTGACGTATGTCCGTTCCACCGTTTGCAGTATTGCCATAACCGAGGTATCTGAGTTCTACTGGGAATATCCATCCCGAGCGGCTGAGAGACCTGGCTCGCTGAAGCCGCAGCAACCACCCGGTTTACCGGGCAGGTGCTACCGCCAGGACCGATGGAGGAGCCGTGGATCTCACCCGCCGCCGGACGGTCGACCTGTGCCGTCGGACCGTGACGGGCTGTCGGAGCATGTGCGCGTAACCAGCTAGAGCCGGCCCAAGTCACCGCGCTCGTACGCGTTTCTCCCGCATCCCCCACGAATCCGTTTACCCATGATGGTGCCGCTGAGCTGGCGCCATTGTGTGCTGCCCAGGAGCGACCGTGATCACCGTTGAGAACCTGTCGAAATCCTATCTTGGACGTACCGGCACTGTTGTAGCGCTGGACGACGTCACCCTTGAGGTACCGGAGGGCACCTTGTGCGGGGTCGTTGGTCCGTCCGGCGCGGGAAAGTCCACCCTGGCCCGGCTCGTCGGGCTGCGGGAACGCCCCGACCGAGGCGCCATCCGGGTCGGTGGCACCAACCTGCTTTCCCTGGCGTCCAGCCAGTTGCGTGGTGTCCGCCGCCAGATCGGCGTGCTGCCCTCGACCAGCACGTTGCTCGCCCAGCGCACCGTGGCCGGCAACATCGCGATGCCGCTGGAACAGGCCGGGATGGAGGGCCCGCAGCGCCGGGCCCGCGTCGCGGACCTGCTCGACCTGGCCGGGCTCACCGCCCGTGCCGGTGACCTGCCCGGCACCCTGACTCCCGGCGCGCGCCAGCGGGTCAGCGTGGCCCGCACCCTGGCCGGCAACCCGTCCGTGCTGGTCGCGGACGAGCCGACCGAGGGCCTCGAACCGCGCGACGCGGCGGGCGTGCTCGCGGTGCTCGACCGCGCCCGCTCCGAACTCGGCACGACGGTGGTCCTGGCGACACGGGAGGTCTCGGTGGTGCGGCGGTTGTGCGACGACGTGGCGGTGCTGGACGACGGCCGGCTGGTGGAGCGCGGCAGCATCCTCGACCTGATCTCCGACCAGGACAGTTGGACCGCGTCCGCGATCCTGCCGGCGGTTCCCACCGTGTCGCGGCCCGTCGGCGATGACGAGGTTGCCAACGTGGTGCTGATCGGCTTCGCCACCGTCGGAGCGCTGCTTCCCGAGGCGGCCACCCGGTTCGCCGTGCGGATCTCGGTGCTCGGCGGCGGGATCACCCGGCTCGGCGACACCCCGGTGGCCCGGTTCCAGGTCGGCGTGACCGGCGAGCGGGCGTCCGCCGCACTGGACTGGGTGACCGAACAGGGTGGGCTCGTGCAGCGCGTGCCGTGCGGTCCGAGGGTGATGGTCGCGGCCTGATCGACTCACCTGATCCGAATGGCACGTAGGCTCGCTGTTGTGCTTGCCGTTGTGCCGCCGCCGGTGGCGGTCCGAGTGCCCGCGAAGGTCAACCTGCACCTTGGCGTGGGTGATGTCCGTCCGGACGGCTACCACGAGCTGTCCACCGTGTTCCAGGCCCTGTCGCTGACCGATGTCGTCACCGTGGCGGCCGGCGAGCCGGGTGTGGAGGTGACCGGCGAGGGCGCTGATTCGGTGCCCGCCAGCGCCGAGAACCTTGCCTGGCGGGCAGCGGTGGCCTTGGCCGAACATGTCGGCCGGGAGCCGGGCAAGGTGCGGATCATCATCCGCAAGGGCATCCCGGTGGCCGGCGGCATGGCCGGTGGCAGTGCCGACGCGGCGGCGACGCTGGTCGGCCTGGCCGCGCTGTGGAAACTCGACATCGCCCGCGACGAGCTGGGCACCATCGCCGCGACGCTGGGCAGCGATGTGCCGTTCATGCTGCATGGCGGCACCGCGCTGGGCACCGGCCGGGGTGAGCGGCTGGTGCCCGTGCTGTCCCGGCACACCTTCCACTGGGTGATCGCGCTGGACCGGCAGGGCCTGCGCACCCCGGACGTCTACGGCGAGCTGGACCGGCTGCGTGACGGCGGCCGGAATGCCCGGGTTGGCTCGGTGGAACCGGTGCTGGAGGCGCTGGCCTCCGGTGATCCCCGGCAGTTGGCGCTGCTGCTGGGTAACGATCTGCAGGCGGCGGCGGTGTCGCTGCGCCCGGCGCTGCGCCGCACCCTGCGGGCCGGCGTCGACGCCGGCGCGCTCGCCGGGATCATCTCCGGATCCGGCCCGACCTGCGCGTTCCTGTGCGCCGACGGTGAGGACGCGGTCCATGTCGCGGCCGAACTGGCCGGCGCGGGCGTGTGCCGCACCGTCCGCGTGGCGCAGGGCCCGGTGCCCGGTGCCCGCGTCGTGAACGGCGATGACACCAAACACCCGACCCCACCCCAGGTACACGCCTAGCTACCGCCCAACCTGGACCGGCTCGGGCTCGGGTTCGATCTCCTCGCTGGGTGCCTGGGCCTGCTTCACGGCGGGCATCAGGAAGGCCAGCAGCAGCGGGATCGCGGACAGGCCGAAGATCCACCAGAAGGTGTTGCCGAACGCCGTCAGAGCGGCGGCCTGAGTCGTCGCACTGGCGAGGTAGCCCTCCAGGATGACGGCGATCACGGCCACGCCGAACGGCGCGCCGACCCGCTGGACGACGCTGAAGGCGGCACTGCCGCGTGGCGCCTCTTCGTGGGAGAGGCTGGCGAAGGCCAGCGTCATGACCGGCAGGCCGATCGCGCCGAGGCCGATGCCCTGCACGAACTGCGCGGCGAGCAGCAGCGCGGTGCCTCCGCTGGCGCCCGCCAGCGCGAACGGGATCACGCTCAGCATGGTGATCACGACACCGCTCGCGACGATGACGCGAGCGTCCAGCCGGCTGTTGAGCCGCCGGCTGAGGATCAGGAACAGCATCGTGCCGAGGCCCTGCGGGATCAGCAGGAGTCCGGTGTGCAGCACGCTGTCGCCGCGAATCTGCTGGTAGAACAGCGGAAGCAGGAACATCAGCGCGTACGTCGAGAAGCCGCCGACAAACGTGATGACGCTGGACAGCCCGAAGCTGCGCCGCGCGAACACCCGCACGTCGATCAGCGTCGGCTTCCGCGACCGCAGCGACACGATCACGAACGCGGCGAGCAACAGCGCGCCGAGCAGGATGGGCAGCCACGCACTGGTAGCGGCGAAGCCGTCCACGCCGGGCGCCTGGCTCACGCCGTAGGCGAGCGCGACGACGCTCGGAGTGAGCAGCAGGAACCCGACGATGTCGAGCCGGTGACCGCGTTGTCCGGCGGTGGCTGGCAGGAAGATCGGGCTGAGCACCAGCGCGGCCAGGCAGATCGGCACGTTCACGAAGAACAGCCAGTGCCAGCTCAGCGAGTTGAGGATCGAACCGCCGATGACCGGCCCGAGGATCGGCGCCAGCTGGCCGGGCAGTCCGATCGCGATCATGGCATGGGCGATGCGGTCGGGACCGGCGGCGCGAGTGAGGATCGTGATGGCGATCGGCAGCACCATGCCGCCGCCGACGCCCTGGAGCACGCGGAAGATGATCAGTTCCGGAAGTGAGCCGGCCAGACCGCAGAGCAGCGAGCCGGCGAGGAACGTCACGATCGCGAACATCCACGCGTTGCGCGTTCCGAAGCGTTCGGACACCCAGCCGCTGACCGGGATCACCGAGACGAACGCCAGCATGTAGCCGGTCGCGACCCACTGGGTCTGGGCCACCGAGGCATGAAACGTCGTGTGGAGGTGGTCGAGCGCGATGTTGACGATCGTCGTGTCGAGCAGCGTCGTGATCGCGCCGAGGACGAGCACCAGGCTGATCAGGTTGAGCCGGCGCTGTGAGACCACCTCTGCCTGTGTTGGTGTCGTGGTGGTTGTCATGTCAGCGACACTACACCGTGCAGTGTAGTTGAGTAAACTGCTCGGTGTAGTACTGGTGTGAGAGAGTGCCGGTGATGACGACGGTGCGGAAGACGGCCCAGATGAGAACGGCACAGAAGACGGCACAGAAGAAGACGGCCCAGATGGAG